>CAYPJE010000001.1:0-212906 GCA_964410945.1 uncultured bacterium
TGGTTCTTATATCTTTGTAAACGCTAAAAACAACACTTTTTGGCATTTATGCCCGGTATGACAAAATCCCTGGCGGTAGAATTAGGGTCCGCTTACCGGGTCAACGCCGTGGCACCCGGCTGGGTGGATACCGATATGTCCCGGGTAAGTATTCACGGTCCCGATCGCCAGCGTATCCTGGAGGAGATACCGTTAAAGCGGGTTGCCACCGCCGAAGATGTGGCCAATACCATCGTATTCCTGGCCGGTGATAAGAGCCGCCAGATTACCGGGGAAGTCATAAATGTAAACGGGGGCTCCGTATTGTGCGGATGAAAAGGAGAGAACCAATGCAATTTCGTTTCAGCCGCTGTATGGCCGTTCAGGTCCCAGATCTGGCAAAGGCCATCGATTACTACCACGGTCAGCTGGGCCTGGAAATCGTTCACCGCGATAAGCAGGGCATAGAGTTAGGTCGCGGTCCAGGCCGGTTATTCCTGGAAGAAAGTCCGCTGACAGGTCAAGTGGCCGAGTTTCTCTGTGACGATCTGAATAAGGGGAAACAATACCTGATGGAAGCCGGTTGTGAAGTAATCGTCTGGGAAGGAAAGGGTGGACGCTGCTATTTGAAAGATCCGTTCGGGGTAGTTTTCAATGTGTTTGAGGAAACCGGTTAATAACCAGTGTGAATTACATATCTGTCAGATAATCTGCTAGTTGTTCAACAGCATCAACCGCATGAGACGGAAAATTGGCGACCCTGATTTGGATTGTTTTATACTTACCATAGCCGCTACCAATAATAAACCCTTTTTGTGACAAGGCCTGGATATACTCAGCAGAATCCGTTTTAGTCTCGGCCACAACAACAGTTTTTGAACGAACATCATCGGCGGCGAAGTTTCTCAGGTCAGGGTGTTCCTCAATGGTATCGTATAGTAAATCCGCTTTCTGCACAGTCTCCCGGCGGATTATATCGATTCCTTTGTCAATCATATCCGCACAGACTTCACCCAATAGATAAATCCCCAAAACATTAGGTGTTTCCGGGTTCTGTTTTCTGGCGGCTTTTTCCAGCAGGGCCGGCAGGCTGTGATAGCTTCCGATCGATTTACCGTCAGCCCGGAGTTTTTCCGCCTTATCCAGGCAGCGTTGATTGATCGCCAAAACACCTAAACCGGCTGGAAGACCAAACCCCTTTTGAACTGAAAAAAAAGCCGCATCCACCTGGGAGAAATCAAGATTGACACAGGGAGCAGAACTGACAATATCCACCGCCAGCAGACTATCCGGGAAGGTTGACCTCAACTTGTATATCTGTTCCAGCGGCAGGGCAACCCCGGTGCTGGTTTCATTGTGGGTAATGGCAATCAGTTCTACGCCTTCAATCGGCTTCACCTGCGCAAGATCGAAACCCTGCCCCCAGTCAACTACGGTCTTACCTGGATTTTTTCCCAGTTCTTGTGCAATCGAGTAAAAACGCTTTGAGAAGGCACCGTTTACCAGGTGGTGGCTGTGTTTGTCGACCCCGCTCTGAATGATCCGCTCCATGGCTTCCGTGGCCGATGACAGAAACACCAGATAATAGTCATCTGGAATAGACAGCAGTTGTCGCAGGTTTTTCTCGGTCGAGGCATAGATATCCTGAAAAGCAGCGCTGCGATGGGAAATGGAAAGCACACTCTCTGACAGGGCTGTGGTGATATGATCCTTTACCGTGGGATAGAGCTGCGACGGACCCGGTGTTAAATATATTTTATCCATTATCAGTATAAAACACGGAACCTGATTGTATGGTCAATCGCCTCCAGTTCCTTGATCACGTTGGGACTGTAATTATTACTGACATCGGCAATCATATAACCAATCTTTTCGTTGGTTTTCAGATACTGTCCCAGAATATTTATCTGCCGGGAAGCAAAGATATGGTTAATCTGGGCCAGTACGCCCGGCTCATTACGATGGAGGTGAATAAAGCGGTGAGCGCCTTCAAAAGTTGAAAGCTGCAGCTGGGGAAAATTGACACTCATCGAGGTATCACCGGTATGCAGGTAATCCACCAGGCGCTGCGGGACAAAGGTGGCTATTTTCTGCTGGGCCTCTTCCGTGCTGCCTCCGATATGAGGCGTCAGAATTACATTGGGCAACCCCTGTAAAACTGTCTTAAACGGTTCCTGGTTGGTTTTCGGTTCGTAAGGAAATACATCGATGGCGGCACCACGGACTTTCCCGCTGTCCATTGCGGTAACCAGGCTTTCCAGGTCAACCATTTTACCACGGCTGGAATTAATGAAAATTACTCCATCGGACATCATTTTAAATTCTTTGGCTCCAATCAGACCTTCATTCTCCGGGCGGTCATCCACGTGAATCGAAACAAAATCCGACTGCTTCAGCAATTCACGCAAAGAATTACATTTCCGGGCATTTCCCAGGGCCAGTTTCTCTTCAATATCATAGTAGATTACATAGATTCCCAGGGCCTCGGCCAGAATCGAGAGTTGTGAACCGATATTACCGTAGCCCACAATACCGAGTGTTTTTCCACGCACTTCATGGCTTCCCCGAGCCGATTTTTCCCAGCGGCCTGAGTGAGCCAGGTAGCTTTTTTCAACCATATTCCGACTCAGAGCCATTATTTCCGCCAGGGTAAGTTCCACTACCGAACGTGTATTGCTGTAGGGAGCATTAAAAACCGGGATACCGCGCAGCAGGCTGGCATTCTGATCGATATGTTTGGTACCGATACAAAAAGCGCCCAGGGCCAATAACTGGGGAGATTTATCTAGAATTCTTTCGGTTATGGTCGTCTTGGAGCGAATTCCCAACACCTGGATATCGGACATTCTATCAATTAATTCATCTTCATCCAGCCCGCCTGCCAGTGACGTAACATCACAACCGTTGGCTTTGAAGTATTCCACGGCCTGTGGGTTAATATTCTCCAGCAGCAGTACTTTGGGTTTCTTGTTTAAATTCTGTTTGTTCAATTTTTATTCCAGATCTGACCGGGAAAGTTAAACAGGCTGATCTTTTATGGCGTTAGTTGAATTGAGTAAATTTATACTGTCCAATGTATAATAATACAATACTTAAGGCTATTAAACCGGCATCTGCTGTGGCTCAGTAAAATAAAAAAAATGTATGATCTTTATTTTTGACCTTATGATTTTTTACCCCTAATCTTACGGGTCGATTTCGTTTCATTTTTCCCAATTTCACCACTGCCGAAAGTAACTAATCTTCTAATATGACCACTGGTTTGAGCCAGTCGCCTGTTACGATTATCGTCGGAGCTCAATGGGGCGACGAGGGTAAAGGGAAAATTACAGACTTTTTTTCCGGCCAATCCGATTATGTTGTCCGCTTTCATGGTGGCAATAATGCCGGCCACACCGTCATCGTCGATGGTGAAGTATACAAACTCCATTTGATTCCCTCCGGTGTCCTGTATAACCGTCCCTGCAGTATCATCGGAAATGGTACTGTCATCGATCCCGGGGTTCTGCTGGAAGAGCTGGCAGGACTTAAAAAACGGGGTGTGAATCCCAATATCAAAATCAGCGACCGGGCTCACGTAATTATGCCCTACCATATCGCTGTTGACGAAGGCCTCACCGGCCACCAGGGTAAGCTGGCCGCCGGCAGTACAAAGCGCGGGATCGCGCCGGTCTATGCCGATAAAATGTACCGCCATGGGATTCGCATCATCGACCTGCTGGAACCTGAAATATTCCGGGAAAAGCTGGAAAAATCATTCCAGTTCAATCACGATCTGGTTACCAAAGTATTCGGAACCGAGTGCGACCTTGACCTGGAAAAAATCTATCACGAATTCCTCGCTTATGGTGATCGGTTGCGCCCGATGGTGGCCGATACTTCCCTGGAATTATATCAGGCCTACAAGGCCGGTAAAAAAATTCTTTTTGAAGGCGCCCAGGGACTGAGCCTGGACGTCGACCACGGAATTTATCCCCACACGACCAGCAGTAATATGACTGCCGGGCACGTTGCGGTAGGTGCCGGACTGACCCTGCGGGAAATTCCAAATATCATCGGTATTGCCAAAGCTTATGTGAGCCGGGTTGGGATCAGTCCCTTTCCAACCGAACTGGATGAGGTGGAAGCCAAAGCCCTGCGGGATAAAGGCGACGAATACGGTACCACCACCGGCCGTCCGCGACGGGTGGGCTGGCTGGATCTTGTTCAGTTGCGCCAGGCGGTCCGCGTTAATGGAATCACCGGACTGGCAATGACCAAACTGGATATCCTCACGGGTTTTAAAAAACTGCCGGTCTGTGTTGCCTATGAAGTCGATGGAAAAAGATTAACCGAGGTGCCCGCCAGTCTTACTCAATATCGCAAGGCGCGGCCGGTATATGAAATTCTCGAAGGTTGGGACGATCTTACGCCAGCCGAAATCGAAGAAATGTTAAGGGCCGGTTTCGACGGTTTGCCCCAAGCGATGCAAACCTATATCAAATTTATTGAAGACCAGCTCCAATGCCCGGTGGCGATTATATCGCTGGGACCGGAGCGCCACCAAACCCTGGTACGTTAGCCATGCCGTTTACGGATGAGATAATCGATTTTTCCGTTCTCTCGCCCACCGAAATAAAATCCACCCTGTCCAAATACAATATTCCATTGACCGTGGATGAAATTTTACAGGTCCAGAATGAATTTCTGGGAAGGCCCCCTTCCCTGGCGGAGTGCGTTTTATTTTCTATCGAAGGTTCGGAACACTGCTCCTATAAAAGCAGCCGCAACTACCTGAAAAAATTTATAACCGAAGGCCCTAACGTGATTCTGGGTGCCAAGGAAGACGCCGGGGTGGTTACGGTCGCCAGGGACAATGATGGTCATAACTGGTGTGTGGTAATGAGCCACGAATCCCATAATCACCCATCCCAGGTAGTCCCTTACGAGGGGGCGGCCACCGGGGTGGGCGGCAATGTCCGGGATGTGCTCTGCATGGGTGCCGAAGTGATCGCCTGTACCGATTCCCTGCGCTTCGGTGATATTAAGACCAACAAGACCAAATGGATCCACGACGGTGTGGTGGCCGGCATCGCCGGCTATGGTAATCCTCTGGGAATTCCCAACATCGGCGGTGATCTGTATTACGATGAGGATTATAACGACAATTGCCTGGTCACACTGGTAACGCTCGGTATTCTGCGGGAAGATGACATTCTGCATTCCTATGCTCCGCCAGAGGCTAATGGTCATGACATTATTTTAGTGGGCAAACCCACCGACAACAGTGGTTTCGGTGGTGCCAGTTTCGCTTCACTCGAACTGGAGGAGGAAAAGAAAGAACAGAATAAAGGTGCGGTTCAGGAACCCAATGCCTTTCTGGAACGCCATCTGCTGAAATCATCTTATGCCCTGTTTAAAATATTAAAAGAACGCGGTCTGCTGAATAAGGTCGGATTTAAGGATCTGGGAGCTGGCGGTGTGAGTTGTGCCAGTGTTGAGATGGCCGATACGGCCGGTTATGGCGCTGAAGTCTGGATCGACAAGGTCCACATCAGTATGGAAAACCTGCATCCCTCGGTTTACCTTTGCTCTGAGACGCAGGAACGTTTCATGTGGGTCTCCCCACCGGAAATCACCAAACTGATCCTCAAACATTACAATAAAACTTTTGATCTGCCCGGTATTTCCGAACTGGCGGAAGCACGGGTGGTGGGTCGCATCCGGGATGATGGAAATTATGTTGTTCACGCCAATGGTGAAGAAATCGTCAATGCCCCGGCCCCTAAAGTGACCCAGGGTTTCCTGTACAATCGACCAACTCAGAACCCCCAACGGAAATTCAACGAACCGGACCTGCCGGAACCAAGCGATTATAATAAAATATTACTGGACCTGCTGGGACATGAAAATATCGCCAGCCGGGAAGCCATTTTTGAAACCTACGACAAACAGGTCCAGGGGCGTGTTACGGTGGATGCGGGACTCAGTGATGCCGGTGTACTGCAACCCTTCAACAGCCGTGAATACCCGGAAGAAATTCGTGCTGTTGGGATTGCCCTGTCCACCGATCATAACCCGCGTTTCGGAAAAATCAATCCCTACTGGGCCGCGGTGAACGCCGTAGTGGAATCCATGCGCAACGTGGCTGCCAGCGGTGCCTCACCCCAGGCCCTTACCGATTGTCTGTGTTTTGGTAATCCGGAAAATCCGGAACAGATGTGGGAATTCGCCGAGGCTTGCCGTGGTATCGTCGATACCTGCGATATTATCCATCTCAAGGAGTATCCGGGATCACCGGTACCGATCATTGCCGGGAACGTCAGCTTTTATAACGAATCCCGGAATGGTGCCATTCCTCCCAGCCCGATCATCAGTTGTCTGGGACGCATGGATGACGGAACCAAAGCTGCAACCCAGGATTTCAAACAGGCTGATTCGCTGATCTATTTGGTTGGTGAGCGTAAGGATGAATGCGGCGGAAGTACTTATTACAGCTTATTCAATAAATTAGGCGCTAATCTGCCGAAACCGGATCTGGAAGAAGTCCGCAACCAGCTCTATGCCGTGATCGATACAGCAGATCGCGAACTTGTTCTGGCTATCCATGATATTTCCGAGGGTGGTATTGCCGTAGCATTGGCAGAAATGACCTTTGTCAATGGAATCGGCTGCGAGGTTAATATACCCGGCGATCTGAGAAAAGATAAAAAAATATTTACTGAAACCGGAGGGTTTTTACTGGAAGTGGCTCCGGAAAATGCAGCTGCCGTCAACCATCTGCTGCAGAAATATGACCTGGTATTTCATAAGATCGGGAACACTACCGACCATCAGGCGATTATTATCGATGACTGCATCAACCTTTCTCTCCAGCATGCCCATGATGTCTGGGAGAATGGTTTGCGGGACAAGCTGGTATAATTATGTCCAATAAAAATAAAGTGGATTATAAATCCGCCGGGGTCAATATCGATGCCGGTAACGAAGCTGTTGAACGGATCAAGGCCAGTGTGCACAGTACCTACACACCTGCTGTGCTTTCAGAGTTGGGCGGGTTCGGTGGCTTTTACGATCTGAAAAGCCTGCTGAACGATTACCGCCACCCGGTGCTGGCCCAGAGTATCGATGGCGTGGGCACTAAAATAATTATCGCCCGTCTGATGGATAAATATGATACAATTGGACACGACCTGGTCAGTGCCTGTTGTAACGATATAATCGTGGCGGGAGCTAAGCCGCTGACCTTTCTGGATTATATCGCCAACGATAAGCTGGAACCGGAGGTGGTTGCGGCCATTGTCGATGGAATCGCCGAAGCCTGCCTGGATATCGGCGTCTCCCTGGTCGGAGGTGAAACAGCCGAAATGCCCGATACCTACCTGCCGGGGGAAAATGATCTCGTTGGAATCGTCACAGGCATAGTTGATAAAGAAAAAATTATTACCGGAAAATCAATCTCACCCGGTAACCGTGTCATCGGCATCGCTTCCAGTGGATTGCATACCAATGGCTATTCTCTGGCCCGTAAACTATTTTTTGAAGTCGGTAAATATTCAGTTGGCGACCACCTTCCGGAATTGGGCCGGACAGTAGGTGAAGCCCTGCTGGAACCACATATCAATTATACCAATCCGGTGCTGGAATTACTGAATCGCGGCCTGGCAATAAAAGGTATTGCCCACATCACCGGTGGTGGTTTCATCGATAACCTGCCGCGGGTACTGCCGGATGGGTGTTCCATCAGTATTAATCGCTCCGGCTGGGAAATTCCACCCCTGTTCAAGGTAATGCAGCAGTTGGGTAATCTGGATGAGGACGACCTGTTCCGTACTTTCAATATGGGTATCGGGCTGGCCCTGTTTGTTGATGAAGTTGATGCGGAGGCTGTCACCGCAGCGATTAAAGAAATTTTTAAACCGGCGGTATATTCCATTGGAACGGTAACCGGCGGGAATAAAGAAGTATTGTTTGGATAGTCCAGTGACAGAAAATATTACCATCGGGATCATTCAGTTTCCCGGCTCCAACACCGAGCGGGAAACCTTCAAGGCTGTCCGGAGGGCCGGGATGGAACCACTGGAGGTACTTTGGAACGAACCGGCAGAGAAATTACATACCTGCCAGGGATATGTAATCGTCGGTGGCTTTTCCTATGAGGACCGTTCCCGGGCCGGTGTGATCGCTTCCCTGGATCCGATCATGAATATCATCCAGCAGGAGGCGGAAGCCGGGAAACCGGTGCTGGGTATCTGTAATGGCGCCCAGATCCTGGTGGAAAAAGGACTAATTCCCGGAAGAAAATATTATAAACCCGGGCTGGGCCTCACCGACAACAAGCGTATTAAAGATGGTCATGTAATGGGCACCGGCTACTATAATACCTGGGCCAATCTCCAGCTTAGTGTACCTCCGGAACGAACCGCTTTCACTCGCCATCTTAAAATCGGGGATTGGATCACGATTCCCCTGGCCCACGCGGAGGGGCGTTTTGTCACCAGCGATGAAATTCTGAATACTCTGATCGACAATGACCAGACCGTATTCCGGTATTGCGATGATGAAGGAAACGTCTCCAACGAATTTCCGGTCAATCCAAATGGTTCGCGGTATAATCTGGCAGCGGTCTGCAATCCGGCCGGTAATGTTATATCGATCATGCCCCACCCGGAAAGAACACCACTGGGTGACGCTATTTTCACCTCAATGCGCGATTATATTCTATCCGGTGAGCGGTCACAGCAACAATACCTGGATTTTGAAAAAGTATCGGCGGAAATAAAGCCGTATTCACCGGATCCGGAAGCTCTGGAAATGACGGTAGAACTGATAATCACTGACAATACCGCCGCATCGGTGCATAATGCCTTGCAGCATTTGGGGATCACTGCCCTGGTAACCCGGCACACACACTGGGAAGTGAAAACAAAATCAGCACCAACACCGGAATTAATTGCGAAAATTAATGCTTCGGGGGAACTGTACAACAGCAACAAGGAAATCCTGGTAACAATGCCAAAAAATCAGGATAGTGTCCAGCTGCTGGTACACAATCACGAGGATGTATTGGGACAACAGAAACTGGAAATGCTCACCAAGCGCTTCGAGCTTGATGAGTTGACCGAAATCAAGCACGGCCAACTGTGGACCATCAGCACTACCGATGGAGATCTGGATCAGGTCGTACAACAGGTTCTTGACACCCACATCCTGTTCAACCCTCTGGCCCATAACTGTTACTATTATCAGTCCAATGAATGATTACACAACTCAAATCAAACCGCATTTAAATAACTGTCTCACAGCCACCGATCTACCGCAGGGTGAAAAAATCACCGGAAAGGTCCGTGACACCTATCTGCTGGAAGATAAGCTGGTGCTCATAACTACTGACCGGCTCAGTGCCTTTGACCGTGTGCTGGCTTCAATTCCCTTCAAGGGCCAGGTGCTCAATCAGACCAGCGCCTGGTGGTTCGAAAAAACCAGACATATTTTGCCAAACCATGTACTGGGTATTCCCGATCCCAACGCCACACTGGGAAAAAAATGCACCGTTTTCCCGATTGAATTCGTGGTGCGGGGATATATCACCGGCTCCACCGATACGGCCCTGTGGACCCATTACAAAAACGGCTCCCGCAATTACTGCGGCAATCCCCTGCCGGAAGGCCTGGTGAAAAACCAGAAGCTGGCGGCAAATATTATTACCCCCACCACCAAGGAAAAGGAACATGACCGGCCGATCAGTCCGGAAGATATCGTCAGTGAAGGCTGGATGACCCAAGCCGACTGGGACTATTGTGCCGCTAAGGCGCTGGAACTGTTCCGGTTCGGTCAGGAAATTGCTGCCAAACACGGCCTGATCCTGGTAGATACCAAATACGAAATGGGCCGTGATGCCAAGGGAAATATCCTGTTGATCGATGAAATCCATACCCCTGACTCAAGCCGCTACTGGATCGCCGAAACCTACGATGAACGATTGGCTGCCGGTAACGAACCGCAGAATATCGACAAGGAATTCATCCGCCTCTGGTTCCGGGATAACTGCGACCCCTATAATGATGCCGATCTGCCACCGGCCCCGGATGAGCTGGTAATTGAATTATCCCGGCGCTATATTTATCTGTACGAGACCATCACCGGTGAAAAATTCCAGTTCCCTGCCGCCGATCAGTCGATAGATCAGCGGATATTAGATAATATTACTCAAGCTCTCACGAGCTAATCCTGCAGGAAGGAGAAATTATGCCTGCCATACTTATTATGGGGTCTGTCAGCGATAAGGACCACGTCAAAAAAATTACTTCCAGGCTGGATGAGCTTGGTATTGACAACCAGGAATATGTGGCCTCCGCACATAAACAACCCCTGGAAGTACTGGAAGTTTTAAATAAATACAACGATCGCAGTGATGTTGTATATATCACGATCGCCGGACGTTCCAATGCCCTTTCCGGCTTTGTGGCCGCCAACAGTGCTCATCCTACTCTGGCCTGTCCTCCATTCAAGGACAAGGTTGATATGATGGTTAATATTAACTCTACCCTGCAAATGCCCAGCAAGGCGCCGGTCCTTACCGTGCTTGATCCCGGCAACTGTGCCCTGGCAGCGGAACGTATTTTAAAGATTAATTCCTGATCGGTATGGATATCCCGGAGAAAAGTTATTTCCAGTTGACTGCCATCTCGCCAATAGACGGCCGTTACCAGAGTCAGCTGGCTGAACTCGGTATTTTCCTTTCCGAGTATGCTTTAATCAAGTACCGCCTCAAAGTAGAGGTGGAATATGTGATTGCCCTCAGCCTGGAAAAAAAGTTTACCGCCCTGACACCGCTGACCACCGCCCAGCAAACCCAGATACGGAAACTATATCACGATTTCACTCCGGCCGATGCGGAACGGGTAAAGGAAATCGAGAACGAGACCCGCCACGATGTAAAAGCAGTGGAATATTATCTGCGGGAAAAAATCCAGAACACGCGACTTAAAAAACTGGGGCCCTGGCTGCATTTTGCCCTGACCTCGGAGGATGTTAATAATCTCTCCTATTCCCTGATGTACTATGATGCCCTTAAGCATGCCATCATTCCACCGCTGAAAAAACTGTATCGTACCCTGCGCACCATGGCGCGCCGCAATAAGAATTTTGCGCTTCTTTCCCTGACCCACGGGCAACCGGCCACCCCGACCACCCTGGGTAAAGAGCTGGCTGTATTCGCCAGCCGTCTCGACCGGCAGATCAGCTTTCTTCAACATCATAAATTGTTAGGCAAACTGGCCGGTGCCAGCGGTACCTGGGGCGCCCATGTTGTCGGTTTTCCGGAGGTGAACTGGCAGTCATTCAGCGTCCGGTTTGTAAAGAGCCTGGGGCTGGAGCCGAATCTTACCAATACTCAAATTGAAGCCCACGATTCTTTGGCTGAGAGTTACCACGGACTGATCAGAATCAATTCAATTTTACTTGATCTCTGCCGTGATACATGGACCTATATCAGCCGCGGGATTTTCCAGCAGAAAACGGTGGCCGGGGAAGTGGGGTCCAGTACGATGCCCCATAAGGTCAACCCGATCAAATTCGAGAATGCCGAGGGCAATCTGGGAATTGCCAGTTCCGTTCTGGATCACCTGGCAAAGAAACTTACTGTTTCCCGCCTCCAGCGCGATCTGTCGGACAGTACCGCTATCCGGAACCAGTCGGTACCGGTAGCCCATTTGCTGTTGGCAATTAAGAATATTCAGTCCGGACTTGGGCGGTTACTGCCCAACCGGGCCGCCGCAAACGATGAACTGGACCAGCACTGGGAAGTGTTGGCCGAAGCGATTCAAACCATTCTGCGAAAGGCCGGTAAGGAAGATGCTTACGAGGCGCTGAAAGAAGCCACCCGCGGACATTCAATCGGCAAAGAAGATATCCGCGCCTTCGTGGCCGATCTTGATATATCAGAAGAAGAACGTCTGAAATTGATGGATCTGACACCTCATAATTACATCGGGCTGGCTAAAGAAATTGTGGAGTTGCTGAAATAATGTGTGGTGTAGTCGGGATAAAATCCTGTAAACCGGTGGCCGGGGAGCTCTATGAAGGCCTGATCCAACTGCAGCACCGGGGGCAGGATGCTGCCGGAATTATCACCTATAACAAGCGTTTTCATATTAAAAAAGGCGTCGGTCTGGTTCGTGATATCTTTGACGAACATAATATGGCGCGCCTGCAGGGAAATATTGGCATCGGACAAACCCGTTATCCCACAGCCGGTGGCTATAGCCGGGAAGATGCCCAGCCGGTATGGACCGGTGTTCCTTACGGGATTGCCATGGCCCATAACGGGAACCTGGTCAACCAGGAAGAACTGACCAACCAGCTCTACCATTCATATCGCCGACATATGAATTCAACCGTGGATGTGGAGGTGATCCTCCATTATTTCGGTGACGCCCTGAATCGGCTGGCCAATAATCCGGATCCACCTGAATTCTTTGACCAGATCTGTTCTGCTGTTGGTGAAATATTCAAATATGTAAGCGGGGCCTACTCGGTAATCTCAACGATAATTGGCAAGGGAATGGTGGTCTTTCGTGATCCCCATGGAATCCGGCCCCTCACCAAGGGCGAACGCCATAACGAGGATGGGGGTACCGACTATATTTTCTGTTCCGAAACATCGGTTTATTATTCCCTTGGGTTTGAGCATGTCGGAGATGTTCAACCCGGAGAAGTAATCTATATACCGGAAGACGGTCCACCTCAAAGCAGAATATTAACAGAAAAACCGTTGTCGCCCTGCGTTTTCGAATATGTGTATTTCGCCCGGCCGGATACGACCATGAACGCGGTAAACGTTTACCGGTCACGGCTGCGCATGGGCCAGAATCTGGCGGAACAATGGATGAAAAAATATCCTGATGATCTGCCCGATATTGTTATCCCGGCTCCTTCCACCGCAAATACCGCCGCTCTATCGTTCGCCCAGGAACTGGGGGTGCGCTATTCAGAGGGATTGTATAAAAACCCCTTTATTGGTCGCACATTCATCATGCCTGGTCAAGAAGAGCGGGAACAATCGGTACGCTACAAACTGGTACCACAGGAACTGGAAATTCGTAATAAAAAGGTTTTAATTGTAGACGATAGTATTGTCCGGGGAACCACCAGCCGGGAGATTGTCAGAATGGTTCGAGAGTTCGGTGCCACAAAAGTATTTTTTGTCTCTGCCTGCCCACCGGTCAAATCGCCCTGTTTCTATGGCGTAAATATTCCCACGCGCGGCGAACTCATTGCCTCAAGCATGACCATGGACGAGATCGCCGAATTTATGGAAGTGGATAAACTACTGTATCAGGATATCGATGATTTATTGGAGGCGGTAACCCGCAAGGGAGACCATCATATTCATCGCCCCTGTATGGCTTGCCTGGACGGGCAATACATTACAGGTGATGTTGATGATGAAAAAATGTTCCAGTTCGAGGCGCAACAAGCAACCAGGGAGTAGGTTATGAACATCCTGTTAATTGGATCAGGTGCCCGGGAGCATGCAATCGCACGGGCCGTTATTCGCTCACCCCAGAACGCAAAATTATTCTGCCTTGCCAGCAGTGTCAATCCTGGTATCAGGCAATTATGCATAAAATACATCGTTGGTAATATCAATGATCCAAACGAGGCAACCGAATTTGCAATCGCTAATGATATCCAGATTGCTGTAATTGGTCCGGAAGCACCTTTAGCTGCTGGAGTGGCTGATGCTTTATGGCAAGCACGAATACCCTGTGTGGGACCAAAAAAAGGCCTGGCTCAATTGGAAACCAGCAAGGCCTTTACCCGCAACCTGCTTTCCAAATACAGCGTACCCGGTGGTCCACGTTTCCGGGTGTTTGATTCCATGGAAGGCGTGCCAGAATACCTCACTGAGCTGGGTGACCTGTACGTCGTGAAGTATGACGGCCTGATGGGCGGTAAAGGTGTAAAGGTAGCCGGAGACCATTTAGCCAGTCACGCCGAGGCACTGGCCTACTGCCAGGAGCTGGTTAACGGCAATAAATCATTTGTGATTGAAGAAAAGCTGCTTGGGCAGGAATTCTCATTGATGAGTTTCTGTGATGGCCGCCATCTGGCCCACATGCCGGCGGTCCAGGACCATAAGCGAGCCTACGAAGGTGATACCGGCCCCAACACCGGTGGTATGGGATCCTATTCCGACGCCAACCACTCCCTGCCATTCCTTTCATCCCGGGACATCTCCGAGGCCCAGGCAATCAACATGGCCACCATGCAGGCTTTGGAAGAAGAATTTAGTGAGGGTTATAAGGGAATTTTATATGGCGGTTTCATCGCTACTGCCAATGGCGTCAAATTAATTGAATATAATGCCCGCTTCGGTGACCCGGAATGCATGAATCTGCTGGCCATTCTGGAAAGTGATTTTGTTGTGATCTGTGAAGCCATCGTTAATGGTGGCTTGACACAGGAAATGGCTGTTTTTTCAAATCGGGCCACAGTCTGTAAATATGCCGTACCGGAAGGTTACCCCGACGCACCGGTGAAAAATAAACCAATCGATATTTCCGGTGTGGAAAATCAGGATCAGCTGTATCTGGCAGCCGTTGATGAAAAGCCGAATGGTCTATACGAGACCGGATCACGTACCGCCGCTGTGGTTGGCATTGCTGATTCACTACCTGAAGCAGAATCAATTGCCCAGAAAGAAATTGAACGTATTGCCGGACCGGTCTTTTTCCGGAAGGATATCGGAACTGATGATTTAGTCCAAAAACGTATCAAACATATGAATGAATTGAGGATCAAGTGATGGCACCGCTCAGATTGGGCGTGCTTGGCTCCACCAAAGGCACCGACCTGCAGGCCATCATTGAGGCCATCAACAAAGGTATCATCGACGCTTCAATAGAAATTGTAATCAGCAACCGTTCCAAGGCTTTCATTCTGGAGCGGGCTGAAAATCACGGTGTCAGGCATATTTTCATCAGCCACAAGGGCCAGACCCGGGAAGAATTCGACGCCCTGATGACAGCCGAACTCCGGAAATATGACGTAGACCTGGTCCTGCTGATCGGTTTCATGCGTATCCTGTCGGCCGATTTCTGCCGTGAATGGGATGGCAAGGTACTGAATGTCCACCCATCATTGCTGCCAAAATATGCCGGCGGTATGGATACCAACGTCCACGAGGAAGTGCTGGCCAACAACGAAACCGAGACGGGCTGTACTATTCATCTGGTTACGGCCGCAGTTGATGAGGGACCGATTGTTATCCAGAAGAAATGTGCTGTTGAGCCTGATGACACGCCCGAAACCCTGAAAGCCAAGGTTCAGAAATTGGAAGGTAAAGCCTTTATTGAAGTAATTAAACGATATTCCAAAACTGGAAATTTGGAATAATTTTGGAATTACACCTTGTTTCCATGGAATAATATTCCAATATTGCGTACACAAATAAGGAGTAATATTCCAATCAACAACTTAAATAGCGGCATAATATTCCAAAACCATGTCTATTGACCATTAATGAAAAACCGATTATTATTTGATACGATTAAAGATCATTTACCAAAGAAGCAAATTACTTTACTGCTGGGGGCTCGGCAGACAGGTAAAACAACTCTTTTAAAAGAACTGGAGAAATTTTTATCTAAGACAAATACTCAATCGGTTTTTGTTACATTAGAGGACAAATCTCTATTAGGGGTGTTAAACCAGAATCCTAAAAATATTTTCCAGTTTATCCCCCCGCTAAGCAAAGATGAAAGATTTCATATATTTATTGATGAAATTCAATACCTCGACGACCCGTCTAATTTCTTGAAATACTTGTACGATGAATATCAAAATCAACTAAAATTGATTGCAACCGGTTCATCTGGTTTTTACATCGATAAAAAGTTCAAGGATTCACTGGCCGGCAGAAAACGTATTTTTCATTTGCCAACAATGGGATTCAAAGAATTTCTAATGTTTAAAGACCGGGAGGAAATCTCACAATACGTTCATTCAAGTGTTCTACCCTTAACTTACAAACCAGAACTCCATAGATTATTTGCAGAATACTTACTTTATGGCGGTTATCCCGAAGTAGTACTGGAATCTTCGCCGAGCGAAAAACAAAATATCCTCAGGGAATTAGCACGCTCTTATGTAAAAAAAGATGCTCTTGAATCAACTGTCCACTATCCTGATTTATATATGAAAATACTGATGCTTGTAGCTGCTCAAATTGGTGGTCAGCTTAACATTAATTCAATTTGTAAAAAATTTCGGGTGAAATTTGAGACTGTGGAATCTTATTTACGATTAATGGAAAAATCGTTTCACATTTCCTTAGTTACACCTTTTGTGCGCAATGTTTCCACAGAATTACGGAAAATGAAAAAAGCATATTTCAACGACCTTGGACTGCGGAATTATTTTGTCAATAATTTCAATCCGCTTGGGCTAAATGAAGATCGGGGAGAATTGCTTGAGAACTATGTTTTCCGACTACTGTCAGATACATTTGACCCAGAAGATATCCACTACTGGCGTACGCAGAAAAAACAGGAAGTTGACTTTATTGTCCAAGAGAATAGCGCTCTTGAAATTAAATTTTCCAAGGAGTCATATAAGCCCTCTAAATACAAATTTTTCTGTACTAATTATCCGGATATCCCATTAAAATTTATTCATTGGGATAATGTCCTTGAATATAATCCAAACACTAACACTTGAACACCTTAACACCAGAGCACAACCATGTTAAAAAACCCCACTCTCAACCAGTCCAAAATTAAGATCAACCGCGCCCTGATATCGGTCTTCGACAAACAGGGTCTGAAACCATTCGCCCGGGCGCTGTATGATAACGGCGTGGAAATCTTATCAACAGGTGGAACCGCCCGCAATTTGCGGGAGGCCGGTATTCCTGTGATTGACGTCTCTGATTACACCAAGTTCCCGGAGATCATGGATGGCCGGGTCAAAACAATTAATCCTCTGGTTGAAGGTGGAATTTTAGGCCTGCGTGACCAGCATACCGCCGACGCAGAAGCCAATGGCATCAAATGGATCGACCTGGTGGTCTGTAATCTGTACCCCTTCGCTGAAACAATATCCAAAGAGGATGTTTCCCTGGCCACCGCCCTGGAAAACGTGGACATAGGTGGCCCAACCATGCTGCGCAGTGCTGCCAAGAATGTCGGGTGGGTTGGCGTCGTCGTTAATCCTGACGATTACGATACAGTTATCGATGAAATCACCGGTCAGGGTGGACTGACCTTTGAAACACGTAAAAAATTCTGTGCTACCGCCTTTGGCCATACCGCCCAATATGACACCCTGATCCATAACCACCTGAAAGATGAGCGGCTGTCGGACGATTTTTCAATCACCTTCAATAAATTTTATGAATTGCGCTATGGCGAAAATCCCCACCAGATTGCTGCGGCTTATAAGCTGCCACTGCAGACCGGACCAAATGTATTGAATGCCAAGATTCATCAGGGAAAGAAATTATCCTATAATAATATCATGGATGCGGACGGCGCCTTGGCCTGCCTGAAGGAATTCAATGAACCGGCCTGTGTGGTGGTTAAACATGCTAATCCCTGCGGTGTTGCGGTGGGTACTGAAATCACTGATATCTACGAACGGGCTTTCAACGCTGATGCCCTCAGCGCTTTTGGCGGTATCATTGCCTTGAACCAGACCTGCACGGCGGCCGTAGCGGAAGCAATTACCAAAGTTTTTGTGGAAATCGTGCTGGCTCCCGATTATGAGCCGACGGCACTTGAAATCCTGGCTAAGAAGAAGAATTTGCGCGTGCTCGAACTGGGTTCAATTCCCGCCCCGGAAGCCAAATTAAAGTACCGTTATGTGGATGGTGGCTTGCTGGTCCAGGATACCGACCTGAAGGTTATTTCCCAAGATGATTTAAAGGTCGTAACCAAAAAACAGCCCAGTGATGAGGAAGTAGCCACCATGTTGTTTGGCTGGAAGGTACTCAAGCATGTAAAGTCCAACGGTATTCTGGTGGCCAATGGCAACACCACGGCGGGAATTGGGGCCGGACAGGTTTCGCGGGTGGATGCGGTTGACATCGCCATCCGTAAATCCGGTGACCGGGCCCGGGGTGGTATCCTGGCTTCCGATGCTTTCTTCCCCTTCCGGGACAGTATTGACAAGATCGCTCCCAGCGGGATCAAGGCTGTGATCCAGCCCGGTGGTTCGATCCGCGACGAAGAGGTTATCGCCGCCTGTGATGAGCATGATATCGCCATGGTCTTTACAGGCAATCGTTGTTTTAAGCATTAAAGACAATGATTGTACAGATTTTTAACTAATTGAATTAGAAGGTTTTTAAATATATTATTCATCTGATTAAATCTGTGTAATCAGCGGTTAAAAGAGGTTTTGTGAAATACACACAGCTTGGTAAGCGGGGACCCAAAATTTCAGTAGTTGGCTTCGGCGCCTGGGCTATTGGTGGCCGAGACTGGGGCAAGACTGACGATAATGTCAGTAAAAAAGCACTGCATACCGCTCTTGATGAAGGTGTGACTTTTATTGACACCGCCGATGTCTACGGATTTGGGCACTCAGAGGAACTGATCGCCGGTGTACTCAAGGAACGCGGCAAGGGCGATGTAATTATTGCAACTAAGGCTGGGAATGATTTCTACAGTGCTTCACCCAGCGATGATTCGGGTTATGGTCCCATCAAACAGACCTATGAAAAGGCTTACCTGGTCTGGGCCGCTGAGCAGAGCTTGAGGCGCCTGAAAGTAGATTCGTTGGATATACTTCAACTCCACAGTCCCGATGTGGACAATCTTACCAGAGACGAGCCCTGGGAAGCACTGGAAATACTGAAACGCGACGGTAAAATAAAACATGCCGGGTTGAGTATTCAGTCGTTCAAAGAAACCGACCAGGCCTTCCTCCTAGATGAGCATAAGGATATATTGGACTGCATTCAGGTGCGCTACAATCTTCTGGAGCGAGAAGCGGAAAAAGTTCTGTTTCCCAAGGCACTGGAACATGGCATTGGTGTAATAGTGCGGATTCCATTGCTGTTCGGCCTGCTCACCGGTAAATTTACCGCCGCCAGCCGCTTCGGGGAAAACGATCACCGCCGCTTCAACCTGGCACCAGATAAGCTGAATGGTTACCTGTCAGAATTAGACGATCTGGAGCCGGTTTTTCAGGAACACCCCAACTACAGCAAGACCCAGATAAGCCTGGCCTTCTGCCTGAAGCACCCAGCCTGCCATACGGTAATCCCCGGTGGAAAAACGCCGGCACAGGTGATCGACAATTGCCGGGCGGCGAAGTTGATCTAAAGGGAGGATAATTTTATGCTAAAAGAAAATTATGATGGTGGTCTGACCTGTTCCGTCGATGTCACCGATATGGAAAAAGCGATGGAATGGTATGGAAAAGTACTGGGGTTCAAAAAATTATACTATCTGCCCGATTTAGGTTGGTGTGAAATGGAATCACCGGTGGCCAAGGTGAATGTTGGCCTCTCCCGGGTTGATAAAATGACTGAATCTAAAGGAAATGCCGTTCTGGTTTGGGGAGTAAGAGATATCGAGGCCGCCAAGTACAATCTGGAGCAACATGGTGTCAAGCTGGATAGTGATATCCGTGAAATCCCGGAGATGGTTCGTCTACTGAATTTCACTGATCCCTTCGGCAACAGCCTGATGTTTTACCAGGATATTCAAAACAAGTAATAAATATTTAATAAGCATATTTTTTACTGGAATAAATCATTTAACAACCTTAACATTATTCGGTTTCAGAAATATAGGTAGAATAATTTAGTTCCTTCACATAGTGATGTTTCGCAGGGACGTACTGTGCTAGTTCCAAAAGGATGTAGCAGTCTATTTATATGTAGCAATGGAACAAGTTCGTCCCTGCCTTTTTTAAATATATAAACCAGACCTCAAATGGGTCGCGTTCCTGTGAAATTCTCAACCAGACTACTCGCATTAACCGTATTGGGGGTCTCGTTTGGAATCATCGAGGCCAGTGTCGTTATTTACCTCAGAGATATCTATTATCCCGAAGGATTTGCATTCCCCGTTGTTATCGCTTCCGCTAAAATTACAATTGCTGAACTTATCCGCGAGCTGGCAACCCTGGTTTTATTGTTCTCAACAGCCTTTTTAATTGGCCGTTCCCGCCAGACTCGGTTGGCGATTTTCGGCTTCCTGTTCGGTGTCTGGGATATTGTCTACTACCTGCACCTTAAAATCATGCTGGGGTGGCCGGAAAGTCTGTTCACCTGGGATGTTTTATTTCTTTTACCAACCCCCTGGGCCGGCCCGGTGTGGGCACCGGTTGTTGTATCAGCCGGATTGGTTTATACAGCTATTGTTATGTTGTCATACGATGAACGTGGTGTACCACTGCGATTCCCAAAACACTTCTGGTTTTTTGAATTATTGATGGGCTTGGGAATAATTATTACTTTCCTTATCCCGGGGCAAGCCGTCATAAGACAGTCAATTCCAGCTGATTATCACTGGATATTATTTTGGTTGTGCTTTACAGCGGGTATTTCTTGTTTTGAATACTACCGTTATCGCTATAGAATACTTATAAAGGACAATACTCCGGCCGGTCAGTAATTATACCATCGACCCTCTTGGCAGCCAGCCATTCAATTGTAGGTTTATCATTTACTGTCCAGGTGTTTACTGCCAGGCCCCGTTGACGGGCAAAGCGCAGGATATCATCGGTAATCAGGCCCGCTTCCAGATGGAGACAGTCAGGGGCGGCAATATTGACCAGCTTGAACAGTTTCCAGGTATCGGGTTCAACCAGAAAACCGGTTAATATACGATGATCAACCCATTTTGCACCTCTCAATGCCAGGGGATTGAAACTTGAAATGATAACCCTGTTCTGTAAGGCGCGTTGTTTCACAATCAGGGCAACTTTAATTACAGTAATAATATCCAGTACCGATCGGGCTTTAATTTCAATATTGATTCTGAAATCATCTGGAAATAAATCCAGAGCATCTTCAAGTAATGGAATTGTCTCGAAATCATAAGCACTGAATTTAACGGCCGCATCGACTTTGCTAATCTCGGAGTACGGCAGGTTAAAAATATATCCTTTTCCGTCAGTCACACGCTCCAGGTCGAAATTGTGCGAGCATATAATTTTACCATCTTTTGATTTCATTACATCTAATTCGGTGCCTTTAAAACCAGCATCAAGTGCCTTTTTATAGGCACTAATGGTATTCTCAGGGGCGGTTGTCATTACACCGCGGTGACCCATGAAAAACGGTTTTTTGGGATAAAATGATGTAGAATTGTTAGGACGCCAAAGATATAATCTGGCTGCTGCCAGACCAATTATTATCAGGATAAAGGAAATCAGTTGCATAGACGTACTAAACATTTCATTGAAATTAATCCATTCCCTCCAATGGCAGCCACATAAAACCTATCTATTCGGGAAATTACGGGTATTCACCACACATACAGATTTGGATTTCTTTTAATACTGTTAATAAAAACAGAAGCCTTTCTCGGAAAAGAAAGGCTTCTGTATATATAATAGTAGCCAGATTATATATTATATTGTAGCAATGAACCGCCCAATGAGGTATTGGGCTACCGGAAGATAAACTTTTTAATTATTAAAATCAATACTGTAAACCACATACTATAATACATAATTAACCAACAATAAGATCAACACACAATACAGTATTTATAATTACGCTGTCCAATATTTATAGTAGAAATATGTACATAATTTTAAACAGCATGGAGTATTAATGACCAATCCAGGGTGGGGTTAAATGTGGTGGTTGAAATTTAATGTAATTCAGTAATTTCTGGCATGCAGACAAAAATATTATTTTTACACCGGCTACTGACCACAGTATTAATATTTGTATTCCTGATCGGTGGTTGCAGCCTTCCGACCGGACTTGAAAATGTATCCGGGGTGGAGGGCCGGGTTGTCGTATCACCGGCTTTATTTGCCGATGGAAAAGTAACAGCTATTACATTGGTTGTGTTGGACCAACTAGATCTGGAAAATCTGGGAGAGCATTTCATTACCTATAGTGACCCAATACTACCCTGTAACACAGCCTGTGATTCGGTATACTCCTATTTCATTCAGCTTAAGCGTGGGTCATATGCCATCGTTCCCATTGGCCTGATGGTTCCGGTTGCCACGGTGGCCACAAGTCTCGATTCGCTGCTGGCTCTACCCGAACTACCGATCCGGTTGCCAACCAGCGATAGCGGGGCTATTATCCAGTATATTAAAAGTGTTGTAGTCCGCGAAGGGGAAATTTCCGAAATCGACGGTAATTGGCAAATAGTGCTTGAGGTAGCGCCTTGAAAACCCGGCCCCGGACAATAATTATCTTACTGGTTTCATTATTTGTACAACTGCAAAGTGCCTCCATCAGCGGGAAAATAATAGATTCCAAAACCGATCGTCCGCTGGCTGGTGTCAATATACTAATCCGTGATTCATTCATTGGATCAGCAACTGCCAATGACGGTTCGTTTCACTTAGACGGACTAAAGCCCGGTGAATACAGCCTGATAATCACCATGATTGGTTATCGTAAAAGAATTATCACCGTCAATACCGATCACTATCAGACCATCGAGCTGGAGCAGGATGTGCTGGCATCTCCACAAGTCGTTGTAACCGGTACACGTAACGTGCAGGATATAATGGAATCACCGGTTGCTGTTTCCGTTATCGGTCCCCGCGACCTGGCGTCGAGTGGTGCTGTTTCGATGGAAGAAATTCTCCCCTTTCAGGCCGGGGTCAGTATTGTGAAGGACCAGATAAATATCCGTGGCGCAAACAGTTATTCCATGGGCGCCGGAAATCGGTCAATGCTCCTGCTGGATGGTATGCCTCTGCTTGGTGGTGCCGCTGGTAATATTAGCTGGACGGTCGTCCCGGCCTCCGAGATCGAGCGGGTGGAAATATTAAAATCCAGTGGCTCGGCCCTTTATGGTTCCAGCGCTATGGGCGGTGTCATCAATATTATTACCCGCAACGCACCGGCCGTCCCCGAAACCCGACTAAGGTTTAATGGCGGTTTTTACAGTACACCGAAGTATTCCCAGTGGAATTGGCGCGACAGTCCCGGACTGTTTCACACAGCGGAACTTACCCACGCCCGCCCCTGGGGAGACCATGGTTTCTGGTTGCGCCTTCAGGAACAACAAACCGATGGGTACTATCAATTAGGCTGGCGCAATGCCTTCAATCTGACCGGGAAAATCAAATTTAATTTCGGATCGCGTTACAGCGCATCCGTTTATGGCAATTTTATGTCTGAGGAAAAGGGATTATACTCCCTGTGGAAAAACGCAGCCAATCCATTTGAAGCACCCGATGGTTATAAAAACGATTCAACTGCAGGTACCAAGTTTAATCTAAACGGTCTTTTCAACTATATTTATTCGCCAACGGTAATTATGAAACTCAAAGCGGCCTATTATGATGTCCGCTGGCAGAATAGCGGATTGACCAACAACGATCATTCCGATGAACGGAAATATTTTTCTGAATATCAAATTGCCAGCACCTGGAATGCCCGTCTCAGCACTACCTCCGGGATCAGCCTCCAGCAGGCAACCATAAATTCCCAGACCTTCGGGGAACATGATTCATATTCATCGGCTCTGTATTTTCACGCCCTTGGTCATTTGAATCGCAAAACAATTTTGTCTCTGGGTGCCCGCTACGAAACCTATTTTGTCGATGATCAACAACTGGACCAGACCCTGTCACCGCAGGCGGCCTTGAATTTCAGGCCAACTGAAGGACTATCATTTCGGGCTTCGATCGGCCATGGCTTCCGGGTACCGACAATCGCCGAATTATTCACCGCTTCCCAGTTAAGTGTCTTCACGGTTGTGCCGAACCCGGATCTGAAAGCCGAGACCAGCATCGCCAGTGAACTTGGAGCCACGCTGACCTGGCCGGGCAACCATATCTGTTCCGGAATAAACTTTGATTTCAACCTGTTCAACACCAGTTATAATCAGATGATTGAACCGGTGATATTCCGCGCCGACACAATCCATTTTGACAATATTACCGATGCTCGCATTTCGGGAGCAGAGATAGCCTTTGCCGGTGGGTTGTTCAATAATCTGATTATGGGCCGTATGGCTTATACCTGGCTGGAGCCGGTGGCCCTGAACAGTGGTAATGAGATCACAAAGACACTGTCTTACCGTTATCGTCATAGTTTCTCCCGGCAGGTTATGTTCAACTGGAAAAAATATTTCGGGCAGGTGGAATACCGCTATAACAGTCGGATGGAGGAGGTTCAGCTCTACCAGGAAGACGCCACCACCGGACGGGATCGGCGGGTACCGATCCACATCTGGAACATGGGGGCTGGTTACCGATCTGACAAATTTGAATTTCAGGTTCGAATTGAGAACTTTTTCCAATATTATTATGTTGAGCTGGAACGAAATATGGGTGAAGAGCGCAACCTGTCTTTAAACATTATCTATCGGTTCTGATACTAGTGTCAGTCCCTTTAATTTTACTTTGCATTCCTCACCTGTTCAGGTCTATTTTAGTCCAAAGGGATATCTATAATTCCAATAACAATTCTATCATTTGAGACTTAATAAGGAGGAATAATGAAGAATACCTTTAAGCTAATCGCGTTTCTGCTACTGGGGATCAGTGTAATCTTTTTCGTTGGTTGTGAGGAAGATGATGACGATGATGTAAGCCCACTTGTCGGAACATGGAATATGTCTAACATGGAACAGTCTTCGATATACACAGCATCTGCTGATATTACTACTCTGGGTTTTGCAGCCGGTGATACCGTTGCCAGTGGTGGTATGGTATGGGCTGAGTTCAGCGCACTTGGTGTCAATGCAGAAGTCGTTGTTAAAGATGACGGAACCTTTACTTTGGCTGGAAATCTTCCTTCCGCAAATGACACGCTTGGAGTAGCTCCCAATATTATTCCACTAACCGACAGTGGAATTTGGACACACGATGAAACCGCTGGTACTTTCGTGCTCGATGGCGGCCTATATGACTTAGGTGGCGTATTGACACTTGATGACCCAGACGACCCAACGACAATGACTCTGATTTATTCAGAATTAGATGAAGACCTGAATAAGGTTCTTCCGGTTGCTGGTGTAGGTTACTTTGATGTTGTTTTGGATGAATCCTCAACCACAACACTTGGGTTCACCAAAGAATAGCAACTCTTAGTATTTTCACTAATACAAATAAAATAAATCGGGCAGATCAATCATGATGGTCTGCCCGCTTTACATAAAAGATTGGACCTCCAGTATGAATAAAACAACTATAATACTGATCTCGATTCTGATTATATCGGCAACCGCATTTGGTATGATAACAAATACCAATCAAAGTTCGGAATACATCAGAATGATGAATCGGAATGCATCAACGGATCTGGATGCTGTGTTATTCAACCCTGCCGGTACTGTTTTGCTGGAAGATGGTACATATATCTATGTTAGTAGTCAAACCATCTGGCAATCGCGCGAGGTAATAGCTGCCCATCCTAACTACAATTCTGATACATTTAAGGGAACAACTTTTGTACCTACCTTCCCAAATGCCTATTTTGTTCATAAAAAGGATAAATTAGCCCTCTTTGGTGGATTTATGCCGATTGGCGGCGGAGGCAGTGCCGACTTTCCAGATGGGTTACCACTTTTTGATTATCAATTGGCTCGTCTGGTAGGACTTCCTGCAAGTGCTTTAGTAGAAAAGGGATTAGATCCAGCTTTTGCAGATTCAATTGGTACATTCACAGGTTATTCTGTTGATGCAGCCTTCATTGGATCATCAATCTATTTTGCCGGTCAATTTGGTGCCGCTTACCAGCTAAATGATTGGCTGTCACTGGCTGCTGGATTTAGGCTTGTTTCTGCAAACAATACTTACACCGGTGCACTAGAAAACGCAATTCTGGAAGCGGAAAATGGCGATCTTCCCGGTTTCATACCTGATATGGAAGTTGATTCCAAAAGAACTGGAACCGCTTTTACAGCAGTGTTTGGCTTAGACTTTACTCCATCAGATAAATTGACCGTTGGTTTGAGATTCGAGCCGATAACAAAACTTGAAGTTACCTCTGATACAAAATTGGATGAGACTAAGGGTGTAATTGATGCGGAGGGAATGTTCCCGGATGATGTCACTTACAGTGAAGATATCCCCGCTCAATTCGGAGCCGGTATTTCCTATAAACTTTCACATAAACTTCGAGCTGAATTAGGTTTTAATTACTGGTTCAATAAAGGTTGCGACTGGGACGGTGACGAAGATAAAGTTGTTAATGACTTGAATGCAGGACTGGGGGTAGAATATGGCTTGAGCGATGCTCTATTAATCAGTGCTGGTTTCTTGTACTCCACAACCGGAGCCACGGATGAATATAATACTGATATGGATTATGGGTTAGCATCAAGTACTTTAGGTATGGGGTTAAAATACACCCTAAACCCGAAACTGGACATCAGTCTTGGTGCCAGCAACACTTTTTATATTGAAGGACAGAACGATGATGTCGGCGGTGTATTTGAAGAGAAATACAATAAAACCGCCTTCGTGATTGCCTTCGGCCTGCAGTATAAACTGAAATAATTAAGAATCTTCTGTAAACAAAAAGCCCCGATTTTATCAACCGGGGCTTTTTTATTTTTATTTATTTAATACAAATACCCTAGACCAATATACAGTCCGCTGCTGCCATCCTGTTCATCGGCAGCCATGCCGTAATCGACGGCAATGATGAAGTTCTCATTCAAGGCAATCCGCAAACCAGCGCCATAGGAGATATGTATATCATCGGTCAGGTCATCGCCAAAAGCGATTTCATAGGCTTCATTTCCATAAGCCTCCATAACCTTACCACCATCCACAAAGGCATTCAATGCCAGGTACAGGTTCTGATTCAAAACCACTGTCCGCAGGAATTTCCAGCGTGCTTCCAGGTTTCCGAAGGCCACCGAATTTCCAACCACCCGGTTCTTCATGATTCCGCGCAGTGATTTTGATCCGCCGAGACCTTCTTCCACTTTATAGGTACTCTGGTAGTAGGGCAGCATGAAATAAGGAATGTCGCCACCTACAACTCCCTGATAACCAACGCGGTAAGTAACCGATAAGTCCCTGGGGATAATCGTGAAATACTGGCGGTGCGTAAAGGTCAGCGCCGTATATCCGAAATCACTTCCCAGCGGTTCCAACGCTGTGGTGAGTAATGCTTCGGTCCACATGCCGCTCATGGGATTCGGTTCATTGTCGCGCGTATCATATACCACACCGAATTTGAGAAAATTGACCGAACCGCCATCGGCCTCATCGGCATTTATATAGCCATTGGCCACATACTGGTCATACAGACCGATCGAATCAGGATTGGTATAAACCGGCAACATATCCTCTTCATCCTTGCCATCATTCAGGCTTTCAACGTCAACCGATCCAATATCAAAATTCAAAAAGCCGAAGCCGACCACACCACGGATGTTTTCCATGAAAACAGAGCGTTGAAAATCAGCCGTGAATTTCATATTATTCCGCTCATGGCGATAATATACACGGGATACATAACCGTCATCTTCATCGTCTTCCCAGGTGGAATTATAAATCTGGTTCGAACCATTAAAACCATAGAACGGCAGGGCCTGCTCTGTCAAGTAGCTCAATTCGCTGGTAAGACGAATATCATAGGGTAATAAATACTTCGAATCAAAAAACAGCTTATTAACACCACTGCCTTTTGTAGTCCGGGACCATTCGGTGTACAGTGAGTACAGATATTCAGGATAGGTCGAGCCATCACCGTAATTATAGGTATTAACGATAATACCATAAGTGAAGCCCGTATCGGAATTATAGGCAATCGCCGGCACGCCCCCGAAACTCCAGCCGGTAATTGTTTTTTCATCCTGGGCTACCAGCCCAGCAGAGACCAGAACAGCTAGGATTAGAACCAGGGTATAAAAAGGTCTTGTATGCATATTTTCCCTTTCCCCAAATCGGACGATTTTTTATTAAGGTTAATCAGATATTTCGGCGGAATTTGGGGACACCACCATAAAAATCACAGCTTATTTTTTCAATTGCTCAATTAATTCCTTCAAACCCTCTGAATAACTCCGTTTTCCCAGGCCTGATATCTGTTCCAGGCAAACATCTTTAATAACCGATTTTTTTCTGAAGTCTTCCCGGTTTTCAATGGCACTCAAATGAACCTCAACTGTCGGTATTCCCACTGCCGCAATGGCATCGCGGATGGCATACGAGTAATGGGTATAAGCTCCTGGATTAATGATAATGCCATCATAGTTACCCACAGCAGATTGAATTTCATCGATTATTGCGCCTTCGGAATTAGACTGGAAAAAGTTCAGTTCATTACCAGCGGCCTCAGGTCGTTCAAGCAGCCAGGCATTGATTTGGTCCAGCGTCTCCGAACCATAGATACCAGGTTCACGGACACCCAGCATATTCAGGTTGGGGCCATTGATTATCAAAAATTTCATAATACATCCAAAGACTTTATTATTTCCTCATCGGATACATCATCGACAATTATTGTCTCTCCCAGCCCGGCTAATAACACAAAATGCAGTTTGCCGGCCCGGTGTTTCTTGTCACGGCGGACGATAGCCAGTAACTGGCCGGGATCAACTGATCCAACATCAGGCAACGGAATATTTTTTATTGTGGATTGTAATAACATCCTATCGTCAACGGGTAAAATTCCACGCCGACAGGCAATGTCACCAGCTGCCAGCATTCCGTAGGCCACCGCCTCACCATGGGTCAAGCCACCATAGCCATGCATAGCCTCCAGACCATGGCCAATTGTATGTCCGTAATTCAAAGTCCGCCGCAAATCGCTCTCTCGTTCGTCCTGTGCAACAACATCAGACTTGATGGCACAGGAACGGGCAATGGCCTTCCGGAGAAACACCTCATCAGATAATTCTATCAACTGATTCAGGCCATTTGCCAATTCCTGAAAGAATTCGCGATCACGGATCGCTCCGTATTTCAAAACTTCTGCCAAACCGGATATTACCTGCCGGCGCGGCAGGGTAGCCAGTAACTCAGGATCAACTGCCACCAGCCGGGGCTGGTAGATACTGCCCACCAGATTTTTTCCCTGGGGCAGATTGACACCGGTTTTACCGCCAATGGCTGAGTCCACCATAGCCAGCAGGGTGGTTGGTATCTGGATGTAATCAATTCCACGCATGAATGTGGCAGCTACGAAGCCGGTGAGATCACCAACCACACCGCCACCCAGTGCCAACAGCGCAGCACCCCTGTCACAACGCAAATCCAGCAGCCGGTCGTACAATTCCTGTACCTTATCCAGCGACTTGGCACCCTCACCATCAACAACTTCGATCAACTCAATATTAAATCCAGCCGACAGTAAATCTTCCCGAAGCCGGTTCCCATATTTCTCCGCCAGAAACGGCTGGGTAATTATCACCCATTGCTGACCGCAATTGAATGGTTTCAATTTTTTCGGCAGCTGTTTCAGGAGCCCGTTTTCAACCCAGATCGGATAAGGATTCCGGTTCAGTTTTACTTCTATTGTTTCCATTTTAATTAATTAATCCGGTTATATTTTCTACAACTGCTTCGGCCTGGAGGCCGTTACTTTTAACCGTGAAAGTGGCCGTTTTCCGGTACATCGACTCCCTTTGGTTCAGTAATTCTCGCATGCGCTGGTCGATATCATCAACACCGGTCAGCAAGGGACGGTGTTTTTTCCGGGAAACCCGCTCAACCAAAATATCAAGTGGTACATCAAGATAGATTACCGTACCATCATTCTGCATAATCGACCGGTTCTGCCGCCGTAAAACACAACCGCCGCCGGTAGAAACCACATATTTCCGTCGGCCGGCAACCCGAGCCAGGGCTTCTGTCTCCAATGCACGAAATCTTTCTTCGCCCGAAGCAGTGAAAATATCAGTAATTGATTTTCCGGCCTTTTTCTCAATTTTTGTGTCGAGGTCGATAAATTCCAGCTTCAGCCGTTCGGCCAGCAACCGGCCAACTGTTGATTTACCACAGCCCATCATCCCGATCAAATAGATATTGGTACCTTTTCTCATAATCAATACCGCGCGCTGACAGCCATATGGGCCTTCAACTGTTCTATGGAATCACCACCAAATTTTTCCAGCAGGGCATCGGCCAGAACAAAGGCCAGCATTGCCTCTCCAATGATGGAAGCGGCCGGAACGGCACAGGAATCTGTTCTTTCCTTGTGGGCCGGTTTTTGTTCTTTGGTGACGATGTCAACTGACCGCAGAGGTTTAATTAAAGTCGGGATCGGTTTCATGGCGACCCGCACTACTACCGGCTGGGTGTTGGTCATTCCCCCTTCAAGTCCACCGGCATTATTGGTTGGACGTTGGTAGGTTTCACCGTCCCAGATAATTTCATCGTGCATGGCACTTCCCGGATCAGCGGCGGAAGTGAAACCAGCACCGATTTCCACACCTTTCATGGCATTGATCGATAACATGGCGGCTGCGATCCGGGCAGGTAATTTTTTATCAGCGGTGGCATGGCTGCCCAGGCCATAAGGTAAACCGGTGGCAACAACCTCGAAAACACCGCCGAGGGAATCACCCTGTTCTTTGGCGTTATCGATGGCGGTGATCATTTTCTCGGCACATGCTTCATTCAGCACCCGAACTGGAGATGCGTCAGCCAAACGATTTAGCTCATCCGGCGTGATAGTCTGGTCAATTGGCGATGCATCAGTAACACCGGCGATCTGTATTACCCGACTGCCGATGGTTATTCCAACCACCGCCAGCAGTTTGCGGCAAATCGCTGCCAGGGCCACCCGCATGGCCGTTTCCCGGGCCGAGGAGCGTTCCAGTACATTGCGGATATCTTTAAAACCAAACTTTTCAACACCGGCCAGATCAGCGTGCCCGGGGCGGGGCAGGGTAACCAGCTTGACCGGCTCCACCGGTGGCTCAGGGGACATGATTTTAGTCCATTTGGGCCAGTCTTTATTGGGTAGTATCAGGCCAATCGGTCCACCCAGGGTGAATCCGTGGCGGACACCAGCATAGATTTCGGCCCGGTCCCGCTCGATCTGCATCCGTTTGCCACGGCCATGTCCCTGCTGACGGCGAGCCAGTTCGACGGCAATAAAATCCTCATCAATCGCCAGTCCGGCCGGGAGTCCTTCGATTATACCCAGCAAGCCTTTTCCATGGGATTCCCCGGCAGTGGAATATTTAATTCTATGTAACATTACTTAACCTGTCTATTAGAAAATTTTTCGCTTCCTGCACCGGAATACGCCCGGCCAGATCGTCTCCCAACCAGAGCACCTGCGATTCCAGGGCCTGGTAAATAAACATATCCAGGCCGTTGACCGTTTTAGCACCAGACTTACGACCCGCTTTCAGAAATTCAGTTTCCTGGGGCGTGTAAATAGTATCCACCAGTACCTGCCCGGTATGCCATTCATGTTCCAGCGGGTTGTCCGGTGAATACTGCGCCATTCCAAGTGGTGTACAGTTGATAATTACATTGGCCTGACCGGCCACTTCACCGGCTAATGATAATTCGATCCTGGTTATCTCAGGGAAAGCACTGAATTCGCATGCCCACTGCACCAGCCGATCTGCCTTATTTGGGCTGCGAGCAGCAACAACTATCCGGGCTGGACAATTTCGAAACAGTGAAAACAAAACACTGCGGGCTGCCCCGCCGGCACCGAGCACCAGAACGGTTTTTCCAGTACAGTCAATCCCGTTCCGGTCCAGCAGTTGGCCGAAACCGTTGTAATCGGTATTGTGGCCGATCAGTTTACCATCCTTTTGCTGCACACAATTTACAGCGCCGATCGCCTGGGCCGATTGGCTGAGCTCATCTACCAGTGGTAGAATGGACATCTTATGGGGAATGGTTACATTAAGCCCCTGCCAAACACCATCACGCATCGCAGCAAATACTTCCGGCAGTTGATCGGAGTTAACATTAATTTTATCATAATGGGCATCGACATGCAGCTGGTTGAATACCCAGTTATGCAGGGCCGGGCTCAGACTGTGTTCAACCGGATCACCAATTACGGCAAATTTCTGCATTCGATTTTTCATTTTAATACCGCCTGCAGCTGGTCAGGAAATTCCGGAGCCGAAATCGCCATACATTCTGGTTCATCAAGTTCCACCGGCCGGTCAGCAAATAAACCTGCGATAGTAAAAGCCATGGCAATCCGATGATCGCCATAGGTTTTTATCGAAGTGCTCTTCAGTATAGTTGGACCGGCGATTCGAAAACCATCATCAAGCTCATCTATTTCAGCGCCCATGGCGCTTAAATTCTCACAAATCGCCGTAATCCGGTCGCATTCTTTCACCCGCAGTTCAGCTGCTCCACGAACCTCGGTTTCACCCCGGGCCTGAGTAGCAATAACTGCCAGCAGGGGTAATTCATCAACCATGGCCGGGACATCCTCAGCAGTCAATTTAATCGATTTCAATTTTCCAAATTCAACTGTCACCATTCCAACCTGTTCGCCCAGTACCTGGCCCTGCGGCATATAATGGATAGCGGCGCCCATTTTCTCCAGGGCCCTGAAAAAACCAATCCGCCGCTCATTCAGAAGTATATTTTCCAATCGCAGTTTAGAGCCGGGAAGACCGGCGGCGGCAGCGGCAAAAAAGGCGGCGGTGGAGGGATCGCCGGGAATGGTAGCGGTAAAATTATTCAGCGGTTTTTCCAGCCTATCAACGGTTGTCAAGCTATCCTCTCGGGCAACCCGGGCACCGAGACTGGCCAGCATTAATTCGGTATGATCGCGCGTGGGTAATGGTTCGACTATCGTGGTAGCTCCTTCGGCACCCAGACCGGCCAGCAGTACTGCTGATTTCACCTGAGCGCTGGCCACCGGCAGTTCATATTCAATTCCATTTAAATCAGCGGCCATCAATTCCACTGGCAGGCTACCTGCGGAAGATCTCAGTTGTGCGCCCATCTGTGACAGGGGATCGATGATCCGCCGCATGGGCCGCTTACTCAGTGAATCGTCTCCGGAAAACCGGGCGGAAACACCCTGCCCGGCCAACAGGCCCATTAACAAGCGGACCGTAGTACCGGAATTACCACAATCAAGGGTCTTCGAGGGATCGGTAAAACCTCCTCCGGTGATCCTTACGGTATTCCCCTGGCGATCGGAATTGATACCACAGGCAACGAGGCACTGGCGGGTTGACTCGACGTCTTCACCAGTAGAGAGATTCTGAATCGTGCTTTCACCGTCAGCAATAGCCGCCAGCATGAGGGCACGATGCGATATTGATTTATCACCGGCGAAACTCAGAGTGCCTTCAACGGGCATTTTCCCTTAAACCTCCCGGCCGATTGTTTTCCCCATAGCCTCACAGACCCGTCCCGTCAAACCCATTAGATCAGTGAATTCCTCCGGCGATAAGGCCTGCGGGCCGTCACAGAGGGCTTCATGGGGCCGGTCATGGACGTCAACGATAATGCCGTCGGCTCCGGCACCAATCCCGGCCAGGGAGTGGGGAACTACGCTGTAGCGATGGCCACTGGAATGGCTGGGGTCAACAATAATCGGCAGGTGACTGATCTCCTTCAGAGCCGGAATGACACTGATGTCCAGAGTATTTCGGGCATGGCTGGCGAAGGTTCGCACACCGCGCTCGCAGATCACCACTTCACGGGCGCCGTTGGAAATCAGGTATTCGGCCGACATCAGGGTTTCCTCCAGGGTGGCGCTCATACCACGTTTCAGTAAAACCGGTTTACCGGTTCTTCCCACTTCCTGGAGCAGAATAAAATTCTGCATATTGCGGGTGCCGATCTGGAGCATGTCGATATACTGGGCCACCAGTGGTGCGGTAACCGGGTCGACTACTTCAGATACTACCGGCAATCCATTCTTTTCGCGGGCCTTGGCTAGAATTTCCAACCCCCGTTCACCCAGTCCCTGGAAAGAATACGGCGAGGTGCGCGGTTTATAGGCCCCGCCCCGGAGCATCTGGGCGCCCCGTTTTGCCACCTGCTCGGTGATCCGCAGGGTCTGCTCTTCGGTTTCCACGGCACAAGGACCGGCAATCATAACGACATTGCCATCACCAAAAACAGCACCGCCGATATCATAAACGGAATTCTCCGGGTGGGTCTCCCGGCTGGCCAGCTTATAGGGCTTTGTTATCGGAACGACCTGCTGCACACCGGGCAGGCTTTCCAGGTAGATACGGTCCTCGGTACCGCGATTCCCGGTAACGCCAATTGCCAGACGGTCGCGGCCGGGAATGTCATGATGTTTATATCCCAGGGAAGTGATTCGCTCTTTTACGCGCTTGATCTGTTTTTCACTGGCATCGGCATTCAATACAACTAACATTAATTTTCCCTCCGTAAAATTTTACCGCGCACGGTACCGATCGCCGTTTCCAGCTTCTGGATCACCGACAGGGTGTAGGGATTAAAATTTTGCAAATCCATGAACAGATCCCAACTGTCGTTACAGGTCTGGTCAATCACATGGGTCAACTCCTGAAAACCAAGTGTATCAATCTCGGTGGGTTTTATCCCTGCTTCACGCATAACGCGGCCTACAAAATGGGTGATACCCTGGGTCTCAGCCGCCAGACGATCATGCTGTTCGGGTTTAAGCTCGATGATCTGGATGGCTTTGGATGAGAAGTAATTTTTCCAGAAAGCATATTTTCCGTTAATACCGCGTACATCATTCATCATCATGCGCAGGCCTTCGGGATTATCAACGGAATCAGGACCGAACAGGGGGTGGGTGGCGATGATATTGATATTTTCTGCCAGGTGTTCCTGCATCACTGAAACCGGGTAGACTTTTACCGAACAGACATCAATAATCGTAGTATCCGGGTTTAATTCTTCCGCAATATCCCTGATAACATTTTTAAAGGCATGGATCGGGACGGCAACAAAAATTGTGGTCTCTTTCAAAATGTCCTGCTGGCGGACAAATTCCACACCGTACTGTTCTTTCTGCGGATTGGGATCGTAAGCCCGCACCTGAAAATCATCGGACAGAATTTTACCCAGCACACGTCCGAAGCGTCCGAAACCGATAATTCCAACACTATCCATTTTTAACCTCTTCCAGTTTTTTCACACCCATGAACAGGGTCAGGTTGTTTTTCAGGTCGTGGATATCTTCCGCCAGTACCACCAGGCCGTACAGATCGGCACAAAAGCGGGGTGCGATCACACCAGCGGTTTCCGGCAGTTTTCCTTCTTTCAGACGCCGGGCCGATTCGGCCGTATCATCCTGCTCGATCAACGGGCGGGTCCAGAAATGTTCCGCCAGGTAATCGCGGCACTGGCGTAAAGCCTGCTGGTGGGAGTGGATCTCGGTCACATCACCCAGAAATACCCCACGCCGGGCCAGCAGACACTGGGCAATCTGCACATGAAACATCTCCACCACATCGCAGCGGTAGCGGGCCAGGGCTTCCACACTTTCGATCACAACGCCGCCCTGGGCATTTTCCATGGCAAAGATGCCATACTGCACCGAACCGTCTTCCACCGCCGCCAGGACCTTCTCCGAGCTGATCAGATATTCCAGCCGGGCATTTTCCAGGCCGTGATTCTGAATGAATATGCGGGCTGCTTCTTCCGAGAAGCTGCCTTTGCCGCCTTGTATTCCAATTTTCATTTTTTACATCCTTTGGTCAATTATGCTAGTCAAATTTTCTTTCCGGTCGCGCAACGATCGATTCGAGGCAAAAAAAAACCCCGACATTCTGAATGCCGGGGTTGAATTCTACGACCACTAAACAGTGCTTTAAGGCCGCCCTCCTAACCCCGGGCTGCTAAAGTACCAGTAGTAATAAAAAGAGAAAATGTTGTTAATCATTGTTTTCATCGCCGGGGATGTTAAACCCGCTTTCCGGTTTGTGCCAATAGGTTTTTCATTTATTTTAGCGTATAGAAACCAGGTATTGTTCCAATTCGGATATCGCTTTCATTTGACCTGCCAGTTTTTCCACCAATGCACTACCAATAACCGCACCATCGGCCAGGCTGTTCACATGCCGTACATCATCTTTTGTTCGAATGCCAAAACCAACCACAAAAGGAGTTGTACTGTTGGCCTTAACCCGGATCAGGTACTGCACCAGTTTTTCCCGGGAGGTGAAATCGGTGCCGGTAATACCCAGGATCGATACGCAATAGATCAAATCACCGGCCATTTCGCTGATCTGCCTTATGCGTTCGTCCGGAGTATTGGGCGCCACCAGAAAGATCGGTGATACACCTTCCTTGCGGCAAGCGGTCACATATTCAACAGCCTCCTCCGGGGGCAGGTCCGGCAGGATCAGGCCGTCCACACCGGCCTTGGCGCAATCACGGACAAAGCGCTCTACGCCGTACTGCAGAACGGGATTGATGTAACCCATCAGCACCAGTGGGATCATGCTGGACTGGCGAATCTCATGTACCTGTTTCAATATCCACTTCAGGGTAACGCCGTTTTCCAGCGCTTTGGTACTGGCTGCCTGAATGACCGGTCCTTCTGCCAAGGGATCGGAGAAAGGCATACCCAGTTCAATCATGGACGCACCGGCCCGTTCCGCCGCCAATACCAGGTCCACGGTCAATTCTTTCGTAGGATACCCGGCGGTAATGAACGGAATGATTTTATCGCCCGGCTGAGCGAACAATTGCTTTATGCGGCTCATATTTCCTGCTCCAGAAATTCCGCCACCGAATTAACATCCTTATCGCCGCGGCCTGACAGGCACACAACCACATTTTCACCGGATTTGATACCATTATCCGGCTGGCGCAGAAAAACCAGGGCGTGGGCCGATTCCAGGGCCGGTAAAATTCCTTCCTTCTCTGATAACCATACAAAGGCTTCGACAGCTTCCTGATCGGTGGCCGAAACATAGGTCACCCGGCCGCTGTCCTTCAAAAAGCTGTGTTCCGGTCCGATGCCGGGATAATCCAGTCCGGCGGAAATGGAATGGGGCAGGACCACCTGTCCGTCTTCGGTTTGCAGCAGGTAGCTGGCGGAACCGTGTAGCACGCCGAAATCCCCGCGGGCGATTGTGGCAGCATGTTTACCGGTATCAATGCCAAGACCAGCCGCTTCCACGGCTACCATTTTGGTTGGGCTTTCCAGATAGGGATGAAACAGTCCAATCGAATTACTACCGCCGCCCACGCAGGCCACCAGCCAGTCGGGATTTTCAGCGGCAGTAAACTGCTGCTGCACCTCGCGTCCGATCACAGACTGAAAATCACGCACGATTTCAGGATAAGGGTGGGGCCCCACCACCGACCCGATCAGGTAGTAGGTGTCTTCCACATTGGCCACCCAATCACGAATCGCTTCGTTGGTGGCGTCTTTCAGGGTTCTGCTGCCCGAGGTCACCGGACGCACTTCCGCCCCCAGCAGTTTCATGCGGAAGACATTCAATTTCTGACGCCGGATATCTTCCTTGCCCATGTAGACCACACAATCCAGATCGAAACAGGCCGCCGCCGTGGCGGTAGCCACGCCATGCTGGCCGGCACCGGTCTCAGCGATGATGCGGGTTTTGCCCATCCGCCGGGCCAGCAGTATCTGCCCCAGCACATTATTGATTTTATGGGCGCCGGTATGATTCAAATCCTCGCGCTTAAGGTAAACATCGAAACCCAGCTCGGCAGATAGGCGGCGGGCGAAATAGAGCGGGGTGGGCCGCCCGGAGTAATTCGCCAGCATTTCCCGGAACTCACGCTGGAACTCAGGGTCGTTACAGGCTTCATAGTAAACCTTTTCCAGTTCGGTCACTGCCGGGATTAGTGTCTCCGGTATATATTTCCCGCCGAAACGCCCGAAATGGCCGCGGTCATCAGGCTGACTATATTTTTTATCGTTCATGATCTGCTCGTTTAGTAAACACTGTTCCGTTGCCTTTTGAATTAATCAAGGCAGTAAACAGTGCTTCAAGTTTTCGGTGATCTTTTTTCCCGGGTTTTGATTCCACCCCGGAACTGACATCAATTGCCGCCGGACACACGTTTCTCACCGCCTGTGTCACATTCCCCGGATTCAATCCGCCGGCCAGGATCAACGGTATTGACGGCTTTGCTTTGTCAATCAATTTCCAATCAAAGACCTCGCCGGTCCCGCCATAACTTTCATTGGAATAGCTGTCCAGCAGCAATGCTTTAACCTGATAATTGGATGAAGTACTGAAATCGAAGCCATCCCGCACCCGGAAGGCTTTAATCACCGGGAGTTTCACCTTACTGCAGAACTCCGGGGTTTCCGAACCGTGCAATTGCACCATGTCTATACCGGAAATATCAATTGTCCGATTGATGTTATCCAAACTTGAATTAACAAACACTCCGACAGTAGGTATGGAAACCTGCTCAATTATCTCAGCCGCTAAATGCGGCTCGATATTTCGGGGACTTTTGGGGTAAAAGATGAATCCCAATGCGGCCGCTCCCAGCGCTTCGGCTTTTTTAGCGTCAGCTGAATCGGTTATTCCGCAAATTTTTACCGGTATCATTGTTTTAACCCTGACAGTAGTTCACCAAGCTTTTTCCCGGATCGGCGGAGCGCATCAAGGCCGTTCCAATTAAGGTGGCATCGTAATCCAGATCAGCCACATAACGCAAATCATCTACGGTAAATAATCCACTCTCTGCCACCTTTACTGCTGATTCCGGAAGCTGGTTTTTCACGGTAGAAAAATAATCAATATCAGTCTCCATGGTATTCAGGTTGCGGGCATTTACACCGATAATCTGTGGTTTCAGGCCACACATCACCGAAATAGCCGCCTGTTCGTGGGCTTCCACCAGTACAGCCAACCCTAAATCGGTAGCAAAGGAGTACAGGCTGTGCAGGTCTGATCGGGTCAGGGCATCGGCTATCAGCAGGATCGCATCAGCTCCGGCCAGCCACGATTCATAGACCTGGTATTCACTGACAATGAAATCCTTCCGCAATACCGGTATACTTACCGTAGCCTTCACCGCTTTTAAATCCTCAAGTGAACCTCCAAAATATTTCTCATCGGTCAGTACCGAGATGGCAGCGGCTCCGCTCTGCTCGTAAATCCTGGCCAGCGATGCAGGATCGGCACCGGTATTTATATTTCCTTCCGACGGTGAAGAGCGTTTAACCTCGGCAATCACACTAATCGATGGCCTGACCAGTGCCGCCCTGAAATCAAGTATCGGAACCGACCTTTTCTCCCGTTGCAGTTCAGCGAACGGCTTTTGGGCAATCTGCCGGGCCAGGATCCGTTTCTTATGCGCAATTATTTCACTAAGAATATTCATTTTATTTTTCGCAGTTCCTCAAGGACTTTCAGGGCTGAACCGGATTCAATCGAATGCTCCGCCAACGGGACGGCCTGTAACATATCCAACTCACCATTAGCCACGGCAATACCGGCGGCGGCGTTTAAAACCACTATATCACGCTGCGGACCACTTTTTCCGTTCAGGATGTCCTCGATTTTTGCGGCATTTTCTTCCGGGCTGCCGCCAGCCAAATTTTCTAACGACGTTGGCACAAGCCCGAAATCCTCTGGTTTTGACAAGCTGGTTTTAACTTCACCAGAAAAATTGATTGTTGTCAACTGTGTGTCAGCGCAAAGGGAAAATTCATCTAAACCATCCAGGCCATGCACCACAATGGCTTTTTCTGATCCCAGTGTTTTTAACACCCGGGCAAGTTTATCGGTTAATTCGCGGGCAAAAACACCGATTACCTGCCGCCTGACACCAGCCGGGTTACACAACGGCCCCAGGATATTGAATACAGTGCGAACAGCCAGGGACTGACGGGCCGGCATAGCATGTTTCATGGCCGGGTGCAATGCTGGTGCAAACAGAAAACCCAAACCGATTTCGTCAACACATTTACCCATCACGGCCGCCGGCTGGTTGATATTAATCCCCAGGGCCGTTAAAACATCGGCTGAACCTGATCGTGATGAGATAGCGCGGTTACCGTGCTTGGCCACCGGAACACCAGCTCCGGCCACCACAAATGACGCGGCCGTAGAAATATTGAAAGTACCGGAGGAATCACCACCGGTACCACACATATCTACCGCGGGAACCGTTATCGGTACGGGCGTCATATGGGCGCGCATCGCTTCGGCAAAGCCAACAATTTCATCGACGGTTTCACCCTTCATCCTAATAGCCACCAGAAATCCGGCAATCTGTGAGTTCTCGTATTTACCGGACATTATTCCTGTCATTACCTTTTTTGCATCGTCCCGGGACAAGTCATTACCACTCAAAATTAAGTTTAAATAATCCTTCATCTATTGCTCCAAAAAATTCCTGATCATCTGTTTACCATATTTCGTAGCGATCGATTCGGGATGGAACTGTAGTCCAAAAACCGGATTCGACCGGTGTTCAACACCCATAATTATTCCATCCTCGGTAACGGCAATTACTTTCAGCACATCGGGAACAGCATCCCTGTCAGCTACCAGCGAGTGATAGCGGGTGGCAGAGAACCTTTCTGGTATTCCGGAAAAAATCGGAGAATCCACAGTAATAATTTCAGCTGTTTTTCCATGCACCACCTGCTGCGATCGGATGATCTTCCCATCGTAAGCTTCAACGATTGCCTGGTGCCCAAGGCAAATACCCAAAATAGGTATGCGCGCTCCAAATTCGCGAATTACGGATATTGATATACCAGCCATTTCAGGTGTCCCGGGACCCGGGGAAATAACAATCAGTCGTGGGTCAATTTCCTCAATTTTCGTCAAATTAATTCTATCATTCCGATAGACCATCAGATCGCGGTCTATCTCACCGATGTACTGGACCAGGTTATAGGTAAAGGAATCATAATTGTCGATAATCAGAATCATAAATCACCCTCATCGTTTCGCCTGACCAGTCCATTCTCTGCGAAATCTATCGCCGCTACCAGCGCCTGGGCTTTATTAATACATTCCTGGTGTTCCGTTTCCGGATCGGAATCATGGACAATTCCGGCGCCGGCCTGGAAGGAAGCGACACCATCTTCCAGAATCATGGTCCGGATGGCAATACAAGTATCCAGGGCGCCAGAAAAATCCCAATACCCGATCACCCCGCCGTAAATACCACGACGTACTTTTTCCAATTGATGGATTAATTCCATGGCACGGATTTTCGGGGCACCGGAGAGAGTCCCGGCAGGAAATACCGCCGCCAGGGCATCAAGGGCATCCAGGCCTTCCCTTAGCACGCCTTTCACGCTGGATACAATGTGCATCACATGGGAGTACTGTTCCACCACCATCTGTTCAGGAACCGAAACACTGCCATATTCAGCCACCCGCCCCACATCATTCCGTCCCAGATCGACCAGCATCAGGTGCTCCGCCAGTTCTTTTTCATCCGCCAGCATATTTTTTTTGAGATCATCGTTTTCAGACACTGATTTCCCAACCGGGCGCGTACCTGCTATCGGGCGAACCTCCACCTGGCGATCGGCCACCTTCACCAGCAATTCAGGCGAAGCACCAATCACATGGGTATCACCCATCCGCAGCATAAACATGTAAGGCGATGGGTTTATTGTCCGCAGCGCACGATACAGGGTAAGTGGCTGGGCTTTGGTAACCCTTGAAAATTTCTTACTCAACACAACCTGGAAAATATCACCGGCCAAAATGTACTCTTTAGCCTGTTTCACGATTTCAAGGAAATGGTCTTTTATGGTGCCCGACTCTATCGGATGATGTTCATGCTGAATCGGTGTACGGTAATTAATATCGCTGTGCAGGGAGCGGCGAATCTGGTCGATTCTCTGTCTACCGCGCTCATAGGCGGTCGGTAAATCAGAATATTCTTCCGTATTAACATTACTGATTACCAGAATCTCATTTTTCAGGTGGTCAAAAGCCAGAACGTCCTCAAAAAGCATAAATACGGCGTCCGGTAAATCCGATGATTCTGGCTCAATAGTGGGAACATCCTCGAAAACACTCACTGCTTCGTATCCCAGATATCCGACAAATCCTCCCGACAGGGCCGGAAACTCCGGTATTCTTACCGGATCATAGTTTTTCATTATTCCGCGTAACGTTTCAAATAATGATTGCTCAGAATTCCGTGTACCGGTTCGGTCGGTTATAGTTGTTGAACCATTTTGAAAGAGAACAACCAATCGGGGATCGCGCCCTAAAAACGAGTAGCGGGAGTATTGCGTTCCTTTTTCTACCGATTCCAATAAAAAATTATACCTTGAGTCACCGGCGAGACGCATAAAAGCCGAGATAGGTGTCAATAAATCGGCTAAAAACCGTTCATAGACAGGAACTGTTTTGTGGTTTTGGGCCAGTTTTTTAAAATTACTTATTGTCTGCATTGGTTCTGTGTCCGGAAATATCGTTTTGGGAAATAAAAAACCCCGACATATTTATGTCGGGGTTGAGTATAACGACGATATACAGCGGTCCTATGGTCGTTCGCTCAACCCTCGAAAATAGGTCCACCACCAAAGATTGTTATGGATTATTGGTTTCATATGACGGCGAATGTACGGCTCATTTTTTAACATCGGCAAGATAAAAGACAACTACCGCTGCACTTCCTTGGCGGCCTTGAAAATTTCAGTGAAAATATTTGATATCTGCTGCTTGGTGAGGGGGTCGTCACTGTGTTTCGACAGGCGATTTACGATGGCTTCCTCACGGTTGCTATCCTCAACCTTAAGGTTGAGTTGGCGTTTTAGTTTGCCAACCTCGCGGGCAATTTCAAACCGTTGTGCCAGCAAATCGATTATTTTCTCATCGATCGAATCTATCCGTTCGCGCAGTTCTTTAATGTTTCTTTCCATGCTTAACAGGCTCCAAAAACTATCAGGATAAAAATAGAAATGTTAATCAGGTGGGTGCCAATACAGGAACGGCAGGTCACCTTCAACCGGTAAAGCCCCCAGCCAAGATAAAAACTGAAAACCAGAATCAAGGTTACAACCAGCGGCAATAACCAGCTGACGGTAATTACTCCATGGTGATTTAATGCCGCCAGGACAATCAAAAGGGGATAATAGGCCAACCCCCAGACTGCATTTGGATATTTAAACACCCTTCCATACTGTGTATCAACAATATTGCGGCACATTTTACCGGTCATTTGAATTGGCCCGGGAATCCACCATACTTTTTTACCGATCTTTCCCCGGTATACCAGAATAAAGTAAAGTGAAACCAGCCAGCCAAGGGCCGCCAGAATTAATAATAAACTGTAACCGGCTAAATTCAGTTTTCAGATCCCCAATACTTTAATAGCCAATCCCGAAAGGGCGATAATTAATCCAGCCATGGCGTGAATATAGCGCTCAAAACGGCCAAAGTCTAATTTTACCAATCCCCTGGAAAGGATTACGACTATCACCGTCATGGTAGTAATAGTAACAGCACCAAAGGCCAGGGTAACCCAGGCCAGATCAGCCCAACTCTGTTTGGCGGCCGGGTACATTAAAATGGGAATCAATGGTTCGCAGGGACCCAGTACGAAAATAATGAACAGTGCCCAGGGGGTAAGTTTTTTTACATCACCATGTGGATGGGCATGGCTTCCCAGATGCGAGTGGCTGTGGTGGTGGTGGCCGCTGCTGTGATCATGTTCGTGGGTATGTTCACCGGCACGCAAACCAATTCTCAAACCCCATGCCGCGTATGCCAATCCCATACCTATCAGCAGCCAGCTGGCAATATCCCCCCGTACCGCCTCCACCTGCTCCAATGCGCCAACAGCAATTCCAATGACCACACCGATCAATCCCAATAAAACCGAACCCAGCACATGCCCTATCCCGCATAAAACGGTTACAATGGTTGTAAAACGTAAAGACCAGTTTCGTGCCCGTCCGATCAATACAAATGGTAAATAGTGATCGGGGCCGATCAGGGTGTGAATAAACCCGATGCTGATAGCCGTAAATACTAGTACCTGTAATTCCATTTGATTCCCGTAATTAATCATTAATGATTTTGTTGACCAAAATGCTGTCTAAAAGTTAGAGTTGATTTCATTATTCCGGCCTGGTAAAAATTTCAATGATTCATATTTATTACTGTGCTGAGCACCATTGTTTTAATCTAATTTTGCCACCATGAAAACCAGTCAAGGCCCTCAATCAATTTTGCCCTACGCCTCATCAACCAAATTTTTGACATTCGCTTTACTGCTTTTCACCTTTATCGTTACCTATACTCAGATTTATTCCGGTGATATCTGGTGGTCGCTGGCTGAGGGTCGTGAAATTTTTAATAATTGGTCGCTTCCCGATATTAACCAATACGCCTATACATATCCCAATCATCCCTGGATATCCACACAATGGCTGTTCTCACTGGTGGCCTTTATTGTTTATGGATGGTGTGGAATAAACGGATTAATACTGACAAAAATACTGGTCGTTCTTTTACTGGTTTCCCTGCTAACCCGGCAAATCAACATCAAATCCGGGAATTATCGTATCAATACTTTTTTAATGGCATTATTCATCCTGGCGATCCTGTTCCGGGTTATGCTGCGGGCCCATCTTTTTTCGCTGTTATTTTTTGTTATCTACCTGGTCCTGATCGAGCGTTTAAAGAAAGGTGGTCTCAAAACATTACTCGGTATAATTCCGATTACTATTCTGTGGGTAAACTTCCATTCCGGAGTAGTTTACGGGATCGGGCTCCTGACACTGGTTTTCATCGAAACAATAATTTTTAATCTCATAAAAAACAGCTGGAAAATAAAGAATCTGTTCAAAGAAACTGCTGCTGGGTATTTATTGTCAGCGATCGGTCTGGCCCTGCTGGCAACTTTGCTCAATCCCCGGGGAATACATTACCTGGTTCATACCCTGTCCCATTTAAATATCAACCAGCTGATTGCAATAATGGAATACCAACCTCCCTGGAAACTGGGCTGGTCCATGGCACCATTCTATCTGCTTTCGATTCTGGTTTTAATATTTACTGTACTGCGGTTAAAGTCAAAGCATGGTTTAAGAGCTTATGACCTGGTCACCATGGTTTTTCTGTTTTTCAGCTTCCGGTACAATCGGATCATCCCCTATTTTGCCTCGGTAGCCGTACTTCAGATAATATCAAATATTTCCCTTTTGTATCCTGTAACCAGTAATCCAGTGAAAGAAAATTCACGAACAGCCTTCTATAATCTTGGATTGGGATCAATTCTAATTCTTTTACCATTACTTCTAATCGGAAAAATTCCCTTCCTACCGGACAGTACAATGTTTGGATTGGGAATCAGTAATTATCATCTCCCGGTCAAAGCCACCAGGTTTATAAAAGCTCACCCACCTGACGGTAATGGTTTCAATAAATATTATTGGGGGGGATACCTGGCCTGGAATCTGTATCCGGAGAAGTCAATTTTTGTCGATGGCCGGATACCGGCATATCCCAGAGATTTTATTTCCCGGGTACGTAGAATGGTAAAAGAACCGGCAGTTTTGGTTGAAATAGACAGGGAGTATGATTTCAGCTACCTGATAATAGATAATAAAACCTTTAAATACGATTTTCTGGATTATTACACCGATACAACCTGGGCGCTGGTGTTCTGGGACCGGAATAAAAACCAGATCTACGTCAAAAGAAATACAGTAGATGATGACTATATAGAAAAATTTGCTTATCGATTATATTCGCCTGGTTTTAATATTCTACATCTGGATTATATAAAATCAAAACCAGACCAGCTCCGGCGTCTGCAGCGCGAAGTGGAGCAACATCTCCACTGGACAAATGAGCAATATGATCGGGATTTCCTGGCAGAAATAAAACTGTTGTCAGCAGATTCGCGGTAACGATTCACCGACCGGAATATCGATAATCCGACTGGCTCCCAGGCCTGTACGCATAGTAACCATACCCGGATTTTCGGCCGTCACTTTGCCTATTATCGCTGCTTCTGTCCCCAGTGGATCCGCTTGCATCACGGCCAGCATCTCGGTAGCACAACAATCGGGCACAACAACAACCAGTTTACCCTCGTTCGCCACATACAATGGGTCAATTCCCAGAATCTCACAAGCCCCGTTCACTTCCGGGCGGACCGGAACGGTGTTCTCGGTCAAGCTGATGCCAACCTGTGACGACTTGGCAAATTCATTAAGCGAGGTTGCGAGGCCCCCGCGGGTAGGATCGCGCATGGCATGGATTTCCGGCGTAACCTCCAGCATCTTTTTCACCAGGTAATTCAGGGCCGCCGTGTCGCTCTGCACCCGCGATTCAAACGACAGGCCCTCGCGGCTGGTCATTACCGCCATACCGTGGTCGGCCATGGTTCCGGATATTATAACCTTATCACCTGGAGTAAGGTTGGCTGCGGATATATTCACTCCTTCCGGCACCACACCTATCCCGGAAGTATTTATATATAGCTGGTCGCAATTTCCACGATTTACCACTTTGGTATCACCGGTCACGATGGTTACCCCTGCTTTCCTGGCGGCAGTTTCCATGGAAAGCAGTATCCGGTGCAGAGTTTCCATGGGCAGCCCCTCCTCCAGGATGAAGGCAACGCTGATATACAGCGGTTCGGCACCGCTCATGCAGACATCGTTGACTGTCCCATTTACAGCCAGATCGCCGATATCGCCACCGGGGAAAAAGATCGGGTCAACCACAAATGAGTCGGTTGTAAACGCTACGCGTCCGGCAGGAAGCGAAAGGACGGCCTGATCTTCAAGTTTATCCAGGGTCTGGTTGCCAAAGCGCGGCAGAAACATTTTTTCGATCAGCTGGGCACTGAGTTTGCCGCCGGCACCGTGGGCCAGTTGAATAGTTTCATGATCCATGATCGGAACCGGGCAGGAAAGGGCTTCGGGAAAATTTGGTTTGTCAGACATTTTTATTCTCTAATTGGACCCTTCGATACGCCTTCGTTAAAACTACTGTGCACAGGCAGGCTCAGGGTGACATAGTAAACTAATTTATTGTCATAGGTTTGTTCGATGGTAGCGGTAATAGGCGGCACAGGCCCCTTCACTGGAAACCATCGGCGCCCCCAATGGGTGTTCCGGCTTGCACTCCTTGCCAAAGGCCGGGCATTCGTGAGGTTTCTTCTGTCCCCGCAGAACATCACCACTGATGCACAGGACCGATTCTTCGGTTTTGATTTCACCTACAGAAAATTTCTTTTCGGCATCAAAAGCAGCAAACTCTTTCCGGACACCAAAACCACTTACTGGAATTTCACCAATTCCACGCCATTTACGATTTACTACTTGAAATACGCTGTCGATGATTTTTTGGGCCGATAGATTACCCTGGCGCTCCACCGAACGGGCATACTGGTTTTCCACCCGGTGGGCACCGCGCTCCAGTTGTTTGACCGCCATCAGCAAACCCTCCAGAATGTCGATTGGCTCGAAGCCGGTGACCACAATTGGAACTTTATATTTTTCGGCAATCGGATCATATTCTTCCCAGCCCATAATCGTGCACACGTGGCCGGCGGCCAGATAACCCTGGACACGGTTGTCCGGTGAAGACAGAAGTGCCTCCATGGCCGGTGGAACCAGCACATGGCTGACCAGTTCGCTGAAGTTGCTCAAACCTTCATTTTTAGCCTGGTAGATCGCCATGGCATTCCCCGGGGCGGTGGTCTCAAAACCAACCGCAAAGAAAACGACTTCCTTGTCCGGGTTCTCTCTGGCAATTTTAACTGCCTCCAGCGGTGAAAAGACCGTGCGCACATCGGCACCCTCGCTGCGGGCCATGAATAAATCCTTGCTGCTGCCTGGCACCCTTAGCATGTCGCCAAAGCTGGTGAAAATCACATTGGGCTGCAGGGCAATGGCAATGGCCTGGTCAATAATTTCCAGAGGCGTTACACAAACCGGGCAACCCGGACCATGTACCAATTCGATCTCTTTGGGAATAACCTGGTCAATACCGTTTTTGATGATCGAATGGGTCTGCCCGCCGCAGATTTCCATTATTACCCAGGGTTGAGTTGTTACTTCATGTATCTCGGCCAAAATCTCTTTAGCCACGACCGGGTCGCGGAATTCATCTAAATACTTCATAATGAGTGGAGTAGTGGAGGATTGGAGTAATGGAGATAATATTGGTTAATCATTATCAAAATCTTTATGAAATTTAGTTAGTTCAGGCTCGGAAATTCGATCGTGCCACTCATTTTTAGTCCGTTTGCATTCCAATGCTTTTACAAGTGCCAACAATTTGTTTTCTACCTCATAGTGAAGATCATTAATTTTAGAAAACTGGTTCTTTGACAAATAACCAGCAGCTTTAAGACCCAAGGAGCGAGTTAATGTTTCGCCAGCCGATCCAAGTGCAATATATAAATATTGAATGTATTCGTTTAAATGACGACTGCAATATCCTTCAGCAATATTAGCAGAAATAGATTGAGTGGCGTCCAGAAGCTGGTTTTTCAATTTATACGGTGTTTTATCCTCTTTAATAATCAATTTGCTAATTAATTGAAATAGTTCCATCGCCTTGATCCAGTCATCAAGTTTCATATACCCACGATTTATATTTCTCTGATAATTGGCCATTGTTTTATTTGATTAACATGATCCCCAATACTCCATCAATCCAATTCTCCATCTTTATCAGGCAGTTTTTTACCATACAGGTCCACCCCTTCCTGGGCCGCGGCCTCCACCAGTTCCTCCCAGGCTTCGTAGGTCTTACGGGCCTCATCTTCATTAATGACCGATATACCAAAACCGGCGTGGACTATTGTATATTGCCCAACCTCGATTTCAGGAACATATTCCAGGCAGGCCTGGCTCAGTGTACCGGAATAATCGACCTTTCCCATCTTGAGACCGTTTTCATCATAGATCTCGATCACCTTCCCCGGAATTCCTAAACACATAATTTCACCTTTTTATTGAGTAATAAATTTACGACCAATCAGGGCTTGTCCCAGCGCGATTCCACCATCATTGGTGGGAACCTGTTCGTGGGTGTAGACCTGTAAACCCTGTTTCTCCAGGCCTGGAATCAGAGCCTCAAATAGAATCTGGTTCTGAAACACTCCGCCACTCAAAACGATCTTTTTAATTTGATTATCCCGACTGGCCTGTACAGCTATTCCGGTGAACATTTCCACCAATGTGTGGTGAAAGCGCTGACCAATTTCATGTAAACCGGCCCCGGCTTTCAAAGCTGAAACTACTCCCCGGATGATTGGTTTCACCAGCATCAGATATGAACCATCAGATTGCTCTACATCAATCTCGAATGGTTTGCCGCTCGCTGTTTGTGCTACCTGCATCATTTCGATAGCCGCCTGACCCTCGTAACGGATTGTCTGGCGTCCACCGCTCATGGCCGCCACCGCATCAAAGAGGCGTCCGCAACTGCTGGTGGCAAAACAATTAATATCTTTGCGCACCATTTCAATAATTGGATCAATATCATTTTCTGCCAAAAATGGCAGCTTGGGCAAGTCACTACCAAATGCTTTTACTAAATAACTCACCGCGATACGCCAGGGTGCCCTAATGGCTGCATCGCCCCCGGGCAGGGGCATTGGTTCCAGGGCTGCATAACGGTTAAAACTGGAATAATCACCTGCCAGTACTTCACCACCCCAGATTGTACCGTCAGTTCCATAACCGGTTCCGTCCAGGATTATGCCGATTACCGGTTCATCCAGCCGGTGTTCCGCCATCACCGCCGCCAGGTGGGCGTGGTGGTGCTGTACCCCCAATTTTGGCAAAGACTGTTCTTGCGCCCACTGGGTGGATAAATAGCGCGGGTGCAGATCGTGTACCACCAAATCCGGGCTTGTATCAAAAATACGCTGCAGGTGCCCAATGGTCATTTTAAAAAAATTGAATGCTTCCAGATTTTCCAGATCACCGATATGCTGGCTAATGAACGCACGGTCATTCTGGAGCAGGCAGACTGTATTCTTCAATTCGCCGCCCACCGCCAGAACCGGAGGGCCGCTTGAATCAACCAGTATCGGGGTGGGAGCATGTCCACGACTGCGGCGGATCGGCCGGTTTTGTCCGGCTAATGAAATGAAAACCGAATCGTCGCTCCGCAAGTATATGTCCCGGTCATGGAGCAGCAAGTAGTCAGCAATACCCGCCAGACGACTAAAAGCCTCGTCATTATCAATACAGATCGGCTCCTCGCTCAAGTTGGCGCTGGTCATAACTAAAGCCCTGAAGTCTTCGGCCAGCAGAAGGTGGTGTAGCGGGGTGTAGGGCAGCATTACCCCCAGGCGATCATTACCTGGCGCAACTTCATCCGCCAGCAACAATTCACCCTTTTTAAGGGCCAGTACAATCGGACTGCGCGGTGATATGAGTAAATCAGCTTCTGGTTCTGACAATTCACAAAGTTTACGGGCCGCCTTCAAATCCTTGACCATTACTGCCAGCGGTTTTTCCTCACGGTTCTTCCGGCGGCGCAGTTCCCGGACGGCAGGGGCGTTGGTGGCATCCACCACCAGATGAAACCCACCCAGACCTTTTATTGCCAATATTTTACCTGCCAATAGTAATTCTGCTGCACTTCTAATTAAATCCGAGGCTTCTATTTTCTCGCGATCGGTGGTGAACAAAGCCAATTGCGGACCACAATCGGGACAGGCATTCGGCTGGGCGTGGAAGCGCCGGTCGATGGGATTATCGTACTCAGCCTGGCAATTCGGGCACATGGTGAAATTGCGCATCGATGTATTGGGCCGGTCGTAGGGTAATTCTTTGATAATCGTATAGCGCGGGCCGCAATTAGTGCAGTTGATAAATGGATATCGAAAACGACGATCGGCCGGATCTAACATTTCCTCCAGACAGTCCGGACAGACGGCAATATCAGGGGAGATCAGGGTGGCGATCTTTTCACTGGGATCGGAAGCGATAATAACAAAAGCGCTATCGCGCCCAAGAGGAACGGTTTTAGCATCCAGTTCCAGAATTGTTGCCAATGATGGTGCTTCGCTGGTAATGGCAGCTTGAAATGAACCGAGCTCTTCCGGCATCCCCTGGGCCTCAATAATGACCCCGGCAGAAGTATTGGCTACCTGTCCCACTAAACCAAAACGCTGGGCCAGATTAAAAATAAAGGGGCGGAAACCCACCCCCTGAACAATTCCGTTGATCCGGATTTTACGGCGTTCCAAATCAGCCACAGTTTATTTTAACAGCGCTTTCATTTCCTGATTGATCCACTTCAGCCAGGCTTCCATGCCCTCGCCGGTGCGGGCCGACAGTTCGATAAACTCCAGGTGATGGTTCACCTGAAGGGCGGACTGTTTGCATTTGTCCACGTCGAAATCGACGTAGGGCAGGAGATCAGTCTTGTTAATGATACAGAGATCGGAGGCGGCAAACATGTGGGGATATTTCTCCGGCTTGTCCTCTCCCTCGGTAACACTGATAATCACCACTTTGTGGGCTTCACCTAAATCAAACAGGGCGGGGCAGACCAGGTTACCCACGTTTTCGATCAGCAGGAGTGAATCCTTGGCCGGTCCCAGTTCCTTGATGGCCGAATTGATCATTTCGCCATCCAGATGACAGCCGGCACCAGTATTCACCTGCACTACCGGGGCGCCACTTTTCTCGATACGGTTGGCATCATTCATGGTCTGCTGGTCGCCCTCGATAACTGCGATCTGCAGCCTGTCTTTCAGGGCGGTAATGGTTTTTTCCAGCAGGGTAGTTTTGCCCGAACCCGGTGAGCTGACCAGATTCAATGCCAGAATCCCCAACGCCTGGAAATAACCACGGTTGCGCTCCGCCAGCAGGTTATTGCGGGTTAAAACATCTTGTTCCACGTCGATGGTCTGCGAATGTGAATGCTCGTGGGAATGGGGGTGCGAATGTGTTTCAGCGCCCGGTTTGCGAATGGTTACTTCATCGGCTCCGCAGCCGCAGGTATCACACATAAATTTTCCTAATCTACATTAATGGTTTTGATTTTCAGTTCCTGTCCGCTGATCTGCTCAATCTTAAAGCTTTCGCAGTTAGGACAGATCGCCAGGAAGGTTTCCATTTCGAATTCTGAATCGCAATCCTGACAGCGTCCTCGAGCTTCCCGCTGTTCAATTCTCAATTCGGCATCCTCGGCCATGGTTCCCTTGCAGGCCGATTCGAAACAAAATTCCAGGGAATCGATCATGATTCCCGCCAGGGTACCGACCTCCAGGACGATCTGGTTGATCCTGCTGGCGCCGTTGTTCCGGGCCTGGTCGGTGGCAATTTCCACCACATTCATGGCGATTGACATTTCGTGCATAAATCAGCTTTTTAAAAGACGGAATTTACGCAGAGTAATAAGTGAGAGGTGAGGAGTAATATGTCTGGAATGAGATTGGATTTTAAATGCTGTCACCCTGTGCCTGCCTGTGCGCAGTAGTTATATCGAGCGCGTATCGAAGGGTGGCGTTTATAAATAATATTATCCTGTTATTTCTTACTGGCCATAAAACCATCCACCAACTTCATGAAATTAGGGCGGTAGCTTTCGCCGACGGGCAGACTGTCTTCCCTTATACGCACCCGGTTGCTCTCAATTGAAGCAATCTGGGCCACATTAATCATATAGGATTTGTGTATCCGTGGAAAACGCTGCGGGTCAAGCAGATCTTCCATTTTTTTAAGGCTCATGTAGGTGACCAGTGTTTTGCGCAGGGTGTGTACCTTGACATAATCACCCACTGATTCCAGGTAGAGTATCTCCCGCAGATCGACCCGGACTACTTTTTTGTCTTCCTTCACAAAGATGAAGTCGTCCTGGGTGGCGGGAGCCGGTTTTTCAGGTATAGCCGGGGGCGCCGTGGCAGCCTCTTTGCGGGCCAGTCTTTCCCGGGCTTTCTGCAGGGCTTTTAGGAAACGCTCCAGGGAAAATGGTTTATGAAGGTAGTCCACAACATCCAGTTCAAAGCCTTCGATGGCATATTCCCGGTAGGCGGTGGTAATAATTACCAGCGGCGGACGGGCCAGGGTTTTCAGAAAATTCAGTCCGCTGAGCTTGGGCATATTAATATCCAGAAAAACCAGGTCTGGCTTGTGAGTGTCGAGTGCCTCCAGGGCTTCGAATGCGTTTTTACACTGGGCGGTTATATTTACCCCGGGTACATCTTCCAGGTATTTAGCCACTACCTTGCGGGCCGGGGCCTCATCATCAACGATGATGCAATTCAATGGTTTCGAGGCGGCGGCCATTGAGTCAGTCCAGATCTAATTCCAGTTCGACCCGGAATTTATTATCGGATGTGTCGATGGCAATCCTATGCCGGTCAGGATAAATCAACTGCAGGCGTTTGCAGATATTATCCAGTCCGATACCGCCATGTTTTGATTCCATGTCAGGTTCATCGCCACTATCCATCAGATTCTCAATGGTGAAGTTAATTTTATTCTCGGTAAGTGCCGTCAGTGAAATATCGATATGTGGTTGTTCCTGACGAATATTAACTCCGTGTTTAAAAGCGTTTTCCAAAAAGGGGACAAACATAAGCGGGGCAATCTCATGGCCGTTTTCAACTATGTCGATATTAATATTAATCCGGATACTTTCATCGATCCTGACTTTTTCCAGCGCAATATAATTTTGTATGAAATCGATCTCCTTGTGCAGGGAAATCCGGTCGACACGGCATTCATAAATAATATAATTCATCAGGGCCGACAATTTCAGGATCATGTCCGGCGCCTGCTCGGATTTAAGCAGGCTGTGGGAATATATATTATTCAGGGTGTTGAACAGGAAGTGGGGATTGATCTGGGCTTTCAGGGAGTCCAGTTCGGCCTTTAGCTGGCGGCGTTCCAGATCCTTTACCTGCAGGTCAACCTCGCTTAAACGGAAATTTTCTTTCAGGTAGTGCAGAAATGATGTTAACGCAATAAAGAAAAACTGGATCATCATATACACAAAAGTGAGAAATTCCGGGCCCCGGTGGCGTCGACCGCCGCGGTATCTTATCATTTCAGGAACCAGGTTATCAATAATAAGGTTGACACTGATTGAAATCAATAATGTCCCTGCCAACAAAATAAAAACATATTGTATATATTTTTGCCGGTTAAGGAAGCGGGGTATGAGTATCCGCAAGTTAAAATATACAATGGCCAGTAATCCCGACAGGTGGACCAATTCAATCATGCCAACCCGCAGGCCCTCACCTTCGCTGATGCCGCGCGACAGGTGGAATGATGAGAACAAGGTCATGTAGCCCAGCCAGAATACCAGGTGTTGCACCCAGCGCGGCCGGAACAGCCGTCGAAAGAATTCCCGATTAATCTGCAGTTCTTGCATTCAATTTCTTTTATTTATGGTTGAAATCACGCCTGAAACTAGCTTTTCAGTTGGAATCCAAGTACGTCATTTTCGGTCTAACTGGTGGAATTTACGATGAACACTGCAATTTACACGACGAAAGACCAATATTAACCAATCTGGTGAATATCAGGTAAATATGCCTGTTTACAGGGCTGAGTCCACGGTCATCGAATAGGATTAACGGAACAAATCCAAGCCGGATAATTTCACAGCAGAATTGAAACCGAATTTCACGGAGTTGACAAAATCATGAATTCAAAAATAAAAAAATCTCTGTACACCACAGCCATTGTGGTCACATCGCTGGCAGCTACTTTTGTATTAATCGCTTCAAAAGAAGCACCGCAGCGCAAAGCGCGTGTAGATCTGCGTCCAGCCATTGCCACTATGGAAATTGTAAATGATAATATTCAGCTTACCGTTCCGGTCCTTGGTCGCCTGGTTCCACAGGAACAGGTACAAATTTTTTCAGAGGTCAGCGGGGTGCTTGAAAACAGCGCGAAGCCTTTTCTGGAAGGTAGTACATATAAAGCCGGTGAGCCGATGTTGCAGATCAGCTCCGAAGAAAATGAGTTGAATGTAATTGCCCAGCGCAGCAGCCTGCTGATGCAATTGACCCAGTTGCTGGCGGACTTGAAATTTGAATATCCTGACAGTTACGATAGTTGGGAAGAATATTTACAGCAATATGAGATCGACAAAGAACTGGCGCCACTGCCCGCGGTCCGTAACGAGCGGGAAAAAATGTATGTAGCCGCCCAGGGCATCTATCAATCCTATTATTCCATTAAAAGTCTGGAAGCACGGCTCAATAAATACACCCTTTATGCTCCATTCGATGGTACTGTGATATCCAGTAATATCAAGCCCGGGGCGCTGGTTATGAACGGACAAAATCTTGGGGAATTTATTGGTACTGGAAACTTCGATCTCGAGACCCAGGTGAGTGTGGCCGACGCCGGTTATCTGCAAATTGGCGATCTGGTCGAACTTTCCACCGGAAATCAGGTCGACAACCTGACGGGGAACGTATCTCGGATCAGTCAGAGTGTTGACCAAAGCTCGCAGATGGTTAATGTTTATATCACCGTAAGTAACCCTAACCTGAAAGCCGGTCAATATCTGGAAGGCCGGATCAAAACATCAACCAGTGTGCGGGCTGCCACTTTACCGCGCAAAATGATTACTAACAACCAATCGGTTTTCCTGGTCAAGAATGAGACCATCCTCGAACAGCCGGTAACCGTGATCACCACCATCGCCGACAAGGTAATCATTGCCGGGCTCGAAAATGGCGTTCAGGTTTCAACCAAGATCCAAAATCTCTATTCCGGTCTGAAGGTAAAAACCATATAAACCCGACTAGATTAATCTGAATAAATGCAACAGGTAGAATTATGAAACGCCTAATAGAATACTTCATTAAATATCCCGTATCCGGAAATGTGGTTATCTTATTAATCCTGGCGCTGGGTTACTTCGGCTTCACCAATATCCGCTCCACCGAAATGCCCCAGGTAGATCCAGGTGTTGTGATTATCAGTACCGCTTATCCCGGAGCTTCACCGGAGGAAATAGAACAGGGAATTATTCTCAAGATTGAGAATAACCTCCAGGGAATTACCGGTGTAAAGAAAGTCAGTTCCACTTCCCGTGAAAATTCCGGGCAGGTCGTTGTAGAGATCACCAGCGGCCATGATCCGGACCTGATCCTACAGGATGTTAAAAATGCTGTTGATGGGATCAGTTCCTTTCCCAGCGGAATGGAACCGGCCACTGTGAGTAAATGGGAGTTCCGTTCGCGGGCCATCGATGTAATGATCAGCGGACCGGTTGATCTGGGGATATTGAAGGATAAGGCTCGTCAGGCAGAAGAAGATATCCTCCAGATGGGTGGAATTTCCAAGCTGGAAATAAGCGGTTTCCCCGATGAAGAAATCGAGATTGCTTTCCGGGAAGTGGACCTGTTGAATTATAATATCAGTTTCACCGAGGCAGCCAACGCCATAAAAGCAGCCAATATTGATCTCACCGGGGGAACTATCCGTGGAAAAGATGAAGAATTATATATCCGCACCAAGCAAAAACAGTACTATGCCGCCGGCTTGGAAGATATTGTGCTGCGCACTTCCCCCGACGGCGGTATTGTGCGCCTGTCTGATGTAGCTGATGTCCGTGACCGTTGGGCTGAGCAGCCGAACCGGGTTTACGTCAATGGCGACCCGGCCGTCCTGGTTTCGGTCAGCTCCACCACCACTGAAGATATAATCCAAGTTACAACAGCGGTAAAGGAGTACGTAGATCGGTTCAATGCCCAAAATGATGTCATTAAAGCAACCGTAATCCGTGATGATTCGGTGGGGATCGAAACCATGCAGAGTATTCTGCTTAACAATGGTGTGCTTGGGTTTTTACTGGTAATGATATTTCTCACTCTTTTCCTCAATCGACAATTGTCTTTCTGGGTGGCAATTGCCATTCCACTGTCATTCATGGGAATGTTCTTCCTGGCTTCAACTTATGGCTTGACCCTCAACCGGATCTCAATGTTCGGGATGATAATTGTAATTGGAATACTGGTAGATGACGGAATTGTTATCGGTGAAAACATCTACCAGCATTTCGAACGTGGTAAAAAACCGGTCCGGGCAGCTATTGATGGAGTCACCGAAGTGTTCCCCGCTGTGTTTTCAGCTGTGCTGACAACTATTGTTGCTTTCAGTTCGATGCTGTTAGTAGAGGGTGTGTTCGGACAAATGTTCAAGGAAATGGCCTTCGTTGTCATCGCCACCCTGGCAATCTCACTCCTGGAGGGCGCTCTGATCCTGCCAGCGCACATTGCTCATTCCAAAGCCTTGTCTCCTGATCGCAAACCATCCCGGCTGGAGGAAAAAATAAAAAAAATCACCACCAGCTTACGGAATAATTATTATGCACCGGTTTTACGGCTGGCTATCAGAAACAAGGCGCTGACCATAGCAATAATAACCGGTTTGTTCGTGATAACTATCGGTGGTTTTATGGGCGGTATAATCCAGATGGGGTCCGGCGGCTACAGCAACGCTAATCATTCCACCGTTAACCTGGAAATGCCGGCCGGTACCCCAGAAGCAATTACACTTGAGAAACTGGATTTAATCGAACAGGTCGCAGAAACAGTGAGCGCCCGGTTAAATGAGCAGGAAGGGAAAACAGTAGTTACCAGTATTGTGAAAAAAATTACCTCTTCCAGTACTGGAGAAATCAGTATTAACCTGGTGGATACCAGGGAGCGTTCCTTTTCCTCCTCCGATTTTTCAGATGCTGTACGGTCTGAGGTGGGTGTGATTCCTGAGGCGCTGCGTGTTAATTATGTTGAAGAGAGTCATTGGGGTAAACCCGTATCGATCTCAATTCTAAGCAACGACCTCGATGATATTGATGGGGCAATAAATGATCTGAAAAACGAATTGGGACAATTATCCGATCTGAAAAACATCGTTGACAACAACGAGGTTGGAATGCGTGAAATTAAAATTACCCTGAAGGATAAAGCCTACCTGCTGGGACTGGATCTGCAAACAGTGATGGGGCAGGTTCGCAGTGGTTTCTTCGGTTCTGAGGTCCAGCGCATCAATAGGGGGCTTGATGAAGTAAAAATCTGGGTACGTTACGAATTGGATGACCGATCATCTATCGGAGCCCTGGAGGAGATGCGCATTCGCACCGCCAGCGGACTTTCGGTACCGCTAAAAGAAATCGCCGGTTTGGAATATGAGCGGAATCTGACCACAATTAATCATTTGAATGGCCGTCGGGAAGTGACCGTAGAAGCCGATGTAATCAATAAATCCGTCGATATCACTAGATTAAAAAATGAAATTCAGGACACAATCCTCCCGGGGATTAAAGCCAAGTATCCCAGTATTCAGATATACTTCGGCGGCCGTGACGAGCGGATGCAGGAAACTTTCGACTCAATAAAAAAGATTCTTCCGTCTATCATGGTACTGCTATTTGCGGTGATATCGTTGACCTTCCGGTCGTTTGTACAGGCCGGGTTGATCCTATCATTGGTGCCGCTGGGAATTATCGGGATCGGTTGGGGCCATGCCATTCATGGACAGGCCATCGACATGCCCTCATATTTCGGCGTTCTGGCCCTGCTGGGAATCATGGTCAACGATTCAATTGTGTTGATCAACACCCTGAACCGTTACCTGCGTGATGGAATGAAATTCATGGAGGCCGTTCTGCAGGCTGGAATATCACGTTTCCGTCCGATAGTACTTACATCGCTGACGACTATGGCGGGCCTGTTTCCCTTAATCCTGACCAACGATCCCAACGCCCAAATGACGGTACCTATGGCCATTTCCGTTGCCTACGGTGTGCTGGTGGCGACCCTGATAACATTGATTGTACTACCGGTAATGCTGGTAGTTATTAACAGTGTTAATCGACGGGTAGTGCGGTTACGTACCGGTATTATGCCCAGCAAGGAAGAAGTCGAGCGGGCTGTGCGGGAAAAGAAAGTCGAAGAATTAATCTAACTGTCCGATGAAAGAAAATCTGATGAAAAAATTATTATTAACCACACTGATACTTGGCTCATTCCTGCTGGCCCAGGAGGCGCTGACACTTGAAGCGGCTATCAATACGGCACTGGAAAATAATTACGGCATTAAGATGGTTCGTAATTCAACCCGAATGAGCGAGAATAGCGCCAGCCTCGGTAATGCTGGGTTACTCCCCACCATCGACGCCAGCTCAGCAACTTATTACCAGGATTTCGATGGTGTCCAGAACGGTGTTCCTGTTGATGCTGCCTCAACTACAAATTCAGCCGGATTGAGCCTGTCGTATACGATTTTCAACGGGTTGAATGGTTTAAACACCTATCAATTGCTGCAAGAGCAGTCAAATGGCGCCCAGCTGCAGGAACGATTAACAATAGAAAATACATTGCTTGGTGTTGCCCAGGCCTTTTTCAACCAGGCCGCCGCCAAAGAAAACCTGACCATCACGGCTGAACTATTACGGGTTTCCCGGGAACGGCTGGCCTTAACCGAAGAACGGGTGGCGCTGGGCAGTGAAGGGCGACTGGAGCATTTAAGCGCCCGGGTCGATTTCAACGTCGACAGTATAGCCTTTTTGGACGCGGAGTATAATTACAATAATGCCCGCCGGGAATTGAATGTCCTGCTGGGTTGGAAACCTGATAAACAATATGAAGTTCTTCAGAATCTGGACGATTTCCCGGCCTTTGAATTGGATCAACTGCAAGAGCAGGCCCGAAACAATAACAGCGCTTATTTACTGAGTGAAAATTCAATAACAACAGCTGCTTTGAACCTCAAGTCCAGTAAAGGATCTTTCCTGCCACGAATAAGTTATACCGCCTCTTACGGTTTTGATCAGTCCGCCGCAGACCTGGCTTATGAAATGGACGATCCCAATAAAACACTGTCACATATGATTTCTTTCAACTGGAATCTGTTTGGTGGCGGCAGCCGGAAAACAGCTGTGCAAAACGCCCGGCTTTCTCTGGATAATGCCGAACTACAGAAGGAAGAACAGTTGTTGAGTCTCCGGAAGGATGTTGATTCCTACTATTCAGCCTATCTGAACAGCCTGGCCGTATTGGAAAGTGATAAAAATTCACTGGAGTTCGCCGAACTCAATTTCGAGCGCTCAGCCGAATTGTACCGGCTGGGACAGATTTCTTCTTTACAATACAGGGAGGCGCAACTCGCTCTCTCTCAAACCAGACAACGGATTACCCAGTCACGGTATTCAGCCCGCATCTATGAATTGATGATACTCCAACTCAGCGGTCAACTCCTCTGATCTATAAGCCCCTCGATCAATCGGTTAGTACCCCTAACTGCTGAGATTTGGATAAAAGAAAACCCGGTTTTATACCGGGTTTTCTTATTAAGAATATCTTCATCAAAAAATCGGTTTTCGAATTTCACCCGTCCTGGCCAGAACACGATATTTTTTACCACATAAACTCCAAACTCTTGTTTGGGATTTACTCGGATGTAAATAATTTCAATTATTGCCAGCCCAAATCGCATAAAAATTACCGTTAGGAAGAAAGCTCAATGCCCGAATTACCAGAAGTTGAGACGGTCGCAAGGTCAATAAGACCCCATGTACTGAACAGGACAATTCAATATATCAAGGCCGAAAATAATTATAACAAGGTTTTTCACGAGCGTACGGAACCTGAGTTTAATCATGCCGTCCGCGGCCGGAAGATTTTAGCTGTTACACGTCGGGGTAAATTTATTGTACTCCGATTGAGCGATGGTTTCATATTCATCCACCTCAGGATGACCGGAAGATTAATTACCTGCCTGACCAAAAACGATAATCCCCGACATCTGACAGCCAGCATCCATTTTACCGATGGTCGGCTCCTGTATTTCAAAGACTACCGCAAATTCGGTCGGTTTTATTATTCTCCAACGATGGATTATCTGGAAAACAAACTGGGGCCAGAACCGCTGGAACCACATTTTACTGTCCAATGGCTAACTAGAGCCTTGTCAACTTCCCGACGGCAGATAAAACCATTGCTGCTGGATCAGGCTTTCATCGCCGGGCTTGGTAATATCTATGTCGATGAGGCCCTGTGGACTGCAAAAATACATCCGGCTACGCCCGGTAATTTGATCGGTGCCGGTAAAGTGTTCCACCTGCACCATGCCATTCAAACCATTCTAACTGAAAGTATCGGCAAGAACGGAACCACAATAATAAACTTTCAGTTCGGAGAAGGCAATACCGGTGAATTCGTCAATGAGCTCAAGGTTTTTGATCGCGCCGGTCAACCCTGTTTGTCGTGCGGAAATAAAATTATAAAAATCCGCATCAGTCAACGGGGAACCCACCTGTGCCCGCACTGCCAGCAGGAACCTGCCTAAGTCGGTAATTTACTGCCTTATAATCGTTCTGTGATTTTACTCACAGTTTCCGCTGCCGCATACTAACGTTGACAACCGCACCGTTTCTATCTGGGTCAGACTTAATGACTTTACGGTTATATAGAGATGGCTGCATGCCTGGAAAAATTTCTGTTCAAAAACTCCTCTCTCTGACCCTCACAGCCCCCGCCCTGGGGGCTTTCCTTTTATCCGTGATCTGATTCACATCCCGGCCATCACAAATCCAGGCGACAATATTATCTTTCATTTATTGATACGTAAATCCGTAATTTTTAATATTAAACCAAGGATTGTATCTTGAAGAAAATATTTGTTTTTGTTTATTCGGTACTGTTGTTTCATTCCGCCAATGGGCAAGATGAAACAGCTATCGTACAATCTCCTGATACATTAATGCCGATAGCGGTTTTAACCATGGAAGCAAAGGGAATTACACAGCAGGAGTCTGAAATTTTATCGGAGCGTCTGCGTTCGGCCCTGGTTCAGGACGGACGTTATCAGGTTGTAGAGCGCTCCCAGATGGAAACAATCCTGGAAGAACAGGGTTTTCAGCAATCCGGTTGTACCTCCAACGAATGTCTGATTGAAGCCGGCCTGATTCTGGGGGTTGAGCTGATGGTTGGCGGTTCGGTGGGAAAAATCGGTGACAGCTATGCTGTTGATATCCGTTTATTTGATGTAACAACAGCAGAAATATCTCGGGCTGTCACTCGTGATTATCGTGGGGCAATCGATGGGCTGTTAGCCATAATGCCCGCTATTGCCAATGAACTTTCCAGTGATGAACCAACAGTGTCAAACAGCAGCCCGGAGCGGACTACTTCCAGCACGGTAATTGAACAAGGTATTGATGATATACAGAAATCTGTTTCTGGTGGTTCGACTCAATATGATTCCCATCCCTGGACCCCCATCCAGTTTGCACTCGCCTATCCCCAGCAGATCATACCGGCGAACTTCAAGATTTATGGGATCCGATTAAATATTGTCCATGGTGTAAACCACTCGGTCTATGGTGTCGATATCGGCCTGCTAAATGATATTGCCGACGACTTAATGGGGTTACAGGGCGGCATAAAGAATAGTGCCGGTGCCGTATATGGTTTGCAGTATGGGGTGCTGAATAATTGTCACAATCTCACCGGGGCTCAAATCGGCCTGCTTAATAAAAGCAAAAAAACTGTCGGTTGTCAAATTGGCTTAATTAACGACACTGTCTATCTGACCGGTGTTCAGATCGGCCTGATAAACAACAACCCCCACGGCGGGGGGTTGCAAAAGATGCCTATAATAAATATAGGCTTTTAATTGGCGATCCAGCCGGCTTTTTGTCCCCATATCTTAGCTGCCCACTGGCGCTCCATAAAGATATCAATCCGGTTGGTGTAGCGCTTATTCATTGTATCATCAACAATAAACGGTACAACAACAAATACCGTATCACCGTAACTGAAGGGGCCACCGTTGTTGGTAAGCATATCTCTGGATACTGCCAAGGACTGTAACGATACCTGGCGTCCGCTGGCGGTTTCACGGGGAAAATCATCGGTCTGGCCGACAATCGGATTATAGGCAGTAATATCCACGTTGCGGGATATAGCGTCAAAATAGACCTTATGGTAGCGTTCCCGATCCTCAAGGTGGGAGGCAATAAAAGCCATATCTTTCTTCATCTGATAAAAGGTGTATTCACGTACCGCAAATAGCGATAATAGAACGACCGCAAATAGCGTTGAAATAATTATTATGTTCTTCTTCAAAGTTCCTCCAAAAAAACTTAGCTTTAATATTAAAGCATAATAAATGTAAATTCAATAAAATTGTTCCACTATGACCGTGATCACGTTCCAACCCATAAAACGACATTTACCGGCAGGCATTGGTTATCAGCCCGTGCCTGCCGGTTGATATAACTTAAGTAAACAGTATCTGGGCACCAGCCGACTTCTCGTAGAACTCCCCTACGGTTAAGACATCTTTCACTTCATCAACCAGATCATCTTTAGTCAGTTTGAACATATCCATAGCCAGCTTACAGGCATAGAGTTCACCGCCGGCATCGGAGATCATCTCCAGAAACTCGTCCACAGGAGGCACATCCAGCTTTTCCATTTCCTGTTTCATCATCCAGGTAGCCATTGATGAAACACCGGGCAGGGCGCCTAAAAGTGTGGGAAAGGGGGTTGTGATCGGAAATTTCATCATGGGCATAGCCAGGTTTAGGGCTGCGTTTCCGGTAGTTGCCACCTTTAGTTTGTTTACCATTTTCTTCATAATGGCATTGAGACCGAAAAAGGTGAAAAAAATTGATGCCTCGATACCATCCATGCGGGCACCATTAGCCATGATCAGGGCGGGATAAACTTCATCGAGGCCCCCGTGAGCCACAATAATTGATATTTTCTTAATTGGTTCTGCTTCGTTCATTTTACCTCCAGGTGTTATACACAGCCTTGTGGCTTTTTTATACCAGCAATCCGAGCTGCTTTTTTAGCCGGCCCTCCCGGGAAAAGACTATAGAGCTCCTTGGTTGGTACGCCGCTCTGTTTGGTTAATTTTCTGATTGACGGCCCGGTACCATTTTCCGCAAATTCCTTGCGCATGAAATTGAGGACAACAAAATGCCTGTCATTCAAAGATTCTATTCCATCTTCCATGGCAAGTTCGCGGGCAATGTCTTCACACCACTGAGTGTGATCAACCATGAAGTTTTCATCATCAAATTCAATGTTAACTCCCGCAATTTCACGTATTGCCATATATTTACCTCATTAGTTTGTGTTATTTTCAATCATTAAGTCTGGTGAATCACCAATATTTTTCAAAAATGTGATGATAAAACCCATTCCCCGCTTCATTTCCGGTGTATTTAACTCTTTCAGGGTCTTCCAGATCGAATATTCTTCAATTTTATCCGAATCAAGATTCTGAAACACTTTTACAGCGTTATTAACAGCAACAAGCATTTCCGGCTGGGTAAGGCTTTTAACAGTTTCCAGAATAATAACAATATTATCCGCCAGCTGTTTAACATCGGCTGGATCAAAATGCGTAACTACATTGTCGATAATAGTCGCCAACTCCCTGATAAAAACAAAATAACCTCTTCGGTCCAGTTTATCTAAATGCTCCAGGGTATCATTGAACAGATGTTTGGCAAGCGGCTGAGCATCAGCGTAAAAATCAATGGCGCTTTCCAATTGTGCTATTAAGCCGGTTATCGTATTTGTATTTCTCAGACCCTTTTTTACCAAATGCAGAAAATCACCCGTGTTTACAAATGGCGCCACATCTTCCAATTCCTCTATTGCCGAGCCAAACAGATCCCTGGCAACCAGCGTCAGATCTGCTTTCAGGTCTTCCAGTTCCTGCCGCTGGCGCTTTACCGCTTCCAATTCACCGGAAATAAAATCCAACTTTGTGTTGATATCCGTTAATTGTTCAAAGACAGCCGCGTCAGACATATCAACCTCGCTTTCCCGCCATCATCATCTGTGATTCAATTGGAAGTTCGGCTCCTTTCAACAGCAGGTTCCAATACATCCATCTAAACATCATTTTACCATAATGATTCATGCGAGTTTCCTCTAACAGTGAAAATGGTCCCACACCCGGTAATGGAAATTTGCCTGGCAGGGGCTCGGTATCATAATTAAAATCAATCAATATACCTTTGCCAAATCCTGACTCGATATAACAGTTGGCATGCCCATCAAATTTGGCCCGCAGTGGCCGCCCGTCAACAGCGCTCATGAAATTTTCAAATAAAATATCTGCCTCGAAATGGGCAACCGACCCGGCTTTGGAACTGGGAAGGTCGGTGGCATCACCTATTACAAAGATGTTTTGGTGGTTTTTGGATAGCAATGTTTCTTTATCGGTTGGTATGAAATTGAGTTCATCCCCCATACCGGATCGTTCTATCGCTTCATCGCCCATATTTGTCGGAATAGTTACCAGGACATCGTACTCTATTTCCTGTTCCTCCCAGGATACAATCTTGTTTTTTTCCGGCTCAACACGGGCAATGTTAAACTCTGAGGTCAAATGAATATTTTTCTTTTCCAGAAAATCACCGAAAACTTTTGAGGCCCGTGGTTTCGTGAATGCACCCGGAAGCGGTGTGACAAAATGAATATCAACCTTATCGCGTAAGCCCTGCCCGGTGAACCACCAGTCGGCCAGAAAAACAAATTCAAGCGGGGCTACCGGACACTTTATTGGCATTTCAGCAATATTCAGGACCAGTTTTCCACCTTCCCAGTGCTTCAAAAACTGGCTTAAAGCAGTTGCTCCTTCAATAGTATAAAAATCAAAGATGTTTTTATACCAGCCTGCTCCCCCCAAACCATCAATCTCGGCCGGGACAATTTTAGATCCGGTTGCTATAATCAGATAATCGTAGGGTAACACCATGCTGTTTTCAAGAACAACTTGATTCTTCTCCGTTTCAATCCGGTTGATTTTAGAAATGATAGCTTCTGTACCCGGTGGAAAGAAATCACGTTTGGGCTTCACCACATCCTGTGGTGAATAGATACCAAAAGGGATAAACAAAAACCCCGGTTGATAATAATGTGTCTCATATTGATCAACAATAGTAATCTGCCATTCATCACGGCTTAAAGCTGAGTTCAGCTTATTCAACATCATGGTGCCGGCTGTTCCGGCACCCAATATCAATAGTTTTTTCATGGTGGTTCTTTTAGGTATTTTTTCAGGCATCGTCCAATAGTGTGCGATAGATAGATTTTACGTCACCGCATTCATCTGCCAGCTGGTAGACATTACATGCACGGCAATCTTCGTCGCGACATTTCGGCCCTTTTTCGGAAGCCATCCAACACGGTTCGGTATTGGAACGGTAGGCATCACAACTGGCCCGATCCTCCGTGGTACAGGGTTTGGTCACCCAACAGGGTACCAATGCCAGCAATGCTTTAATCCCGGCAATATTCAAACCCTCCTCGTCCAAATGACGTCGAATGCATTTCAACCTTTTTATATCCGTATCGGAATACATCCGGCGCCCGGTACTGGTTTTATGCGGCATTATTAAACCCTTGTCCTCGTACATGCGCAAGGTATATACAGTTGTGCCAGTTAGTCTTGAGGTAACCCCAATTGTGTAAAGTGGTATATCTTCGGCAGTTAGTCCGTTGTCAGACATTGAATTTATCCATAATATTATATTGTGTAATATAGAAAAGCTCTATTGTTCACTAGAAGTTATAAACAAACAAATTTCCTCGCAAGATAAAAGGGTCGTATTATCCTAAGGTCGGGACTTTCAGGGAAGGTATATTATTCTTAATCCCTGGTTATCTTGTGTTTAGGGCTAATTTTTAAACTCAATCATCCGGCGGTTGTGGGGGTATCCTGGCCTCCAGGAATAGCATTCTCCCCACAGGCAGTTGCAAGAACTCTCGGTGATGAATAATGGTGAAACAAAAAACCATCCCGCGGGAACGGAATGGTTTTTATTAGAAGTCAGTTTAAATCAATGTGCTGACGTAATAAAATAAACTGAGTGCAAAAATACAAATGTCGGGTAATTGTTGTTGTGATTAATATCACCGTTTCTCAACCTTGTATCGCAATTGTGATATACTGCTTGTTCTGGAAGCTTGAACATACTCAACCAAGGTCATTTTGATTTCCTTGTTTAAAACATTAAAAACTGGTAAGCCGGTGGAAAAAATATTGGGGTGAATCGTAACAAATACTTGTGTTAGGTAGTCCGCAAATAATGTATAAGTAGATGCCCCACCGGCAATAAAACATCTTGAAGTATCAATATTTTTCAATATTAACGCCGGGTCTGAACTTCGGTCAATAACGATTACCCGTCGCCCGGTCAAAGTTCTTGTCAGCGTCTGGTGGGTGTTATACCCCAAAATCACCGGATAACCCAGTGTAAGAGATTTAAACAAAGCTAAATCCTGTGACCAGGTAATTGTCTCCTTGCTGTGGCGGGCAATTAGACCATTAGCCGATATGGCAACAAGCAGGATTACCTCCATCTATTCACCTGTGATTTTTTGGTTAAGTTTGCTGAACAGCGGAAAAAACTGGCCGGTATTTTCACAATACCGATCATATTCTTCACCAAACATCTCTAACATACTGTTTTCTTCAAATCGGACCAGCCAACTCCAAAATACTGCCAATGGTACTACCGCGATGATTAAACCCCAGGAACACTGCCACAAGCCGAGTAATCCGGAGCATGAAAAAATCAAGGCGCTGTAAAACGGGTGACGGACAAAAAGAAACGGGCCTTCTTTAATAAACAGTCGTCCCCAGTTACTTTTTGCCAGATATAACATGCTTCCACCGATCAAATATATACCATCCACTGCAAACATTATTATCAGGATAATTCTCAATACCGAACCGACTTTTATTGCCGGCAAACCGATTGATTCACCGGCATAATAAAATAATATCCAGACTATAACACTGACTGTTAATCCGGCTGGACCAACTCCAAATACCCGCATGTAAAAGTTTCTGTGCTTCATATTTAAATTAAAATTACTATTGCCGGTTGGAAGTAAATACCGCTGAAAAAGTAAATCCCCGGTCATCTCTGACCAGGGATTTATTTAAATAAGATTAATTATCGTCGTGAAGAAGGAAGAAAGTACCGTCTGTTCCGTAATTCGTATAAACCTTATTTATATCTATTCAGGCCTTTCATATAATTTGAGCGCATGAACGCTTCCGGGTCGCCCACATTCAACATACTCATACTACCTTTCATCTGGGCAATGCTTTCATACTCGTGTTCTTCCATCCAGGTTTCCATTTCCTTCAGGATGGTCGCAATGTGTCCCGGGCCAAATTTCAACAGTACCGAGCAGACAAAAGCAACGTCGGCTCCAGCCATCATCAGTTTAATGACGTCGGTTCCGGAATGGACACCGGTAGTACCACCCAGATCAACTTTCAGCATACCAGATAACACAGCCATCCAGCGTAATGGCATCCGCAGGTTGTCAGGTGTGCTCAAATGAACACTGGGAACCACCTCCAGTTTTTCCAGATCAATGTCCGGCTGGTAGAACCGGTTAAACAACGAGAGACCGTTAACCCCGTTTTCTTCCAGTCGTTTTGCCAGGTAGGGCAGGGCACTGAAATAATGCCCCAGTTTCATTGAAATCGGGATTTTTACCTGCGAACGAACCTGTTTCAGAATTTCAACATAATTATCCTCAATCATGTTGCTGGTTTCGGTGATCCGGGAGGGGGGATTGTAGATATTCAGCTCCAGGGCATCGGCGCCGGCATCTTCCATCAGTTTGGCATAATCAATCCAACCGCCTGGTGTGCTGCCGTTCAAGCTGGCAATAACCGGAATATCAACCGCCTCTTTTAAGGCTTTGATGTGTTCCAGATATTTATCGGGACCACGAGTAAATTCGTGCACCTCAGGAAAATACGACAGCGCTTCCGAGAAACTATCGGTGCCATGTTCCATAAAGTGGTCGATTTCCTCTGCTTCGTGGCGAATCTGTTCCTCAAACAGGGAATACATGATCACCGCCGAAGCGCCGGCATCCTCAAGCTGTTTTACCGTATCCACATCCCGTGACAGGGGTGAGGCAGAGGGAACGATGGGATTTTTCAGTTCGAAGCCAAGATAGGATGTTTCTAGCCGCATATAACCTCCGTTAATCTTCCGTTTTTACCGGTGCCTGTGATAGTTGCCGGTAGTATTCAAAACGTTTCTGTGCCGCTGCTTCAGCCTGTCCCAACAATTGCTCGGCTCTTTCCGGCATGCTCTTCGTAAGCATTTTATACCGGGTTTCGTTGTAGATGTAGTCGCGTATTTTAGTCGTCGGTTCTTTGGAATCCAGGCGCAATGGATTCTGCCCCTCGTCTGCCCGGCGTGGGTCATAACGATAAAGCAGCCAATGTCCGCTGTCAACCGCCAGTTTCTGCTGATTCAGGCCATGCAACATATTAATTCCATGAGCAATACAATGGCTATAGGCAATTACAATCGATGGTCCATCATAAGATTCGGCTTCTAAAAAGGCCCGAACCGTCTGCACATCACTGGAGCCCATCGCCACCTGGGCTACGTAAACATTTCCGTAGTTCATGGCCATCATGCCGAGATCTTTTTTATTTGACGCTTTACCGGCAGCGGCAAATTTTGCTACCGCACCGTAAGGTGTCGCCTTCGAGGCCTGGCCGCCCGTGTTGGAATATACCTCAGTGTCCATAACCAGGATATTCACGTTCCGCCCGGAAGCCAAAACATGGTCGAGGCCGCCATATCCAATATCATAGGCCCAGCCGTCACCGCCCATGATCCAGACACTTTTCTTTACCAGGTTATCGGCAATCATCAGTAGTTGTTTGGCTTGCGGTGAATCAAGGTCTTTAATTTTTTCGATTACCTTTGCCACACGCTTCCGTTGTTCAAAAATCACCGCTTCTTCGGTTTGGTCGGCATCCAGAATTGCTGTTACCAGATCCGCTCCGATTTGATCTTTTAGGTCAACCAGAAGTTCGCGGGCAAATTGGGTTTGCTTATCGATCGTAAGGCGGAAACCAAGTCCGAATTCGGCGTTATCCTCAAACAGGGAGTTGGACCAGGTTGGGCCACGTCCTTCGGTGTTTTTTGCCCACGGCGTGGTTGGCAGGTTACCTCCATAAATAGAGGAACAGCCAGTGGCGTTGGCAACTATCATCCGGTCGCCAAATAGCTGTGATACTAATTTAACATAGGGTGTTTCACCGCAACCGGCACAGGCACCAGAGAACTCAAACAGAGGCTGTAATAGCTGTGCGCCTTTAACGGTATTCTGTTTAACACGCCGACGGTCAACTTCCGGCAGGTCAAGGAAGAAATCCCAGTTAGCGCGTTCCGCTTCCCTTAGCGGCAGCTGCTCGACCATATTAATTGCCTTCCGCTTGGTATCGGTCTTGTTTTTCGCAGGACAAACCTCAACACACAGGGCACAGCCGGTACAGTCTTCTACGGCAACCTGGAGGGTAAAGGCCTCACCAGCTACCCATTCCTTGCCCCGTGGTTTCGCCGATTGAAATGTTTCCGGGGCATCTTTTAGAAGCTCATCATCATAAACTTTCATCCGGATCACGCCATGGGGACAAACCAGGGCGCATTTATTACATTGGATACAGACCTCAGGATCCCAGGCCGGTACCTCGGAGGCAATATTGCGTTTCTCCCACTGGGTCGTGGCTGTCGGCCAGGTACCATCAGCGGGAAAGGCGCTAACAGGCAGGTCGTCACCTAAACCTGACATGATTTTCGAAGTTACATTTTTTACAAACTCAGGCGCTTTTTCCGAAACCATGCCCGCCATACTATCATCGGCTGCGTCGGCACCGGGAATTGCAACTTCCTGCAGGTTGTTCAGTGTTTCATCTACGGCTTTATAATTTTTCTGGACTATCTCTTCACCTTTATTACCGTAGGTTTTCTTAATGGCCTCTTTGATTTTGGCGATCGCTTCTTCTGGTGGAAGAACACCGGAAATAGCAAAGAAGCAGGTCTGCATAATCGTATTAATGCGAACACCCATGCCGGTCAGCTTGGCAACATTTAAGGCATCGATCACATAGAATTTGATTTTTTTACTGACTATCTGCCGTTTTATGGTAGCTGGAATGTGATCCCAGACTTCGTCAGCTGAATAAGGGCTGTTAAGCAAGAAAGTTGCGCCCGGATCAGCCGATTTCAGCACATCGTGAGTTTCTAGAAATACAAACTGGTGGCAGGCAATAAAATTGGCTTTATCAATCAGATATGGAGACCTCAGCTGTTCCTTGCCAAAACGCAGGTGTGAAATGGTCATACTGCCGGATTTCTTGGAGTCGTAGACAAAATAACCCTGGGCGAAATTATCGGTTCCATCACCAATAATTTTAATTGAGTTCTTGTTTGCACCAACGGTACCATCCGCCCCCAGACCATAGAACATACCCCGGAATACATCTTCGCCATGCAGGACAAAATCGGGATCGTATTCAAGGCTGGTGTTCGATACATCGTCATTAATACCAACCGTGAAGTGGTTCTTGGGCTGTGTTTTATCAAGTTCATCAAACACACTCTTAACCATTGCGGGGGTGAATTCCTTGGATGACAGACCATAGCGACCGCCGATTACCTTAGGTAAGGAGCTGAAATACTCTGGCTGCTCCATGATGGCTGTTACAATATCCTTATACATCGGTTCGCCGGCACTGCCCGGTTCTTTAGTGCGATCCATTACAGCAATCGACTTAACCGATTTCGGCAGGGCGGTAATAAAATGTTTAATTGAGAAGGGGCGGTAAAGATGGACTTTTAATATCCCGACTTTTTCTCCTTTCGCCAGCATGTAATCAACCGTTTCATGGGCGGTGTCGGAACCGGAGGCCATAATAACAATAACTTTATCAGCGTCGGGGGCACCAACATAATCAAACAAGCTATATTTACGTCCAACAACCTGGGCAAACTTATCCATTACCTTCTGAACGATATCAGGTGTAGCCTCGTAGTATGGATTACAGGATTCACGTGCCTGGAAGAAAACATCCGGGTTCTGGGCGGTTCCCCGTAATACCGGCTGGTTGGGATTAAGACCGCGGCTGCGATGTGCTTTTACAAGATCATCGTCAACCATTGTGCTGATCTCATCATCGGTAAGCTGAATGATCTTCTGAACTTCGTGTGAAGTCCTGAAGCCATCGAAGAAATGCAGGAATGGGATGCGTGATTCCAGGGTCGCCGCCTGGGCGATCAGGGCCATATCCATAACCTCCTGGACATTACCAGATGCCAATAGGGCAAATCCGGTGGAGCGGGTGGCCATTACATCGGAATGGTCACCAAAGATTGAAAGGGCGTGGGTAGCAACGGTACGTGCTGAAACATGAAACACCGTCGATGTCAATTCACCGGCTATTTTGAACATGTTCGGAATCATCAGTAGTAATCCCTGAGAGGCGGTGAATGTTGTCGTTAGTGCTCCCGCCTGCAGGGCTCCATGAACAGCACCGGCGGCGCCGCCTTCACTCTGCATCTCAACCACATCCGGTACCGTACCCCAGATATTCTTCTTATTCATTGCGGACCAGGTATCCGACCATTCGCCCATCGGGGAAGATGGTGTGATCGGGTAAATAGCACATACTTCGTTCGTCTTATGGGCAACATAAGCAGCTGCTTCGTTCCCATCTATCATAACCCTGTTTCTTTTCATAATGTCAATTCCTGCTTTTAATTCAGAATACAAATTTACCTATTATCGGACCTGCCTGTCCATTTTTATTCACAGAATAAATCGCCTATACGGAAATGGTTTTCCAATCACCTTTTAACACCTTCCAACTCATCAAAGTGGCAAACAGAATGATATAAACACCAAATGTCAACCAGGCTCCGAAGTTACCAAATCCTAATACGACACCCAGAAGGTAGCTGACCGGCAAAAAGAATCCCCAGGCGATTATTATTTCGACCAAAGCAGGATAGATGGTGTTTCCCGCTCCGGTCAATGAGAACCAAAGTGTAATGCCCACTGCATCGGCAAACTGGGCTACAGCCAGAACGCGCAAACCGACAATACCAGCCCTGATAACAGCCGGATCGTTGGTAAACAGTGGCAGTATTTTTTCCGGAAAGATGAAAAATATCACTCCCATACTACCCATAATCCACAACGACCAGCGAATGCTTTCAATAATACTTATAACCGATTTGTCCGGACGTTTCTCGCCCAAAAATTTACCAACCAGCGTGGCACAGGCCTGTCCAACGCCAGCCGCCGGCATAAACGAGGCACCCATAATACTGAAAACCACTTCCGTGGCGGCCAATTCGGCTGTTCCAATCATACCAACGATCTTGAAAAAGACAACAAATCCACCCATCACAGCCAGTTCTTGTCCGGCCTGCGGCAACAGGAGGGTCAGCTGACGACGCATCATTTTAAAATCTAATGTACGTTTAAACACAGTAAACCGCCGTCTGATGTCAGGAACAACCAGATAGGCGGCATAATGTACCATCAACCAAACTGATGCCAACAGGGTAGCAGTAGCTGCGCCCTTCACTCCCAACTCCGGAAATGGTGCCCAGCTCCAGGCATATCCCAACCAGGACAGTTTTCCGCTTAAAAAATTACGGAAAAACTCAACTACGTTTTCGCGGCCATAGATGAAACCCGCGTTCAGATAAATATTCACCAGGTTGGCTGTTATGGTTACATTCATATGCAGCCGGGTCCGCTCCACCCCGGTATAAAATCCCTGAAAAGCAAATCCCAGACTGGTAAAAGCAACGCTCATAAAGGCTACTTTCATATAATCACGGCAGAGATCGACAACCGCAATATCCGATAACAACAGGGGGGCCAGGTTGTCTGCCTGCAGGTAACCGATTATTCCCAAAGGCAGGCCACTGACCAGCGCCATAAACAGGCCGTTCCGCAGAGCGGTGCCACACTCTTCAAGTTTTTTCTGTCCTAAACGACGAGCGGCTACGGTCTGCACCGATGTCCGCAAGGCTATTCCGGTACTCAATAAGGTCCATACAACCATACTCCCCATTCCTACGGCAGCCAGTGCTTCGGCGCCCAGTCGACCCACCATAGCCATATCGGCCAGATTCATGAATACACGGCTAAGGTTGCTTAAAATCACAGGGAGGGCAAGAACCAGTACTCGGCGGGAAATTGTCGCGTTCAGTGGTTTAAAGATATGTTTCGGTGAAAACAGCATTTAATCATTTTCCAAATTCTGGTGACTGCGAAGATATATATAGAGGGGCGACAAGCAGGATTGAAATTACCACCTATTCTAAAAATGAGTAAAGTTGATTTATGTGGTTGGATCGTTTTTTCACCACAGATAGTTTGTTTGGTTAGATTCATTTTATGTTTAATAAATTCCGGATTACGAAAAATGAATTAATAATGACCGATTTGTTTAAATATTCACCTGAAGTTGAAGCTGCGCTCCGAGACAGTCTCCCGATCCTGGCGCTTGAATCGACTATTATAAGTCATGGAATGCCTTACCCGCAAAACATCGAGTTCGTCCTACAAGCTGAAAGTCTGGTCCGGTCTCGGGGAGTAATTCCTGCTACAATTGCAATTACCGAAGGCCGGGTGGTTGTCGGCGCAGATGATTTAACGCTGGAAAAATTAGCCGAAACCAAAACCGTATCAAAAGTGGCTCTGCGTGACATTGCTGTCGTTTTGGCTAACAAGGGAATAGGGGCCTGCACTGTTTCGGCAACCGCACATCTGGCCCATGCTGCCGGTATCAGGGTTTTTGCCACCGGGGGTATTGGTGGCGTTCACCGTAACTGGTCATCGTCTATGGACATATCGCAGGATTTACCTGCACTAGGGAAAATACCTATAATAATTGTGTCGGCCGGTGTTAAGGCAATTTTGGATATTGGTGCAACCCTGGAATACCTGGAGACCGAAGGTGTTTGTGTGGTTGGTTATAATACCAGGGATTTTCCAGCCTTCTATTCAAGGAAGTCTGGTTTTATGACGCCTATCACCGTTCAATCCTGTAAAGAAATAGTAAATATTTATCGGGCAAATTGCTCCACAAATATTCAATCGGCCGTACTTGTTGCCAATCCGGTCCCTGCTGAATTTGAAATTCCTTCGACTGAAATCGAAGAATATATTCAACTGGCAATGGCCGATTGTTCCCAAGAAAAAATTACCGGAAAGGAAGTAACGCCATTTTTACTCCAAAAGATTGTTCAGTTGAGTGGTGGGAAAAGCCTGCACACAAACATTGGGCTGGCACTGAATAATATCAATTTAGGTGCTCAGATTGCCCTTGAAAACCAGATGATATAGAATTAATACAATGACACATAAAACCACTATTACTGTACGGGGATATCATCTCGACCTGTATCAACATGTAAACAATGCCCGCTATCTTGAATTTTTGGAAGAAGCCCGCTGGGAAATGTTTGAGAATAATATCGACCGTCAAGCCTGGCATGATAAAAAACTTGGTCTTTCAATAGTAAATATCAACATTAACTATCGGGCACCGGCTGTAATGGGCAGTAGATTGACAATAGTCACCGAACTTCAGCGTATTGGCAATAAAAGTATTACTCTGAATCAGGCTGTCTGTATCAATGAAACTGATATAATTGCTGCCGATGCCGCGGTTACCTTTGTAGTTACCGATATGCGTACTGGAAAGGCACTTAATCTGGAAGGCTGGCTGCGCAAGGAAATCGAAAAATTATTTAATTAAATGCGGTATCGCCATTGGTCTATATTAATGAGCTAATTGATATCCCCGAAAGTGAATTAAAATTCAATTTTATCAGGGCGTCCGGGCCTGGTGGACAGAATGTTAATCGTGTTGCAACCGCCGCCCAATTACGGTTCGATGTTGAACATACCAACATCCTGCCTGATGCCATAAAAACCAGATTATATAAAATTGCCGGCAAGAAAATAGATCAACGCGGTATACTTACTATTACCGCTCGCCGCTACAGAACCCAAAATCAGAATCGGCAGGACGCAATCGAGCGTTTTGCCCAGCTTGTCCGGAAAGCAACAGTGGCGGATAAACAAAGAATAAAATCAAAACCCACCTTAACTTCTGTCGAAAAACGAATAAAAACAAAAAAAATTCGGGGCCGGTTGAAAAAATTGCGGAAGGATCCTTTATCAACTAAAGATGAGTAAGGTTGTTAGGTTTATTTACCCGGTATTGATCAACTGTATAAATAACTAAGCTCAGCCATATCAGGCAAAAAGTAACAAGTTGTTGTGCGGTAAACGGTTCTTTGTAAATAAACACACCCAGGGCAAACATTCCGGTTGGCGCCAAATACTGTATAAAACCAGTTGTCGACAAAGTTATTCGCTTAACGCCAAACGCAAACAGAAGCAGGGGAATAGCGGTGACTGGTCCGGCTCCTACCAGCAACAAATCGGTTTTTAATCCCTGTTGACACATTGCTCCGCTGTTGTTTGCAGCTAAATATATCAGGTACTCCAGGGCAAAAACTGATAAATAGGCTGTCTCCACCCCAAGGCCCGCAAGTGAACCTATTTTCACTTTCTTTTTTAAAAGACCATACATTCCGAATGAGGTGGATAACGTCAGAGCAATCCACGGGATTTTCCCATAGTTGAATGCGAGGATTGCCACCCCGGCGACAGCAACCAGAACGGCAACTTTCTGCGGTGCTCGCAGACGCTCACCAAGAAAAATGCGGCCCAGAAGAATATTCAACAAAGGATTAATATAGTAGCCTAGGCTGGTTTCAAGAATGTGGTTATTGTTTACCGCCCAAATATAGACCAGCCAGTTTACTGCAATAAACAAACTGGAAATAACTAGTATCAAAAAGGCTGTTGAGCCACCCGGCTCTTCAACAGCTCGGGGCCGGCGCGTCTTAACCAGTATGATAACTCCAATAAATACCAGCGACCAAATTATCCTGTGCGATAATAATTCTAACGCAGGAACATGTAACAGGGCTTTCCAATATATTGGCAGCAGCCCCCAAATCAGGAAAGCACCAATAGCTGCCAAAGTCCCTGCTGTATCTATCCTTTTATCCGGCAAATTACCAGCTCTACTCTTGTCGATCGACTATTATTCTAGAATAGAGGTTTGATACGTTTTATTTCATCGGGAATGATTAAGATGTCGCCCGGATATATTCCATTCAGTTCAAACCAGCCATACGGTACCTGTAAAACATATCGGCATTTTTCTGAGGATCTGAAAACTGTGTTGGGGTCAATAATCATATTATATGTTTCTAATATAGTTCCGGCACTATCGATATATGCAGCGGAGAGATCAATGCGGGCACCGCGCATTGTAAAACTGGAATATTTATCAGTCCCATAAATATATAGCATGCCATGTTCTGGCTTGATGCGATCACGGTGTGCGAGACCCGTTCTTTTCTCGGCTCTGGTAATCGCCAATTCAACGGTTATATTTAGCTCGCTGGCATCAGATTTTACTATCGTCAAATCAGTTTCGCCAGGATTCTTCGGGGTACATGAAACCATTGCTAGCCAGGTAAGTACTATCACCAAAGAAAGGGGTAGGAAATGTGAATATTTTTTGTTTAAATCCATTGTACGACTCAATAATTCCGGAAAACAACCTGGAATAAATTAATCATGAACGATATAACATAGTAAATTGTATTGAGATAATACTCATCGCCCTAGTGGATGTGCTCACCGGTTGCTATTTACCTTCGCTCTGATAAAAGTTACGTACGCCTTATTCTTTTATGCCTGTCGTCACTAAATCCTGTTGCGGTTGAACAAAATAATAATCCGTTTCCAGGTCCGGGTTAAGCGTCAGCGCAACCATAAGAAAATCGTTTGAATCAGTTTTATCGATATTTTTATAGGCATTATATACCTGGAGGTTGCCATCGGCCAGTTTGATTTTATCTTCTTGCGCCAGGTTGTCGGGCTGTCCAGTTAATTGCGGCAATGTCAACTCCTGTCCGGGTTCCAAGATATCGGGATTATCAACAGCCTCCCGGTTTGCAGCATAAATCAATGGCCATAAATATGGATTACCATAATGCTCTTCGGCGATACTCCAGAGGCTTTCACCTTTCTTGATTTGGTGCTTATCATCAATAATCGGTGTTTCTTCAATCACGGCTTCCACGGCGACTTCTGTTTCAGTCTGCGACACAACTGTTTCGTTTTCAGTGGGTTGAGTTTCTTCACTAGGCTCACTATCCACCCCGGCTTGTACCCCCGTGCTGACTATAATAGGTTCAATTTCATTTATCACTGTTACCGGCTCCTTGCCTGGCCAGAAAATAGACAGTACAACTATCAGTACTATGACCGCTGCAGCACCAATTTGAATAATAAGATTTTTATACCAAGGCTTTTTACTATCTTCCTCATCGTAAAAACCGTGTTCTTCATACTCCGGTACAAGATTGATGGTTTTTTCCGGCTCTTCTTCTACAATCTCAGGTTTATTCTTGTTAACCAGTTTCATCAACTTATTGTCTGGTTTATACGTGATTTTCTCATGGCCTGATATCTCTATTTTTTCACCGGTGCGTGGGTTAATTCCCTGGCGGGTCGCAACTGCTCGCAGATTAAAAGCCCCCAACCCCTTAATCCTGACATGGCCATCACGCAGTAAACCTTCTTGAATTATTTCTGACAATCCACTTAGAACATCGTGGCTGTCCAGCTTGCTTAAACCAGTTTTTTCAGCCACGCGATCCTGAAGCTCGGAAAATGTTATTTTTCTATTCATTTTATAACTCCCGGTCTTTCACTTTATGCTTCAACCCGACAGAGGCATGAAACTGAAGCGCTTTCACTGGTGGTAACTGAACAATTCTTTTTAGAGCTGGATTAAAAGCATTGCGGGCAGCTCTGATTTTTGAACCAAACGTTCCCAGGTTGGGTATAGTAAAACTTTCATCATCGATCAGGGCTTCATTTAACACGGCAACTGTGGACTCGATAATTAAACCGGTCTCTTTTTGGGTCTTTCCCAGTTTCGCTGCCAACGCTTTATTTATTTCCGCTGTATTCATAGCAAATCCTCCGCTGGTAAATAGAAGCAAAAATGATTTTATATATATAATTTTACTTAAATACAGTAATTCTAAAAGAAATATAAAGTCAAGTGTTTTCCTATCAATTGCTGTATTTCGACGCTTCTGACCTAATTTCCAGCTGTTTCTTTATCTTTTCAATTGATGAAAAGGGGTATTTAACCTCCTTGGGCACCCCAATACCGTAAACCCGGACGCCCGAATAAGCCACTACTGGCGCTACCAGACCAATCCCCTCGCTGATAATTTCTTTTTCTTTCGTTGCGGTGGAAAATCTGGCTGGACCAACGGTTTTTACTATAGCTTGTGGAAGCAGGTCAATTGATTTATATATGTTGCTGACATCAGGAAAGCGCGGTTTATTGCCCTCTGGTGTAACTCCTATAAGAAAATTATACCCACTGGCATTAATATGATCAACAATACCGTGTATCGCATTGGTTCCTTGTATACGATCAACTATCAGCACTCTGGTAATTGAATATTTTTCCGTAATGGTATCCAGATTCCTTGGATTTATACAAATGTTATCCAACCGTTCCGGCCAGACAAAAACATCGTTTTCATTCTCAATAATACAGTGGCCGGAAAAACTGTTTCCGGTTTGCTCAATTCCCATGGCTTCCGGTCCGGCAATAATATATACTGGTATCTTCATACTGTTTTGTATGGTTGTCTTACCCCAAACAGGGCGGTGCCCAACCGGACCATCGTGCTTCCCTCTTCAATAGCAATTTCAAAGTCTCCGCTCATTCCCATTGAAAGATATTTTAGTATATTTGAAGTTGCGGTGATCTGAGTGTTCAATCGTTCTTTCAGATTTCTTAATGTTATAAATGCCCGGCGTATTTCCTTTATTTCAGGAACCAGTGGGCCAATTGTCATCAAACCCTTTACGGAAATTCCCGGCAGATCACAACAACTCAACATTTCTTCCATCTGATGGGTTTTAAACCCAAACTTGCTTTCTTCGTTACTGGTATTAACCTCCAGAAGAACGGGAATAACTCGCTGCTGATTCAGGGCAAGATTACTGATTTTTCCAGCAAGTTTGATAGAATCAATGGAATCAATCGTATCAAATAATTTTAGTGCCCGTCCTGCCTTATTGGATTGTAAATGACCAATCATGCGTTTGGTGGCAGTCAGGTAGGACGGTAGTGCCGGGAATTTATTTTCTGCTTCCTGGATGCGGTTCTCACCAATCGTCTGTAAACCTGCATTATAAGCATTAACTATTAATTCCGGAGGATGGGTTTTAGTTACGGCAACAATCTCAACGGTTTGATTTGCTCCGGAGCGCTCTTTGGCCAGATTAATTCTTTCAATAATCTGATCAAGCCGGTCGGAAATCAGGCTGCTTTCAATCGTCAGAGGATTCTCCTTCGGGCTTTTCCGGTTCTTCCAGATCTTCATCCTGATGGATCACACGCGTTATTGATGAAATATTGGTACCATCATCCAGTTTTATCAACCTGACACCCTGGGTGACGCGCCCAATAGTCCTGATTGTGGAAATTGGTTGTCTGATTAATACACCCCTGTTGGTAATTACCATCAAATCGTCGGTGTCCACAACTTCCATAATCGCAACCATTTTACCTACTTTATCAGTCGTGCGCATAGTCATTACGCCTTTACCACCTCGGGTTTGGGTCCGGTACTGGATCACATCGGTTCGTTTTCCATACCCTCTTTCGGTGGCCACAAGAATGGTGCCCTCACGCTTGACGATAACCATACCAACAACCTCATCGTCCTCGGTTGCCAGAGAAATCCCCCGGACACCCATAGTTTTCCTGCCGCTGGGCCGGATATTCTGTTCTGAGAAACGAATTGACTTGCCTTCCAGTGTGCCAAGCAAGATATCGTTTTCACCGTCGGTAATCCTTGCATCGATGAGCTTGTCATTTTCGCGAATATCAATGGCGTATATACCACCTTTTCGTGGATGGCCATATGCTGAAAGAACCGTCTTTTTGACTTGTCCGCGTTTAGTAGCCATGACAATATAGTGCCGATCATCAAACTCTTTGACGCTGACAAACGCTTCAACGCGCTCGCCAGGTTGACACCCAATCAAGTTAACAACAGCGCGGCCCCGTGTGGCTCGGCCACCTTGTGGAATTTCATGAACTTTCAGCCAGTAACATTTACCCTGATCGGTGAAAAACAGCATATAGTTATGCGTGTTAGCTATAAACAAATGTTCCACAAAGTCGTCGTCTTTTGCCGTCGCCCCCTGTAAACCACGACCTCCGCGGCGTTGCCGGCGGTAGGTTCCAACCGGTGTTCTTTTTATGTAGCCTTCGTGAGTAATTGTGATAACCGTATCTTCTTCGGCGATCATATCTTCGATTGAAAAATCTTTCCCAAACGGCAGTATTTCCGTTCTTCTTTCATCTCCATAGACCGCTCTGATATTCTCCAGCTCCTCCTTAATAATTGCCATGCGCTGAACGCGGCTTTCAAGGATTCCCTTCAGTTTGGCAATCAGCTGGATTAATTCTTTATACTCGGCAACCACCTTCTCTACTTCGAGGCTGGTCAATTTCTGGAGGCGCATATCAAGTATCGCCTGGGCCTGGCGCTCCGAAAGATCGAAGGAATTCATCAATCCTTCGCGGGCATGATTAGCATCCTTGCTACCACGAATTATTGCAATCACTTCATCAATATTGTCGAGGGCAATTTTCAATCCTTCCAGGATGTGGGCCCGCTCCTCGGCAACTTTAAGGTCAAACTTGGTTCTGCGTACTACGATATCATGCCTGAAATCGATAAAATGCTGAAGCATCTGGCGCAATGACAATACTTTTGGCACACCATTTACCAGCGCCAGCAGGATCATTCCATAGGTGTCCTGGAGCTGGGTATAGGCATATAATTGATTGAGGATGACTTCCGGGATCGCGTCACGTTTAGTTTCAACGACAATTCTGATGCCTTCCTTGTCCGATTCATCACGGACATCGGAAATCCCCTCAACCCGTTTGTTGCGTACCAGGTTGGCAATTGCTTCAATCAGGTTGGCTTTATTAACCTGATAGGGAATTTCATTGATGATAATACTACTGCGGCCCTGCTTGTTGGTTTCCACAACCGCCCTGGCCCGCATAAGCACTTTTCCCCGTCCTGTTTCATAGGCCTGTTTGATTCCGTCAACACCCTGAATCATAGCAGCCGTCGGAAAATCGGGTCCTTTTACATGCTCCATCAATTCGTCAATGGTCATTTCGGGATTATCAACCAGAGCAATTGTGGCCGTTACTATTTCCGTCAGGTTGTGGGGCGGTATCTTTGTGGCCATACCAACGGCAATACCTTCCGATCCATTTATCAGCAGCGTTGGCAGCATCGACGGTAAGACAGCCGGCTCTTTCAGAGTCTCATCAAAATTGGGGATGTAATCAACGGTATTTTTTTCTAAATCCCGCAGCATTTCACCACCCATACGTGTCATGCGTGCTTCTGTATATCGCATGGCCGCCGCACTGTCACCATCTATGGAACCGAAATTTCCCTGACCATCCACCAGCTGATAGCGCATCGAGAAATCCTGTGCCATACGAACCAACGCATCGTAAACCGATGAGTCACCGTGGGGGTGATATTTACCCATAACATCACCAACGATACGGGCAGATTTCTTGTGTGACCGGTTCCACTGAACACCAAGATCGTTCATTCCATAAAGAATTCGCCGGTGAACCGGTTTCAGCCCATCACGAACATCCGGGAGGGCACGCGATACAATTACTGACATGGAATAATTGAGATAGCTTTCGCGCATCTCTTCGACAATATCGCGGTTCAATACATTTTCACGGGAAATATCCACTTTAATCCTCTAATTCTTTCAATCGCTCAAAACTTTTATATATCCAGGTTGACAACAAACTCGGCATTTGTTTCAATAAATTTGCGGCGTGCCTCAACATCGCTGCCCATCAAATCAGTAAAGGTCATCGATGCTTCAACGGCATCGTTGATGGTCACCTGTAATAACGACCTCCGCTCGGGATCCATGGTTGTTGTCCATAACTGCTCAGGATTCATTTCACCCAATCCTTTATAACGCTGGATATCGACCTTCGGATTTTTAGTTTCCTTTGCCAGCCGGTCAATCAGGATATCGCGCTCAGTATCATCATAGGCATATAATTCCTTTTTACCGCGGCGCAACCGGTAAAGTGGGGGTTGGGCCATATAAACATAACCGCCGGTCACCAGCTCGGGCATTTTACGATAGAAAAATGTCAGTAACAGCGTCCTAATATGGCTACCATCGACATCGGCATCGGTCATGATAATAATTTTATGGTAGCGCAGTTTACTGGCATCAAATTCAGTCCCCGTACGATCCTGTTCGTTGTCCGGGTCGCCGCCAAAGCCGGCTCCCAAGGCCGTAATTATCATCTGGATTTCGTTATTCGACAATAATTTATCAATCCGTGCTTTTTCCGCATTAATGACTTTACCGCGCAAGGGCAGGATGGCCTGAAAGCGGCGGTCGCGGCCCTGTTTGGCGGAACCACCAGCTGAATCGCCCTCAACCAGATAAAGCTCGCTGATTTCAGGGTCGCGGCTGGAACAATCAGCCAGTTTTCCTGGTAAAGATCCGACCTCCAGGGCACTTTTCCGGCGGATCAGCTCGCGGGCTTTCCGGGCAGCCTGACGGCTGCGGGCGGCCAGAACTGCTTTCTCTACAATTTTTTTTCCAATCGTCGGGTTCTGCTCCAGAAAATCAACGATACCTTCAAAAACCGCTGAGTCGACAATACCTTTTACGTCATTGTTACCCAGTTTGGTTTTGGTCTGTCCCTCGAACTGGGGCTCGGCGACTTTTATCGAAATCACGGCGGTTAGTCCTTCGCGAAAATCTTCACCGCCCAACGAGGTGACTCCCTCGCCTTTTTTACCTTTCAGTAAATTGTTACGTGAGGCGTAGGTATTCAGTCCGCGCGTTAAAGCCGAACGGAAGCCGGACAGATGGGTACCACCTTCGATCGTATTAATATTGTTAACAAAACTTAAAATGTTTTCCGTGTAGCTGTCGTTATAGCGGAGGGCGACATCAATCGGTATGTCTCCGAAGTCACGCTTTACGGTTATTACTTTATTATGAAGAGGGTGGGAGTGTTCATCCAGATATTTGATAAAATCACTCAATCCACCTTTATAATAAAATGAATCTGTTACCAGTTCTTCGCTGCGCTGGTCCTCCAGAACGATTTCCAGATTACTATTGAGGTAAGCCAGTTCGCGCAATCGGTCGGCCACGATGGAATATTCTATATCGGTGGTCTTAAAAATGTCCGGATCGGGCCTGAAGGTTATTGAGGTACCGGTTTTTTTAGTCTTGCCAACAACCTCCATTTTCTTGACTGCTCGTCCACGGACATATTCCTGGCGATGGATTTTTCCATCACGATGAACCTCTGCTATCAGAAGCTCGGACAGGGCATTGACAACTGATACACCAACTCCGTGCAATCCCCCGGATACCTTGTAGGATCCTTTATCAAATTTTCCACCAGCATGCAGAACAGTCATAACCACTTCCAGGGCTGGCTTCTTTTCACCTTTATGAATGTCTACCGGTATACCACGGCCGTTATCTTCGACCGATATCAGGTTGTCTTTTTGGAGAATAACCTTGATTTTATTACAAAATCCGGCCAGGGCCTCATCGACACTGTTATCAACAACTTCATAGATCAGGTGGTGCAGGCCGCGCTTACCCACATCGCCGATGTACATCGCCGGGCGGCGCCGGACGGCCTCCAGGCCTTTGAGTACCTGGATTTTTTCTGCGCTATATTTGCTTCCGCTTGTTTTCTCTTTTGTCATATAAAACGGATATCCCTTATTGTTTCTTCACCAAGTTCCTGGTTTAGTTTTTTAATAATTTCCTGTTTTTTAAAATAAAGTTCCTGGCGCCAGGCTGGTGTTGCGACACGGATTGTCAGCGTTCCATGATCAACGCTTTCTGCGGTGGTATTGTTGGAAATGCTACTGCCAACTACCATATCCCATTTTTCCAGGGCGGTTTGTTGTAAAACACCTGTGGCAAGACCCGCGCGGTCCAATAGTTTTTCCAGCTCACCTTTCAGGTTTTGCATTTAATCTTTATCCAGAAAATAATTCTTAACATCCGAACCGGATAAATCAATTCCTTTTGCTTCAAGATCATTGATATCGGTAGATGTAATAATAGTTTGAATCTCAGAGCCCAGTGCCTTCAACACCTGTTCGCTCCTCTGGCGATCAAGTTTTGCAAATAAATCATCCAACAGAATTGTTGGTGTTTTACCCGTATGGTCACTTGCAAACCGGGCTTCAGCCATTTTAATAAGCACAAGAGATAATTTATGTTCTCCTTGAGACCCGAATTTACGAAGATCAGAGCCATTAAACTCGAATTCATATTTATCTCTATGGGGTCCCAGGCTCGTATAACCGCGACGAAGGTCAACAACATTTTTGGAAAACATCTTCGCCTGTAATTCTTCTTTATTAAAAACAGCCTCGGCCTGGTACTCCACGCCTACATTGACTTCACCGGAAGTGAAATCCCTGGAGAATTCAATAATCTGGCTGTTGAATTCATCGATCAGTACCGCTCTGGTATCCCAGATTTTAATACCTTCGTCAACCAGTATCTCATTCCAGGCGTTTACAGATTCAATATTTTGTAATCCCCGTTTTACATCGTTCAAGGCTGCATTACGTTGTTTCAATGCCCGGGTGTACTTCGATAAAAAACCAACATATGGTTGCGAAACAACCGAAAAGACCCGGTCAAAATACAGACGGCGTTCACCGGGAGTCCCTTTGGTAATGTTCTGTTCTTCGGGGCTTAATACAACCACCGGGTTTAATCCGATCAAGTCTTTTGCACCCCGGCAGGCCTGGCCATCAATCAAATATCTCCTGCGCCCATCCAGAATTTGATTGAGCTGAATCTCCCGCGCCTCCTTTTTGGTTTCAAATCGGCCGGTTACATTCATCTTGTCGCAGCCGTCCTGGAGTGTTTCCAGAATTCTTTTAGTTCTAAAGCTTCTGGCGTAAGCTAACAGGTAAATACCCTCCAAAACCGATGTCTTGCCGGATCCGTTTGGGCCCCATAATACATTCATACCGCTGTTAAATTCAAAATGACTGTCGGTATGGTTACGAAAAGAGCGTAAATATATATCTTTAATGGCCATCTAGGTAGAAAATGGAAAAGCTATCGCGTGCGATTAATAATCAAAGCCCGAACGAACTTACCGGTTAGTCATTCAAGCGGATTGGCATCAGAAGCATTGTCAGATCACAACCTTCGGTTTGCTGTTCCGGATAGAATAAGCCGGCGCTGATCGGTGTTTTAAGGTTAATGATTACCTTTTCTGATTTAATATGCGATAAAATATCTTTCAGGTAGCTGGCGTTATACCCAATGCTTAAATCATCCCCTTCATAGGGGGCGGTTAAATCTTCCTGGGCCCGCGAAGCTTTTTCAGGGTCCTCTGTTGTCAGTGTGGTTTTTTCGGAAGATAGTCTCAACGCCAGTTGATGCGTCGACTTATTGGCAAAAATAGAGACCCTTCGAACGGCGCCGAGAATGGTGTCGCGTTCAACGATCAGACGTTTTTCATTATCGGCCGGTATTACCGATTCATAATCCGGGAAGCGTTCGTCAATCAAACGGGTAATTACAGTATCGGCACCCAGTTTCGCTGTCAGGTGTTTATCCCCCATACTGATATTAATATTTTCCTCTTCACTTAAAAAACCACTGATCAAGCTGAGAAATTTTCGTGGTACAATTATATCGCCACTGAAATTATTCGCTTCGTAATCCGTTCTTATATAGCGCACCAATCGATGTCCATCAGTGGCAACAGTTGTGAGCCGATCTTCCCCGAACTGGAAAAGCACACCGGTTAAGGCCGGTTTAAGTTCATCGCGGCTGACAGCAAAACTGGTCGTATCGATGATTTCCCGCATTACACCCGTGGACATTGAGATTGTTTTCTGGTTGTCAACCTCTGGAACAGCCGGGAATTCATCAGCTGGTTTACCCATTAAATCGTAGACACCAAGATCAGTTTTCAGCTCCACCCGGCTATGGGTATTGACATCTATTTCTATCCTTGTTTCTGGTAATTCGTTGGTTATTTCAAGCAGGGTATTAAGTGGAATGGCGGCTGAGCCGGTCTCTTCCAGGCTGGCAGGGAGGGGAATTATTATTGTTATTTCCAGATCAGTGGCTCTAAGTGTAACACCTTCGTTATCAGCAATAAATAAAACACTGTTCAGGATCGGAAGGGTCGATCTTGTTGGAGTGGCTTTAGATAATTTTTGAAGTGCTTTTTGTAATTCAGTTTTTGATGTAGAAAGTTTCATTATTATCCCTGAAACGGTTAATTGTTAGCTGGTGAATATACGACCACAAAATATATGTGATGTTAAGGAAATACAATTGTTTTAACAAGTCGTTTTTGAACCAAGCTTCTTTATAAATATTCTTTAATGAATAAGAAAAAACATTTTATTATTATGTCTTGTGGATACTGTTGAAAATAGGTGCTGGGATGGTCATATCTTAAATAAAAAGTCAAGAATAACCAACCAGCAGTTAAGAAACCACTTTATGTGGAAAACATGAAAATTGCTGTGGGAAAGTGAATAATATTTTTTAAAAACCAGGCTGATTATGCCGTCCGAATGGAAAAAAACCGATTGTTTAAATGATGTTGGTAACTTTGTGGAAAACCGGTTAATCCATTGATTGGATGTAGAATTTTCCGCGGGCGCGTTCGATCCAGTTAGTATACCAGTCCATTTTCTTATGATTGAGAGCAATGGCTTCAATATCCGGCCAATGGGTGGTCAGGTCCGGTTTTCCGCCTGGTTTTATATCTTCTACCCAGAACAAATGATAACCAAACTGGGTTTTAACTGGTGGGCTGCATTGGTTCAGTTCGATGTAATTGAGTATTTCCGCCACCTCGGGTATTGGAAACTCCTGTGGATTAACCCAGCCCAAATCACCTCCCAGTCCTTTGGTTTCATCGTCCTTTGAATAGGTTTTGGCCATTGAATTGAAATCTTTTAGTGAAGAAATGGAATCGGCGATTACCTGCATTGCTTGATAGGTGATCGATTCATCTTCATCGGTGAGTTCAGGTGTGATCAGAATATGGCGGGCATGAATTTTTTCACCCTGTTTTTCCAGTGTCTGGATAAGGTGGTAGCCAAATTGGGTTTGAACTGGGTCGCTTATCTTGCCCTCCTCCAGGGTAAAGGCAACCGCCTCGAATTCCGGAACCAGGGCACCACGCCGTACATAACCGAGATCACCGCCGCGGCTGGCTGATCCCGGATCCTGAGAGTAGGTTGCGGCCAGTTCTTCAAATGATTCCCCGTATTCCAGGCGTGATTTAATTTCATTTAACTGATTCAGGGTATTGGTACGGCTCTCATCTCCGGGTTCAACTGTATTTAAGATATGCCAGAGATGTACCTGGGTAGGGAAGTTGGGCAGGCTGTCTTCATAGGTGTCAAAAAATTCGGCAACCTCCTGGCGGCTGATGGATATGTTATTAAGCAGCTGTTGCTGATAACGTTCGGTAATTAACCGTTCTTCCATATCCTGCTGATATTCTTTTCTGAGCGAACGCAGGGACTGGCCCAGCATTTTCTCGGCGTTTTCCTCACTGCCGGCCTGGGCGATCATATTATCAATCTGTTGATCGAGAGCCTGTTCGACTTCACGCTCGGTAACCTCAATTGAATCCAGTTTTGCCATTTCAAGAATAATTTTCTGATCGATCATTGATTGCAGAACTTCTTCTTGCAGTTTAATCAGTTTTTCCGGCTCGAGCTGAGGGTTGATCCGCTGCTGAAACAATGTCATCTGTACTAACTGAGCCACATCGCTCTTAAGGATAATATTTTCGTCAACGATGGCAGCAACCCCATCAATGACAGTTGTTTGAGCGACTTGTGAATAAGAAAAATATACAGTTGATAAAGACAGAATAAATAAGTGTTTAAGTTTCATTGATTGAAATTCCCCAAGTTTATTTCGATATGTGTGTTTGCCCTTAAACTGTCAAGGACATTCACAACATTCAAAGCAATGTGATTTTGATATAGCTGATGACGGAGCTCATCATACACTTCATCGATATCGCGATAGGTTCCTTCTTTGTACCTTTCCAGGATTTCTATCACGTGATATCCCCGATCAGATTTTATTGGACCAATGGTTTTACTGCGTGAAGACCGATTGAAAACGGCATCATCCAGTGGCTGGATCAAGGCTCCCCGCTGAACAGTGACAGCCTCGACATTATATGAAGAAAAAATGTCTTTTCGGTCAGATCCGGAACGGCTGCGCGATAGAATTCCTTGAACACGGCGGGCTTCATTTTCCGAATCTAATATGAAATGGTTGATTCGCGCTTCATCTATTGAGCGATAATATGTTTCAATTGTCTCATTGTAAATATTACTTATTTCCGCTTGAGTAACGTGAGTGGCACCGGTCGATGTCAATTCAAGATAGGCCTGCCCGAGTAATTTCCGGCGATAATTTTCAAGATTGTTTTTCAACATTTTGTCATGTTGTAAACCATGTTTAATAGCCGCCTGATACAGTAACTGCTCACCAACCCACTGGGAAACCAGTTGACCGGCATCTTCCGGCTGAAGGTTATATTCGTGCAGCCTTTTTGTTAATTGTTCTTGCGTGAGTACAGCGTCACCAACCCGTGCTACCTCATTACCGGTAAAAAGAGGTCTGGAGCAACCGATCAGCAGAACCGTCAATAAAAACAGTGTGCAAATCTTATAGAAGTGTAATTTATTCATCTGGTAAAATTTAGCCATGTATTATTGGTGAAAACAATTCAACAATCCGTGTGGCGATTGCTTTTGACTCTGATATATCACTGGTACTTAAATCAAAGGAAAAGTGGTTGTTTTTCTTATTCTTAAAGCGATAAGGAACACCAAATTGTTTAAACAGACTGTCAACTTCATTCAATAAGGTCATTGGATCAGAGAAACGAGTTTGATCGGTTACAGTTCCATCTATTGTTCGACTGTTAATATTCAGCGATTTTATTCCAGAACCTTTTGACAAAACGCGGAGTTTCGTTATAAAGAACAGGTTCTGCAGTTCTTTCGGATGCCGGCCAAAGCGATCTTCAAGTTCCGATTCAATTGAGCGTAAATCGACTTCGTTTTGAAGATTAGCCAGTTTCTGGTAAAAGAACAATCTATCCTGTACAAGCTCCATGTAGTCAGAGGGAATCAAAGCATCTTCTGAAAAAACCATGTGTGGCGATGCCTGCTCGGCTTGAGACTGGTTGCCGAGGATTTCATCAACTGATTCTTTAAGTATCTTGCAATACAATTCGAAACCAACCGCAGCTACCTGCCCGCTTTGTTCGAACCCGAACATATTTCCGGCACCCCTAATTTCAAGATCTTTAAGGGCAATATCATAACCCGATCCCAGGTTTGAAAAATATTCTATCGCCTTAAGTCTTTGGTAGGCATTTTTTGTCAGTTTGAAGTTTTTTGGTATCATTAGATAACAGAATGCCTGCCGATTGCTGCGGCCAACCCGACCACGAATCTGGTAGATTTGAGCGAGGCCGAAATTTTGGGCATCGTTGATTATGATTGTATTCACATTCGGAATATCCAAACCGGATTCAATAATTGTAGTGCAAACCAGGATATCGATTTCACCATCGAAGAAAGCCAGCATGGTTTTTTCCAGAGCCTTGCTTGGCATCTGGCCATGTGCAAAAGCGACCCGCCGCGACGGAAAAGCATTCTGTAATTGCTCCTGGTAGAAGACCAGATTTTCGATATTATTGTGTAGAAAAAAGGCCTGCCCTCCGCGGTCCAACTCTCTCTTTAGTGCCAGGTGAATAGTATTCCAGTCATACTGGACAATAGCTGTTCGAACAGGAAGACGCTCTTTAGGCGGAGTTTCTATTTTACTTATATCACGGACACCTATTAAGGACTGTTGTAATGTTCGGGGTATGGGCGTGGCGGTAAGCGTTAAAACATCAATATTTTTTTTAATCTGTTTAATCTTTTCTTTGTGTTTAACACCGAACCGATGTTCCTCGTCTACAATCAACAGACCAAGTTGTGGTATTTTTACATCATCGGAAAGTAGACGATGGGTTCCAACCACCATGTCAATAGACCCGCTTAATAAACGTTCAGTAATTTTATTCTGTTCACGCTTGTTCTTATAACGGGAAAGTAGTTCAACCCGAACCCCCAGTTGTCCCAGACGATTCTCCGCTGTAAGATAATGCTGGTCGGCAAGGACGGTGGTTGGTGCCAGTAAAGCAACTTTATATCCGCTGCTTACAGCACCAAGGGCAGCCCTGAGGGCAACTTCTGTTTTTCCAAACCCAACATCACCACAAACCAATCGATCCATTGGCGTAGTGCGCTTAAAGTCTTCAAAGACACTGATTATAGCCTGGGCCTGGTCCGGTGTTTCCTCAAAGGGAAAAGAGTTTTCGAGCTCGCCCAGCAATTCTTTGTCAGGCTCATATATAAACCCACGTGGTTTACTGCGCTGCGCATATAACTCTACCAGCTCATTTACCACAGCCGCGGCAGACTTTTTGGTTCTTAGTTTTTGTTTTTCCCATAAGCTCGTTCCAAGGCGGGAAATAGCAGGCGACGAATCTCCGGAAGAAATATATTTATGGACCTTTGAAAATTTATCCACCGGCACATAAACAACCCCATTATCGGCGTATTCAATTTTTATACATTCCTGTGTTGCCGAGCGACCTTTTACTTCTTGAAGACCACGGTATATTCCAATGCCAAAATCCTTGTGTACCAGTCGATCACCCCATCCAATCGAATCCAACGAACCAATAGCTTTGTGGTCAACCTTAACATCCGGAATTGCCCAACGTTTCTTTAATGCCGGTGAGGAACGAAACAGACTGGAATAGGAGAAACAGACAATATTAAAGTCCGACAGAATAACGCTGCCAGAAAGAGAAGAAGGTATAAATATCGGCGTAAAAGCCAATTGCTTTTTAACAATTTCACGCTGCTCTTCAGTGTCAATAAAGAAGAAAACTCCCTGTTTACCAAACCGTTTAAAAGAGTTGTTCAGAATTGTTGATTTTACTTCCCATGAGTGGCGTACAAAAGACGTAGATTCACAGTTGATTAATTGTGGATCACTCTTTGGTAAAACACCAATAGTGTATCCCTGCGTATCTTTTTCAATATAAAACCTGGTACTCGTTTCTGTAATCCGTTGATCCAGAGATTCTTTCTGTTCCCTGGTGGCTGTCGGTGGCGGAAACAATTCGACTGTTTTCAGGTGTTGAACTGTGCGCTGCGAAACGGGATTGAAAGAACGAATAGATTCGACTGTGTTTCCAAAAAACTCAATGCGCACCGGCATGCTGTCCGTTAAACTGAAGAGATCAATTATACCACCACGGACAGCAAAACTTTTTGGTGTATAAACATGATCAACCCTATCAAACCCCCAAGAATCAAGCGTTTGCACTAATTCATCCAGATTTAATGAAGTACTGGCTGCCAGCTTGACGCTGGAAACATGGCCCACAGGAAACACAGGTTCGGTAAATGATTTATCGGAGGTGATAATTGAACCGGTAAAACCAGAAGAAAGCGCTTTAATGAGATCAGCCTGGTATCTTTCCCAACCACTGATAAACCCCGGGACATCAGCCTTGGTATCCTGGCTTTCAGGAAGAAACTGAACCTGCTTACCAATCAGGTTAAAGGATTTAATATAAATATTTTCAGCTTCGTGCGGGTCGCTAAAAATGAATATAGTAGTGTTTTCTATCGACAACCAAAACGAAGAAATAATTAGTGATAAGGCATCGCCCGTAAGCCCGCCAATTGACGGAGTATTTTCACCAGCGTTTAGTTTACAGAGGTCTGAAACAGGTTCCTGGCCTGCCAATAAAACCAGCAGTTGCCGGAGGTTGGGGTCCAGTGTTTCACGTGAAACAAACATTATTTTTTAAATAAGAAAATAGACAGGACAGCAATATCAGCCGGTGACACACCGGAAATTCGCATTGCTTGTCCCAAAGTTTCTGGTTTGATTTTTATCAGTTTTTCACGCCCTTCGTTTGATAGCGCCCGCACAGCACGGTAGTCAAAAGCAGTTGGAATTTTGTAATTCTCCTGCTGGTTCATTTTTTGAATCTGTTTATGCTGTCGTTTAATATAGCCGACATATTTTATTTCGGTTTCAGCTTCTGAGACAATTTCATCAATAATACCTGACGGGAAACCCCGGGGAAGATAAGGTTGAATAAATTCCTTGGGCAGATGTCTTATTTCAAAAGCAGGCCTCTTTATTAACGAGCTGGCTTTTATAGATTCAGAGATTGCCGGTTCACCCAATTCTTTCAAAACCGGATTAATTGAGGATGGTTTAATAGACCTGTTCAGAGCCCCCGACAGACGATCGGTTGCAGACAGTTTATTTTGAGTCAAAGCATGTGTTTTGTCGTCAATCAACCCAAAGTGAAACGCCTTTTCACATAGGCGTCGGTCGGCATTTGAATACCGCAGTAACAATCGGTATTCAGCCCGGGATGTAAACATGCGGTATGGTTCGAGCGTTTCTTTGGTGATTAAATCGTCTATCAGAACGCCAATGTAGGCCTCGTCACGACCAAAGGTTAATGGAGACTCCCGGCGAGAGTGATAGACGGCATTAGCCCCGGCGACCAATCCCTGGGCTGCGGCTTCTTCGTATCCGGAAGTACCATTGATTTGTCCAGCCAGAAATAGTCCCCCGATAATTTTTGATTCCAGGGTCGCTTTCAACTGGGATGGTAAAAAGAAATCATATTCAATGGCATAACCCGGTCGGAAAAAATGAGTGTTTTCAAGTCCGGGTATCTCCCGTAAAGCATCCAGCTGAACCTGTTCCGGCAGGCTGGTAGAAAAACCGTTGACATATATTTGCTCAGAATCAGTCCATTCCGGTTCTAAGAAAAGAGTGTGTGAGTTGTGATGAGAAAAACGATATATTTTATCTTCGATGGAGGGACAATAGCGCGGTCCCACGCCACCTATATCACCGGAAAAAAGGGGAGCAAGTTTTATATTGTCATGTATCAAGTCGTGACAACTGGTGTTGGTCTTGGTTGTGTGGCAAGGCAGGTCTGGAGGGGAGAAATTATTTGATCTTATAGAGAAGGGGACCGGGTCTATATCACCATGAATCTTTTCTGTCCGAGACCAATCGATCGTATTGTGAATCAAGCGGGGCGGTGTACCGGTTTTCAACCGGCCGGCAATCAGACCGCGCCGGACCAAGGCTTCGGTTATACCAAGCGATGACGATTCACCCATCCGGCCGGCACACACCTTTCTTTGCCCGATATGAATCAACCCGTTAAGGAAAGTTCCGCAGGTCAACACAACCGCTGAGGATCGAATGGTAGTTCCGTCTGACAGCTTAACACCGGAAACACTATTCACGAGGGTGGTAATATCGACAACTTCACCTTCGATCACTGTAATGTTTTGATGGTTTTTAACTGATTGTTGAACAAAGCGTTCGTAGATGCGCTTATCAATTTGCGCCCGCGGTGACCAGACCGAACGCCCTTTTGAGCGGTTAAGCAGCTTAAATTGAATGCCGGCCCTGTCGGCGGCCAGTCCCATGATTCCACCCAACGCGTCAATTTCACGAACAATTTGCCCTTTTGCCAAACCACCAATGGCCGGGTTACACGAGGCACGCCCCAAAGCATTAATGTTAATGGTGATTAGCGCTGTTCGGGCCCCCAGGCGGGCACTGGATAAAGCTGCCTCGATTCCGGCGTGTCCACCGCCGACAATGATAATATCAAAATCAGCCATCGTGTTTCACGTGGAACTATTATTTACCAACACAAAATCGACCGAATATTTTATTCAGAATATCTTCAGCTGTGGTTTTACCGAGCAACTCATCAATCGCGGAAACAGCGGCGCGAAGCTCGATCGAGATTAAATCAAATGATATATTGGCATTGTCAAGCAGTATACCGGCCTGTATGATGGAGTTTTTACAACGGGAGATAATGTCATGCTGGCGGGCGGTAGTCAATAGCAGCTCGGAGGTATAATCAATTTTAAGTTTAAGCGTGTCGATTATCAGTGCCTCAAGTTTTTGAACACCTTGGCCGTTAAGGGCTGAGATAAACAACGGTTGAGGGATGCTGTTTAAATCATTTTTAGCAGTCTGATCGGGCAATAGATCGATTTTATTGATAATATTGATTACCGGAACACCAGGCGGGAGGGAGTATTCCGATATTATGCTTTCCCCGGAGATATCGTATAAAGCTAATATGAGATCGGCTCGGTCAAGGCTTTGTCTGGTGCGCCTGATACCTTCCCGTTCAATAATGTCTTCTGTGTCGTGCAGTCCAGCAGTATCAATTAAATTTATCGGCACACCCTCCAATACCAGGGTAATGTCTATAGTATCCCTGGTTGTTCCCGGTGTTGGACTAACAATGGCACGATCATTTTTTACCAACGCATTCAATAAAGTTGATTTTCCGACGTTTGGAGATCCCACTATTACTACATTAACGCCACGATTGAGAAGACGTCCGGAGCGATAGGTTGAGAGCAGGTTTTCAAGATCGGCACTCAGGCTGGCGATCTTTTCCAGGGCGTGTTTGGCAAGATTGGGATTAAGAACATCCTCGGAAATATCTAAATCAAACTCCACCTCGGTCAATAAATCAATAATTTCGTCACGCAGGCTAGTAAAGCGGTTGGATAGTCTGCCTTTCAGCAGGCGATAATTAAGGCGACCGCTGGTTAGCGATTTAGCAGAGATCAAACCGGCGACAGACTCAGCCTGCACTAGGTCAATTTTACCATTTAAAAAGGCCCGCAGTGAAAATTCTCCCGGTTCGGCTATCCGAAGGCCGTGCCGACAGACCTTTGCAATAATCTCTTCGACAATAACTGGATTTCCGTGACAGGATATTTCTATAAGATCATCCCCGGTGTAGGAATGGGGTTTCTTGAAATAAGTTACTATAACATCGTCTAACGGCTTATTGTTAATAAAAACAGTGTGCAAGCCAGCATGCTGTGGTACAAGATTAATATTAACAATGTTTTCCGCAGCACACAGGTGTTTGGTGGCAGACAGTGCCTTGGGACCGTTCAGCCGAATCACGGCAATACCGCTTAAACCAGGGGGGGTGGCTAAAGCGACGATTGTGTCGGTAGTTACCACTACAGGATTGTGATTTTACTTCCTTTGTTTACCGGATTTTTTTTGAACCGGCTTATCCGCCGCTGCAGGCAGGCTTGAATGTTGCGGTGTTAAATATTTCTGCTGAAGGATAGTCAGCACATTGAAGAGGGTATAATAAAGATTTAATCCGGAGGGGAAATTATTGAACAGCAGCATGAAAAACCCGGTCATGAAATAAGACATGTATTTCTGTTGGCCCGAAGCCTGGGTCGGCATCATCCTCTGCTGGATAAACATTGAGACACCCATAATAATTGGCAGGACGCTGACCTGATCACCGTAAATGGGGATGGAGAAAGGCAGGTAGAAAATAGTGTCAGGACTGGAAAGATCTTTTATCCACCAAATGAACTCGGCGCCACGCAACTCGATTGTTGAACGGAACACCTGGAAAAGGGCAAAAAGCAGGGGCATCTGCAACAGCAAGGGCAGGCAACCACCCAGCGGGTTGACACCATGCTCCTTATAAAGCTTCATTGTTTCTTCATTCAGCTTTTGTGGATTATTTTGATATTTTTCCTTCAGTTCGTTAACCAGGGGTTGAATGGCCTGCATTTCCTTGGTTGATTGATGGCTTTTCTTGGTGAGGGGATAGACAAGAATTTTTACAAGTACGGCAAAAATAATTAGAACGATTCCATAATTAGGAATACTGTTATGCATTTTTACCAGTAGAAAGAGCACACCTTTGGCAATCGGACGGATAAACGACCACCCAAAATTCATAATTTTCTCAAGCTCTACCCCAAGACCTTTAACGCGCTGATACTCCAGGGGGCCAAGATATACTTTTATTTTCGAAGGCGTATACGAGTTTTGAGCGATGGAGGCGGAATAGATAGAAGTTTTAACTTTACTACCGTTGGTGGCGATCCCACCCATTTCAGCATAGGGCGCGACCTGATCCGAGATTAGGGCCACAGCAAAGTATTTTGTGCGAATAGCCACCCAATTAGTCTGGCCGATCAGGCGTTCCAGTTTGAGCTTATCTTTGGCGCGCGGTGTTGTGAGCTCGCCGGCCTGATAAACATATCCTTTGAAATAAGTATGGTCGTCCTTGATGTTTTTCTCAGTTCCCGGCAATCCGTTGGGCCATTTAACAGTGTAGGTTCCCTGTGATACCAGATCCGATGCGGCGCTTAAATCCATTACGACATCGATTTGGTAGGTTTCAGGTATAAAAACCAGTTGTTTGGTAATTTTCCGGCCGTTGTAAAATGTATAAAACCCAATCCGGAGCTCCCGGTCATTCACATCAAATGAAGTTGTTTTGGTGTCATAATTCCAGGCGTTGTTGAGCGCGACCGGCTGCCCATCCAATGTTGATATAAAGGAGACGGCCAGGTTGTTGCTGTTAGCCGAATTGATTAGTTCAACCGCCGATGAATCATGTTTCTGATAGGTTTTTAACTTGAATGAAGTAATAGAGCCGCCACCACGATTGGAGATTTCGGCTGTATATAAAGGATGGTTGATTTTAAAGGTTTTCTCTTCGGATGAGATCAGTGCTTCTTCGTCTTGGGGTTCAACAACTGCCGCGGGCGTGCTGTTGTTTTCAGGTGTGACTGCTGGTGCGGCTGTTGTCGGGCTGTCGCCGGTAGAAGGGGTGGGTGGGGCAACGTCTTCAGTCTGAACCGGGGCCACTTTTTCCATGTAGAAGGGCCAGGCGAAAATTACCAGAGCAATTAAAATAAAGGCGATAACTGTATTTTTGTCCATAGTTTACAAGGGGTCATACCCACCGGGGTGGTAGGGGTGACATTTAGATATTCGTTTAATTGTTAATTTGGCTGCTTTATGGAAAGGCTTACTCCCAAAAGCTTCCAGCGCATAACTGCTGCAGGTGGGGTAAAAACGACAATTGCTGCCAACCAAAGGCGATATAAACAGTCTATAAATGCGAATAAGCACTTTGGTTACTAACCGCAGTGCTTTATCTATAGATTTTATGATCCGGTATAAGGTTTCAGTGGCTAGGCTGATAAAACTTTACGCCCCTTGGCACGACGCCGGCGTAAAACATTGCGACCGCCGACCGAGGCCATACGGGCCCGGAAACCGTGCCGGTTTTTCCGTTTTCTTCTGCTGGGTTGAAACGTCCGTTTCATTTCTACTCCGTTTTAAGCCCGGGAAGGTAAACAAAAAGTATTACTAATATCAACACTAATAAGGTATTACCAGCTGTGTGGATAAGCAGTCCGGCCAGGATATTATTTTTCATTTCCACATTGTGATGAATAGAGATAGGTCGGTAAATTTAACCAGGGATATTTGTGGATAACTTGTGGATAGTATTATAAACACACACGACAGCCTTTGGGGCAGCACGAAAGAGGAGTTGCGGCGCACATTGCCGGATCACGCTTTCAGTACCTGGTTTGAGCCGATAACACCAATCGCATTGACTGATACGGAACTGATCCTTGAGGTTCCCAACCAGTTCTTTTTCGAATGGATCGAAAGCCACTATAACAACCTGATTGAAAAAACCATCGGTTCGGTTTTTAAAAATAATTTAAAGGTCAAGTATACTGTTTCTCCTGAAAATGGCAAAATTGGTGTTGATTTAAAACAACCGCAGGTTCCAGCCCGGCCAAAACCCCAGGCACCAACCCCCCATTTAAACCAGCATTACACCTTTCAGTCTTTTATTGAGGGTGCCAACAACCAGTTTGCCCGCGCCGCGGCTACCTCGGTGGCCGAAAAACCGGGTCAGGCAAATTTCAATCCACTGGTAATTTATGGTGGAGTAGGCTTGGGAAAAACCCACCTGATGCACGCAATCGGCAACCAGATTATTGAGACCCGCCCGGAAATGAAATTGATCTGTGCCACCAGTGAAAAATTCACCCTGGATTTCATTTCGTCAATTCAAAAGAACAACACAATTGATTTTTCCAAAAAATATCGCAATACGGATGTTTTATTAATAGATGATATACAGTTTTTCCAGAATAAGGAGCAAACCCAGGAGCAATTTTTTCACACCTTTAACGAGTTATATCAATCGGGCAAACAGATAGTGTTAACCGCTGACCGCTATCCGGGTGAGATGCAGGGTCTGCAGGACAGGCTGCTGTCCCGTTTTCAATCCGGCCTTGCCGTTGACATTCAACCACCGGACTTTGAAGTCCGGGTGGCTATATTGATGGAAAAAGCCGAACAGAACGGCCTGGAATTACCCTATGATATCATCGAATTCATGGCTACCCATATCAAAAACAATATCCGTGAACTTGAAAGCACAATTATCCGGGTTTTGGCCCACTCCTCGTTGACCAATCGTGAAATCGACATGAATATGGTTAAACAAGCCGTTAAGGAGCGACTGGATAAACAATTTGTAACAGAATTAACGATTGAAGATATAATCAGCCGGGTGGCTGAAGCCACCAACCATAAGGAAAAAGAGCTGGTCAGCAGCAGCCGAAAAAAACCGCTGGTTGAAGCACGGCAGGTAGCAATATATCTTTGTCGAGAGATCCTGGGCACGCCACTGGTCGAGATCGGCCTGCATTTTGGCGGCCGGGACCATACCACCATATTGCACGCCTGCCGCAATATAGAGCAACGCTCCAAGAAAGAGCCGCGAATCAAGCAGTTGGTAACAAAACTGCGGCAGGAACTGACCTTCCCCTTGACTTAATTGTCTGATCGGGCGTACTATTTCTGTACGCCATGTACCTGACAAAAAAACAATCAGCCATTCTGGATTACCTAAAGAGCTATGATTCCGACAATGGTTTTACGCCCACCTTCGAAGAAATTGCCCGCCATTTTGGTTTCAAATCCAAGGGTACGGTATATAAACATATCAATGCCCTGAAAACAAAAGGGGTGATCAAGCAGGCCTGGAACCGGGTCCGTGGTATTGAGATCGTGGACACAGGAAATGATAATTCCTTGCCGGTTTTAGGAGTTGTGGCCGCCGGCCAGCCGATTGCTGCGGTGGAGAACCGGGAGGATATCACCGTACCACCAGAGCTGCTGGGGAGTGGCGAGCACTTTATTTTAAGGGTGAGCGGAGATTCCATGCTTGACCAGCATATCGCTGATGGCGATTATGTGGTTATCCGTCGCAAAAAAACAGCCCGTAGCGGCGACACCGTGGTGGCGTTAATTGACAAAAATGACGCAACGATAAAAACTTACTACGATCATGAAAAACAGGTTGAGCTGCGCCCGGCCCATCCGGAGTATAAATCCCTGTTTGTTGACCGCGCCCGTTTGTCGATTGACGGAATTGTGGTTGGCGTTTTACGTAAATATTAGCATCTATTGACGGGAGCAGGGAGCAATTGAACCAGAAATCAAGTACTTGACTGGCTTTGCAACAGTTTCATATATTGAGTTCACTTATTATTAAAGGGGATGGGCGTCTTGCGCCCTCGTGCATGCAACAAACTGCAAACATTATTTTCGATAACAAACCTAAAGTAAAGAGGGAGACCTACATGAAACACGTTGTTAAAAACTTAACAATTTTAACTTTAATGACGCTGGTTCTGGCTACAGTAGTATTTGCTGATTCAATTGGTAGTGACGGAGACTTGCCGTTTTTACCAGTTTTAGACGGTAAATTCACTGCTTCCAGAGAAGCGGCAACTGATGGTTTTGCCGTTGGCACAAAAGCTTCTGGTGAAATCATTCGCGATTTATGGTATGGCAGTGATTTTGACGGTGATGGCCACCAAGAAGTTCTATTGGCCTCATATGGTACTACTGGCACCGGAAGAGCCTATGTTTATGAAATCACTGGTGATAATACTGCGGAATTGTTCTTTGATACCGGCGAATTGGCTGGTGGATACACTTCATCAACACGCCATGTCAGTTATGGCGATCTTGATGGTAATGGTGAACAGGAACTTATCGTCAGTGTAAATGCAACCGGATCAAATGGCGGGCTCTATGTCTATGAATATGATGCAACTGGCGATACAATGAGAGCGCCAATCCATCTATTCAGTGATCTGGCAGCCGCAAATCGTTGGTATGTTGAAAATTTCCATGTTGGCGATGTTGATGGTGACGGTATTCAGGAGTTAATGGTTGGAAACAACGGCTCAGCCAATGATTATGATGAATTTCTGGTTTATTCTGTCACGGCAGGTACGTTTGCCGGTGGTGATCATGTCTGGACAGAAGAATTTAAACATGAAAGAACAGATGCTACTTTCCCGCTAGGTGGATCTCCATACGGTCCTGTTACTGCTGATATGGATGGCGATGGAAATAAAGAGATTTTATTTGCAGCCTGGGATCATGGTGCAATGTTAATCGTTGAAGCTGATGCTGCTGATACCTACACAGTACATAATTACATTCAGACGGATCTGACGCTGGTTGACGATTTTGCCTTCTATGATTTTGCTCCAGCCGATTTGGATGGCGATGGACGCGACGAAGTCTATCTGTCCATGTACAGTGGCGGTGTACTGTATTGTATTACCTGCCCCGTCGGGACCGACCTTTCGGCAATGACAACCGCCAATGTTCACACACTGGATGTCGCTGGAAATTCCGGTGGTGTCTGTACTCAGGTTGGCGACTGGGACTTAGATGGTCAGGTAGAAATCTTGGCTTCCGGCGGTGGAACGACCATAACTGTTCATGAGTACCAGGGCGGTGATCCGACGGCTGCCGCAAACTGGGTTGCGGAAACAGGCGTAACAGCCACTGGTTTCAGTGGTGTGTACGGTATGCGCTTCGCTGGCGACCTGGATGGCGATGGATTACCTGAAATTTATGGTGCCAATAGCGGTGCGGTTACCGATGCTGCCGTTGGCGTTGAGTTTGATTTTACACCGCCGGATGTATTCTTCTCGGAATATATCGAGGGCAGCAGTAGCAATAAGGCTGTTGAGATTTATAATGGAACAGGTGCAGATATTGACCTCGATGGCTATGTTGTCAAGTTAGGTAGCAATGGCGGTGATTGGTGGAATACAGAAGAGCTGTCTGGTACTTTAACTGCAGGCGATGTATTTGTTATTGGTAATTCTTCTGCAGATGATAAAATAATTGCGGTTACCGACATTACCAGCACTATTACCTATTATAATGGCGATGATGCTGTTGGATTATTCTACAACGGTGTACTGATTGATATAATCGGTGTTTACCTGACTGATCCTGGTTCTGCATGGGATGTTGCTGGTGTTGCCGGCGCAACAGGAGAACACACCCTTGTTCGTAAATCTACAGTGACAACAGGTAATACTGACTGGGCCGCTTCAGCAGGTACCACTACCGAAGATTCCGAGTGGGAAGTGTATGACCAGAATACATTTAATTATCTTGGTATCCATCCCGGGGAACTTCCAAATATGCCTATAAGCGCCGCCCCGCTCAGCGAAACAGTGATTGAAATAGTTTATTCTGATTCACTGACAACCGTTGATGTGGCTGACTTCTCATTTCTTGGAACAGTGGGCGTTACGTTTGCCACCGCCGTAGTTGATACAGACTCAACAAGCATCCTGTTGACTGCTTCAGCCGCCATTCCCGGCGATGCCGTTGTTGATACGGTTGTTGATGCCGTCAGCGGTGCTGAACTTACGCTCTATGCCGGTATCACGCCGATCGCAGCCACCAATTCGATCAACCCTGACGGTACAATCGAAGATGGTATCACCGCCCTGTTTGTTGGTGTTGTTTCTGCCAACGATGCCTACAATAATGTATGGGTAAGCGATGCCGAAGGCGCCTACAACGGTGTCATGGTCTACGACTATGATTTTGATGCCGCGGTCGCTGTTGGTGATTCAATCCTGTTTTATGCCGAGCGCGATGAATATTATGACCTGACCGAACTGGTTGACCCGGAGTTGCTGGAAACATTGGCCACCGGTGTAGACCCATATGGTCCGTCAGTTATTGCCGGCGGGGATATCGATTCCTCCTGGACGGTTGACGATCCCGACGCCGAACCGTGGGAAGGCCAGTTGGTCGAAATCGAGGGTGCCCGCGTTGTCGGTATGGGTAATTATTATTATTACATGACAGACGATTTCGGCGATTACATCTTCAAGGTTGGCGATAACGTTGATTACCACTTCGGTTCAGTCGCCATGGAAATGGGCCGCGAATATGATATCGTTGGTGTCATTGATTACTCTTATGGCGAATATCGAATCAACCCGCGCGACATCACCGACGTCACCGATACGGAAGGTATCATTGGTGGTATCGCCGGTACGATCACCAATATGGATGACGGTACCCCGGTGGCTGGCGCTACGGTCAGTCTGTGGGATATCGTTGAAAGAACCGCCACCACCGATGCATCCGGTGAATATTTGATCTCCAACCTGGACGAAGGTCTTTATGAGGTCGAATACTGGGCCGATGGCTTCCGCGATGCCTGGTTTGGTGTTACGGTTGCTTATGATGATACAGTCACGCAGGATGTTATCCTGATGACGGAAGATTCAACCCTGAATCTGGTCTATGAGACCAGCTTCGAAGCTGCTCAGGACTCCGGTGTGAATTTCTTCTCCGATGGTCCGGACTACTTCCTGGTGACTGACAAGGTCGTTGGTGATATCTATTTCACCGGTGTACAGGATACGATCTGGCCCAGCGATGGTGATGCCCTGCTGGCCCTGACGAATCCCGATAGCGGTGTCTATGACCACGATCAGTTCGCCTATTGGTTCTCCACCGATTATTTTGAGACAACCAACATGCCCTATGGAACAGTAACCCTGAACATGGATATGTGGTGGGGCACCGAATACGACTGGGATTTTGTCTATGTTGGTGCAATCATCGATGATGGTTTCTTCTATTATTCAGAAGAGTTCACCGGACATTCCGCTGGCTGGGAAGACCTTGCAATTGATATCTCCTGGGTCCTGGATGGCGGAAACACCTATTTCTATCCCTGCGTAGTGTTTTTCTCTGATACCTACGTGAAGGAAGGTTTTGGTGTTGCCATAGATGATATGTGGGTCGAATACGACAGCCACTATCTGGCACCGGTCGAGAACCTGGCTGCCTCCAGTTATTCCGCCGCAATGGAATTAACATGGGATGAACCGGCCAGTCATGGCACGGCCGTCTATAATCTTAAGAAAATCGATCTTAAGAATCCTTATAAGGAAGCTACTGCTGAGAACGAGAACCAGCTCGAAGGCCGCCGTGGTGAATTGAAATCAATTGAGAAAGTCACGATAGAACATCCTTACGAGAATGTTGCCCGTGAATTCGTTGATTACAAAGTTTACCGTGAAGACGTACCCTTCGACGCCGATGGCCCGGAATATCTGGCCAACGTTTCCGGCGGTTCCTACACCGATGCTTCCGCTGTAGACGGTAATTACTACACCTACTTCGTCACATCTATGTACGAACAGGGTGAAAGTATGGACGAAGCTGTTGAAGCTTACGCCGGTGTTGTAACTCAGGTCGTACCTGGTGTTACCGATTTCGAAGGTCTGTCCGGTGATCTTCCAACCGGTTGGACAGCCTACACCAACAATCCCTACGGAATTACCTGGGTAACTGGTGACTCCGCTGCCGCCGAAGGTTCTTTTGCCGTCGGCTCTGGTTCTGAATGGCCGGCCAATGACCATACCGATTTCGCTTACGTGGAATATGGTCATGGCAATGGTTATACCTTCGAAGCTATCCTGGTATCACCGTTCTACGATGCTACTGATATGCACTCCGCCTTTACCACTTTTGCCGGTTACGAGCAGGGGTATGGCGACTTCATGGGTTATACCGAAGCACTATTGCTGGCCCGTGTGGATCTTGGTGAATGGGAACTCGTCACCGATTTCTCCTATGATCACTATGAAGGCTGGGTAGACTATACTGAAGATATTGCCGGACTGGTTTCCGGTGAAGAATATGTTCAGTTCGCGTTCTATTATTTCCACTATGGACCAGCCCTGTCCGGTGCCGGAAACGGTATGGCAGTCGATGATTTCGACTTCTACTCCCTGCCCGGTCCGACCAACCTGGTTGCTACCGGTATTGCCGGTGCGGTCGATCTGACCTGGGATTCCCCCTCCCGCGCCGAAGCACAGCTACCGGAACTCAAACTGGAAGCCCAACAGGCCAACGATGTTGAAAACAGTGAACTGCTTTCAAACCGCGGTGCAAGCTGTTTCAACCAGTCACTTGGCATGGCTTATTATTATTCCGGTTGGACTGATTCACTAAGTGGACCGGCCTCGCTATTTACCTTCCCCGCCGGTGAAATGACACTGGAAGAAGTGTTCTTCTATGTCTACATGCCCAGCACCAGCCCCTTCTACGGAACGACTGGTACAATCGAATGGGTTGTTTCCGAGGCTGATATAAATGGTGTTTCCATTGATACAATCGCCTCTGGTTATATAAGCGATGTGATGGGTGGTACCGGATATTGGGCTGCTGACCTGACCGGCCTGGTTTTCATGGCCAGCGATACCAACTTCCTAAAGGTTGCCATGCGTCCGATGACGTCAGACGGTGCCGGCGAATTCCTGCCCTACATCCTTGGTGATGGCAACGATGATGCTGCCTATGCCATGATGAGTGGTTCGGACAGTGCCGGTGTGTTTGGCCCGTATTATACCAACTTTGAGCTTGGTATTTGCGGTACACCACAACCACCGCCATCGACCTACAATGTATACCGTGACGGTATGCCGGTTGCTATTGGTGTTGAGTCAAACAGCTACACGGATGCTGATATCTACGCCTTCGTGGATTATGAATACTATGTCACCTCTTACATACCGATCTGGAGCGCATCCGATGATGCCGGCAGCTGGTATCTGGTTGACACAGACAGTTCGAATCATGCTGTTGCTCAAGGATTGAATAATCCTCCGTCCGAACCGACGTTGATTATTCCGGCCGACAGTTCGGTGATCGATATTACCAGCGCTACGCTGGCAATGTCTTCCAGCTTTGTCTTTGGTGCCGCCACTGATGCCGACACGTCACAGACCCTGACCTACGAATTCGAGTTGATCCTGGGTACTTCCACCTGGAATATCAGTATCACCGATCCGTTGATTGCCTCAGTGCCCAACCAGGAAATCTATGATGCCATGGTAGCACAGAGCGTTACCTCGTTGACCGGTACCTGGAATGTTTCAGCCTCGGACGGAATCGATGCTACTCCGGCCTCTAATGGTCCGTTGACGATCACGTTTGACATCTCTACCGTAGGTGTGGATGAAGATGCGGCAGTTCCCGATGTATTTGCCTTACATCAGAACTATCCGAACCCGTTCAACCCGACCACGACGATTGCTTTTGACGTTCCCGAACTGAGCAATGTCCGGATTGACATCTACAACCTGCTGGGCCAGAAAGTCAGAACGCTGGTAAGCGGACAGCATGAAGCTGCTTATTATACCGTAAACTGGAATGGAACCAATGACTTTGGTTCGCCGGTTGCTTCAGGTATGTATATCTACCGCATTGAAGCCGGTAAATTCTCTGCCGTACGTAAGTTGGTATTGATGAAATAAGCTGATTGCCTTTTGATTAAAAGGGGTCTCATCCGAGACCCCTTTTTTATTATTCGCCTATGCAGAAGAACTGGTAAACACTATGATATCGTCGTAAAACATAAATGACAGACAGATATTAGGACCTTCAATTTTGGCGACGAACATCAGCTATGGGATTCCATTGGAAACAACTTGACAAAAAAAGCAGTTCAGGTGTAACCTCCGACGGAGTGATCCTGTTTAAAATGTGCACATAATATGTACCAAACCATAAGGAGAATACCATGCAAAGAGGTAGTGTAAATAAAGTAATCCTGGTTGGCCATCTGGGCGGAGTGCCGGAAAGCCGGTTTACCCCGTCTGGTAGTGCGGTAACCAATTTTAATCTGGCCACTAACGAATCCTGGCGCAGCAGCGAGGGCAACAACGAAGAACATACGGAATGGCACCGCTGCATTCTGTTTGGGAAACTTGCCGAACGGGCCAAGGAATACCTTCAAAAAGGACAGATGATATATTTGGATGGACGCCTCAGGACGAGATCATGGGAAGATAAAGATGGTGTTAAACGCTATACAACCGAAGTTATAGGAGATAATTTCACCATGCTGGGCCGGAAGGGAGCTGACACCAGTGGTGGTGGTAATGATATTTCCAGCGATAATGACGACGACGATTTACCATTTTAACCCTGGACCGTTTTCATCAGAAACAGGGGGGCAACCCCCTGTTTTTATATATACCAGGGAATAGCATTTAATCTGATGATTTGCCGGTGGGTGTTATAAATCACGCCTGAATCATTGTTGCTGCTATTATACTTTTATTAATTGCTGGTCTGTGCTATCTTTGGAAGTCTAACCAGCGGGGCTAGATGTAGCGCAGTAACAATAGGGGCAACCTATGAAAAAAAATATTTTATTAGCGGTTTTAATAATTTCAGCAATTCTGTCGGGGCAAAATTTTGCAATTGACGGACAGTTTAACCAGTTTTTCACCTACTATATAGTGTCATTTGACACGGAAACAGGTGCGACGGACGTTCAATTATTCAGTTACGACATGGAATGTCCTGACTGTCCAAAAACCGGTAATTATTATGACCCCCCGGTGTCGGTTGACGTTACCTTTAGCGCCACCATGAAGTCGCCGGCTCTTGGTAAGGATTCCCGTGAAACAGTTGCTTATATCTACACCAAAAAACCATTCGAAATCCTGGCGCCGGTAAATCTTGATAATCGCGATTTTACGACTGAAAACCTGGAAATTTATGATGTTTACGGAAACGAGGTATCAATCGATGTGGGAATAGATGAAAACCGTACCCTGGCTGAAGATGATATTATGGACATGCTCTATGCTGTACTGGCCGAACCAAAACTGCCGGATGGTGAATATGCCTTCAGTTTCGAGGTTGAGGCCGGATACTATGATTATACCTCCGGTACCTGGACCAAGAAGTTTCCCGTTAACTGCTCCAATAACTGTGTAGAAGAGTTTATTGTTACAACACCGCAGCGTATCGATCTTGAGGTTGGTCTGCCGGGTGGTGTCTGGGATCAACTGGAAGAAAATGTGGTCAATCAGGCCAATCCGTTTTTCTACTGGTCATCGGATGTGCTGCCCCAGACCATTATGGACCAGTGTTTGGAATGCGGATTTTATATAAGGGTAGCCGAATTCCGGTGTGATGAGCACTCTTCGATCGATGATGCCATCGAGGATTTCACCGTTCTGCCAGTGGGTGGTGCCGAGGATTGGCTGTATATCGAAAACCCACCGGACTTGAAATACCAGTATCCCTCAATCGATGCTATTGACCTGGAGCCGGGTGGTATTTATGTATACCAGGTTCAGAAGCGGATATCCACCACTACTGGAATTGAAGAAATAACCAGCCCGATTTACGTTTTCCGATATGCCGAGGAATACAATCAGAAACAGGAAGATTTAAAAGCGCTGATTACTGAAAACACCTTTGACCAGCTGTTTAAACCATGCGGCGACCTGACCGGTTTTGTGGCAACCGGCGAGTTTAACCTGGACAATATGGAATTCAGCGAAGGGGAATGGCAGAAAATTACCGAACTGGTGGAGAAATTCAACCAGGGAGAACTCTCAATCAGTAATTGGGAGGTCCGGTAATGGCTAGACAGATTATCAATACAATTTTAGTTTTTGGGCTGATTGTACCGTGTTTTGCAGCTGACAAACTGGCTGTTACCACCAAAAAAGAAGGGAATGTGGAAATAAGAAAATCCACTTCCGGACAGTCTGAAGAATTGCGGCGAGGGACGGTCTTATATGATCAGGATAAGATTTCGACTGGTTCCGACGGCCAGGCGTTGATCATGTTTCTGGATGATAAATCCCAGTTGAAATTGAAGGGTAATACCGAAGTTGTGATATCGGGCGACCGCTCGACCACCGGTATTTCCAAGCGTATTAACATGGATTACGGTACCTTGAAAGCCTCTATCTCCGAGCAGCGCAAAGGTGAGTTTGTTATTTCCACACCTACTTCCGTGGCATCGGTCAAAGGAACCGAATTCTGGATTATCTCTGACCCGGACTCCGGTGATGTTATCGTCAGTAACAGCGGCTCGATTGAGCTGGTAAATACCGTTACCGGTGAAACGATTATCGTACCGGCTGGAATTATTGTGGAATCAACCAGTGACGGTGAAATGAATGTCTTGGAATCCATTAAACTTTCCGGTCGGGCCGCGACGGAAGTTTCGGGTGGGCAATTTTCCATGCAGCAGATTCAGGTGCTGGAAGGCGATGTTGATCCCGCCACGATTTCCGGTATTATCGCCGTAGCGGACAATACGGTATTTGAGGGTGGCCCCCTGAAACCGGGCGCCCAGGTTACTGTTCGCGGTGCCTATGATTCTCAGTCCGGTGTTACGGTGGCTACGATGATCGAGGTAGCCGAACCACTGGTTGTGGAAGGGTTGGTTGCCGGCGCTTTGGCCGGAGACCGTTTTACGATCTCTGATGTGGTGATAATTCAAGGTTCAGCCGATTCGCCGCCTACCGATATTGTCGTATCCCAAAACACCGTTATTGAAGGCGGTGAAATTGTGGTGGGCGCCACGGTTACCATAACCGGTTACTATAATCTGGAAACGGGCAGCCTGGCGGCTACGGCAATAACCGTAATCATGCCGGAAAAAATTGTATTGACCGTTCGCCTGGCCGGAACAGCCGAAACCAATATTGTTAACGACCAATTTACGGTAGCCGATCTGGTGGTAATGGAAGGTAATGTCGACGCATCCAATCTGTCGGGTGTGGTGCTGGTGTCAGATACAACCGGCATGTCCGGTTGTGGCGTTACTCCCGGGATAATGGTTGAAGTCGAAGGTATCTATGATGATTCCTCCAAGGCGGTTATCGCCCGCAGTATTCATGCGCCAACCCTTAAAGTTGCCGGTGTTGTGGCCAGTATCCCCGCCAATAATCAGTTTGGTATTTCGGAAATTGAGGTTGTATCCGGCGACCTGGATCCATCGGGCTTATCTGGTGTAATCAGAATTACCGATGAGACTGAGGTGGATCTGAACACACTGACGGTAAACACGGATGTGGTTATCGAAAGCTGTCAGCTTGATCCGGGCACCGGCGATCTTATCGCTACCAGGGTTGTTGCCGGAGACCGGGCTGAACGAACCCTGATTATCAAGCTGGAAGATTCCCGCGGAAATAAAAAGGAAATGTTAATAACCTTCTAAAATTCAATTACCGCCTATGAAGAATAAATTTCTGCAGTTTTTTCGATACATTAGCCACGGGGCTGTAATTTTTGCTTTATTGACCGGTGTGGTTCTGGCTCAAGGAGGTTCGATAGTACACCAACCGGTATATCAGCACCAGCCCTCCGAACCACTGGTGCTTTATGCTATGGTCAGCGCCGACCAGGAAGTGGAAAACGTCCGCATCCTGTTCCGCTCCGAGGGTGAAACAGGTTTCATTGAGCGATATATGGAACTGTACGACGATGTCTGGCGGATTCAAATAACACCGGAATATTTCAAAGGACAGCAGTTTGAATATTTTATGGCTGCCGATCTGGTTAACTATGAGCTGCTGACATATCCGGCCAATGACCCGGAGGGGGCGCCGGTTCAGGTCCGGCTGGACACACCGGGCGTGACAGAACTGATCCCCGGTACCGCCGGTACTCAGGTCTCAGCCCGGGTTACCGGTGTTGGTAAAGGTGAAATACTGATTTTCAGCCCTGATCCCGAGTCAACCGTACCACAAAACGAAGTATATATTGCCGCATCATTGTATAACGTTGAAGCTGTGGATCCATCCACAATCAGGTTGCGTGTTGATGGCCTGGATGTTTCAAAACAGGCCGATATCAGTGTCGATCTGGTAGCTTACTCTCCAATGACCTTGACACCGGGACGCCATTATATTCAAATCAATGCAAAGAATGCCTCCGGACAGTCTATTCCCGGAAAGGGTTGGTACTTTATTGTCGCCGGTGAATCGGCTAAAGATAAAAGAGGCAGCAGCCCGATCACCTATCGCGGCAAGGTAAATGGCAGTTATTCCCGTGATCCGCAGGGTGGGGGCAACTACCTGGATATATATAAAACCAACGCTTCTTTCGTTGGTAGTTATAATAATATCAGCCTGAAAGCCGATGTTCGTCTGACGTCAGATGAAGACCCTTATAAACAACCTAAAAACCGGTTGCGCATAAATGCCGGTGTCGGAAATTGGCTGAACCTGGATTTTGGTGATTTTAGTTCCCGGCATTCAAAATACACTTTGGATGGAAAAAGGGTGCGGGGTATCAGTGCCGATTTAACCACCGGGTGGGTTAACCTGCATGTTGTGAAAGGTGAATTGGCCCGCAGCATCGATGGCCGTACCGATACCGATCTGGCCTATACCGGAACACTGATCACCGAAACAGATGAGCTTGACTCAGCTGTGACCAATACCATCTTTAAACTGGACCGCAAGGGCTATACCTTCCAGCGTGACGTGTTTTCGGCCCGCCTCAGTTTTGGCAGCGGCCGCTGGGCCCAATGGGGTGTTAATGTATTGAAAGCCAAAGATAACATCAATTCCGTTAACCGCGATATCAGCGATGCCTTAATTACAATTCCTGAGACCGAAATATATGATTCTGATTCAACCCTGCTGGCCGCCATGGAAGGCGGTGTGTTCGAGCACCGGAATCTGGACGAAGTCAATATTGCCGCCTATTCTCCCCATTACAATATATTTATTGAAGATCCCGACGATATCAGCTGGGCCGGTGACGCACCGGAGGATAACATCGTTTTCGGAACAGACCTGAAATTTAATTATAAGAATTATGTCACCATGGAAGGCGGATTAGCTTTCAGTATGCTGAATACCAATATCTGGGAAGGGGCCATGACCAAAGCCGATCTGGATGTTTTGATCGATGACAGTACCGATGGTTTTATCGGGCAGACCTATGATGAGGATGGAAATATTGTTGAAACCGGCCTCGTTTCACTGGACGATATTCCGATCGACCCGGGTGATTATGAAAATTTCTTTGTCATTAATCAGAATATGGTTCCCCTGGTACCGATCGATCTGGATTCAGCCCAGATGGCGGATAATATGTTAAAGACGATTTTCCAGATGCCATCACTGGCTTATAACTATAAAATGACAACCAATTTTCTGAATAATTATTTCTCACTGGAATATAAAAGGGTCGGGCCTAAATATAAATCCCTGGGGAACCCGTATCTGCAAAGCGATACCCGTGAATTAATGATATCCGACCGGATGCGCCTGTTGAAAAACAAGCTGTTCGTAGGTGGTTCCTACCGCCGCCAGGACAACAACACCGTGCGAACGGTTTCCACGGTTACAACCACTGAAACCTACACCTTTAATCTCGGAGTGTACCCCGGGGTGGAATATCCGTCAGTAAATATCAAATTCAGCTCTAAACCGCGTTTCAACAGTAACGCCCACCAGGATACGACGGGCTTTGATTCGGTGTTTGTCTACACTGCCACCGATACGATCCGTGATTTGACCGGCTATCACCTGAAAGACAACCGGATGGATGAAAATACGATCAACGCATCCATTGGTTTGAATTATGGTTTTGATGCCCTTGGCGTGCGGCACAACGTGGCTGTAAACTACAATCGCCTGCAGCGTTTTGACCGTTTAGATGATCGCTGGGAAGAAGGCGATCAACCCTTTGATGTCTTTAATAATGACACCACGTTTTATGATACAACCTTCATTTCTCCGGCGATGAAATCGAATGTGACCACCCTGTCAATTGCCACCCAGTACCAGATTCCGCTCAAGACTACTCTGATTATTTCATTAAACAATCAGGAGACAGTCGATGCCAAACAAGCTATCTCCGGTGTTAACTTGAATGCCTCCTATGGTATGCTTGATAATCGGCTGAAACTGACCGGCGGGCTGGGTTTTGTTTCCGGCAGCGGCTCTAATTCTTTTTCCAGAATGAATGTCAGGGCCGGCGCGAACTACCGGGTGCTGGAGGACCTGTCCATTCGCGGAACAGCCGACCTGCGCAGCGTAAAAACGGGTGGAGAACAGGAAAGCAGCCTGATTATCAGGGCTGATATTGCCTACATGTTTTAAAGCAATCTGATACCGGCTGCTCGATTCTGGTGTTTCCAGTAGCGGCGGTAATAATTTCGGGGTCGGTTTTCGACCGGAAGTTTGTTAATCCTTGCCTGCCAGTTCGCTTCCAGCTGATCGCTGGTATTAAACGCATCAATTGTATGTTTGGATATATCGGCAGTTTTGGTTTCATCCACCAGTGATGAATAATGCTGTTCCAGTTTATTCTGCTCAGATTTAATCGCTGCCAGACGTTTATTAAAATCAGTTAATATTGAACGGTGTAATAATTCGTGGCGCCACCAGCGGGAGGTGTTGGTAGATCCCGGTTCTGTACCTAGGCCATCGTCTGGCCATTCTGTATTACCGAACCGTAAAGGTTTGAAAATACCGGTGCAGGGCGCCGAGGTACCGGTAGCCCAGTATGTCTGCTGGTCCTTCGATAGCTCAGCCACCAGCGAAGCGGTGGATTGGGCCGAATGACGGGCAATTTTATTGGCTGAGTGGGCACAAACGCAATTCATCAGGAAATGCCCGTCCGGGGTATAGTTGCCGGTTCCATGATCACGTAAAAGGGTAAAGGCGTCAGTAACATTGAATCCAGTGGTTTTTGACTGAAAAAAATTAGTAGAACAACTTCGCCGGTCCCGGCTGCCGGAAAAAGTAGTATAGAACCAGTCGGAATAATTTTTTGCAAAATTGAACACCCGATTTTTCCTCAACCAGCCTTTTTTGCGGGCAGTGATAATAAGGTCGGGGTGGGCCAGGTGGTAATCTTCTTCGATTGTCAGCCCATTGCTGATGACATAAAAGGAGCTCACCTTTTTTGCCACCCACAGGTTGCCGGCGGTTTCCAGCACCCAGGCCTCACGATGATCGGCGATTATAAAGCTGTTATGATAAAACATCCCCCTGGTTTGATAGCCGCATTCACCGCCCTGCCCAAATTCGGCCAACAGTTCAGTTATCGTTTCCAGAGCCGTTTCGGCTGTAGCGGATCGTTCCAGGGCCAGGCGCAGCAGGTCCATTCCCGTGAGGCGACCTGATTTTTCCAACGGCATTTTTGACCAGACCGCTTCGTTACCGATTGCCACACCGTGTTCATTGGCGCCGATCTCAGCACCCCACATCCAAAAGGGCCGACTGATCAGGATGGCGTTTGTTTCCCCGACCTGGGGAATTTCAAGGTAGGTGCATTTCAACTTACATCCATTCGGATGAACAGCAGAAGGATAATATTCAGGCAACTGGGCTTCGTTCGGCTCGCGATCACTGTTCTTTCCAAAAATAATTGAACCATTGGCGGTATTGGGTGGCAAGACCACAAAAGTATCACACATCAGCGCTTAATCTTTCCCGGCAATATGAATTCATACCGTTTATGAAGCAGCGCCTTTTTAATCCAGCGGTCCGTGCGCCGAAAAGCGAGAAACAGGGTCCAGATAATCCTATCCTCACGGTAATAGCCTTGAATTTCCTTATTCGTAATTTCTTTTAAATCTGTTGATTGGTCAGAATTAATCAGGTTGAGCATTGGGTCGATCAGATCCGGGAGCTGCTCTTTCATCAGGTTGGCCACCAGATCGATCAGCACCTGGCGCTGGTCATAATAGCGTTCCATTACATCCTGCAGGAAAAGGCTGCGGATTATCCAGCGCAGGAATCCGGGGGCGCTCTGAAGCAATAATTCAGGATTCAGTTGTTCGACGCCATCGAGACGGAATAACGGTGTGGATGTATCGATATAGTATAATAACCCCTTTTCCACATCGCCGTTCTCAAACACCCAATTTGATATTTGACCGTCGAGGGCAATCTCAGTCGTTGGAGCGTTGATTTGATTATATTTCCATGGAAGCGCAACAGCCGACCTGATTCGTTCACCCAGGCCCGGCAGTTTTCCCGCTTCAAGTGTGTGTAATAGTTTATGGGCAAACCATTCCGGTGGAAATTGTTGCTGTATGAGATAAAGAACAACCGGCCGGCCGGGTAGTGTTACAATACGGATTTCATCTTCCGGGAGATTCAGGCCGGCCTGTTTAAGGTGGTGACAATAAATCCGGTAATTGCGGGCATAGGTTTCGGCTTCCGTGACCGAATGGAACAGCGGCATTCTTTTATAGGCCCGGGTTTGGTCATCGCCGATCATAAAAATTGTAGATATTTCCCCAAATCCCAGAATTTCGGCCGGGATTTTTGATTGTGCTATATCATGCGGATCCAGGCCATGTTCAAACCGTTCGAGGTAATTGGGATCAATTGTTTTCATAACTTGGATTTGCGCCTTAACAGCCGGTTGATTTTTTGTTTCCCCCCCAGGAGGTGCTGCAGCTGTCGATGGGATTTCAAACTTGAATCCAGCTTTGTGATTATAAAATCAATATCATTTTCGGTAATTGTAAGTGGCGGCATACACTGGCAGATTGAGGGATCGTTTCCGGCATATACCATCAACAGATCGTTGTCGTAGGCGGCCTTGGTCATTATTTTTCCGCCGTCCTCACCAGCCAGCACCAGCCCAACCATTAAACCCAGCTGATGAACCTTCAGTAATGTTTTTGAGTGTTTTTTCTGCAGTTGGGATAATCCCTGGCTGAAAAGGAGCGACATCTTTTCTACCTGTAATAAAAAGTCTTTTGACGCTGTTATTTCCAGGACTTTTGATGCGACCCGGCAACCAAGTTCTGCTCCGCCGAAAGTTGAAATATGGATAAATGGATCATCTTCGAAAACGTGATAAAGAGAATCTTTGATAACGGTAGCTGCAATCGGGTAGATGCCGCCCGAAAGTCCTTTGCCGATAATCACGATATCAGGCGTGACATCAAAATGCTCAAAACCCCACAATTTACCGGTTCTTCCCAGGCCGGTTTGTACCTCATCGATGATAAGCAGGGACCCGTTTTTCTTACACAGATCAGCAACAGAGGGCAAATAACCAGTCTCTGGCAGTACAATTCCCAGCGTTGCCGGAACGGTTTCAAGAATAACAGCTGCCGTTTTATCTGACAGTTGTTTCTCAAGGGCTTCGAGGTCGTTGAAAGGAACCTGGCTGAAGCCGTCAGCTGTCAGTGCAAAGGGCTTGCGGTATTTTTCATCACCGGCTGCCAGCGCCAGACCGGTATGCCCATGGTATCCTCCGCAGGCGGAGATTATTTCGGTCCGACCGGTATTGCCGCAGGCGATTTTAATTGCCAGGTCGACGGCCTCGCCGCCCCCCACACTGAAAACAGTGGTGTTTAATTCTTCCGGCATTGTATCCGCCAGGGCCTTTGCCAGGGAAGCCCGCTCACGGCTTACAAGGTGATGGTTGCCAATATCCAGTTCGCCAGTGGCCTCGATTAGCGCATCGATTAATTCCTGATTACGGTGGCCCAGATTAAAAACCCCGCCGTTACAGTGCAGGTTAAAGACCTGTTTTTGGCCATCCATATCATAAAGGAAATTTCCCCTCCGCTGCCCCATTATGAAGTCCATGCCATAACGGCTGAAGAAATTTGCTTTACCCCGGGAAACATGACGACGGAAAAGCTCATAGGCGCTTTGTTTTTCCGGTGATGTTTTCACTGGTGGAAATTCATGCCGGGAGGTGAGATATTCAAATGGTTTTTCGTTGGAGGTTCACATAGGATTAATTAGTAATTTTGAGCCGGGTATTAGTTAAGGCATATCAGAGACTGAGCAATTCGAAGATGAACAAACTGGATAAATACAGACCACGGCCAAAAATTATTCGCTATCTGGCTGGTTACTTCACGCTGTTTATCGGAAGTCTCCTTTGCCGCATTAAGGTTACCGGCCGCCAGTTTATTCCGGCTAAAGGCCCTTTTATTGTTGCTATCAACCACTTCAGTGTCCTCGACCCGGTGTTTGTGATTTATGGTGTCCGGCGTCCGATAAATTTTCTGATGGCCAGCGACCAGGTCGTTAACCCGGGCATGGTATGGGCACCCTGGATGTATGGTTTTATTCCCACTAATCGTTCCAATCTGGTGCCCTCTACGATCAAAGAATCGCTGCGGGTTTTGAAACGGGGTGAGATTCTGGGTATTTTCCCGGAGGCCACCTCCACCGATACGGTATTGCGTCCGGCCAAGGATGGTGCGGCCTATCTTTCGCTGATGACCAATGTTCCGATTCTGCCTGTCAGTGTTGTTGGCACCGAAAACCTGTGGGTAAATCTGTTCCGTGGCGTCCGGCAAACCGTCCAGGTTAATATTGGAAAGAGTTTTGGCCCGTTCGATTCAAAACAATTTAAAACACCCGGCCGCCGGGTGGCCCTGAAAACAATTGGAACTGAGTTGATGTGCCGGATCGGCGCCCTTCTGCCGGAACAAAACCGGGGGTATGTTAAAGATTATTCAGAGTTACTTAAATACCGGGAAGAAAATCAGCGCTTGTCTGGCTGCGATTTTTAAACCGGTCTGATTTGACGCCGGGGCCAGACAATCAAGAATAATCCGGTCAATACTATTATCCCACCACCAATAGTCGCACCGGCCACACGCTCTGATAATATTATCCAACCCATAATTGAGGCCACCAGTGGTTCTCCCAGCGGGACAGCAGCTACTACGGTCGGCGGGATAAATTTCACCGAATAATAAAATATTGTATGGCCGAAAACCGTTGGGATAATTCCCAGCAGGATCAGCCAAAGGAAGGTTGCAGAGTCGCCAGGCAGCAGTTGCTGATTACTTATTATGACGGCAGTCAGCATGGTGAGCGCTCCGACCAGATATAGACTGCGGCTGAATATCAGGGCGTCTGCTTCTTTCCGGATACGTTCGGTGATCATCAACACCACCGCCATGGCAGCAGATGCGGCCAGCCCAAGAAGGTTTCCTATTGTGTGGGCGGTTCCAATATCAAATTGACCACCCTGAATTATAATTGCGCCACTCAGAGCCAATACTAAACCAATTATTATTTTCAGGTGCCAGGTTCGTTGAAACAGAAACCGTTCGATTAAACCGGTATAAACCGGTGTCATCGTTGACAGCAGGGTGGCGTTGGCAATGGTGGTGTTTTGGAGGGCTCCGAAAAAGCAGCCAAAATGAATTCCCAGAAATATACCGGCCAGCAGCGACCGGCGACGATTAAGGTTTGATAGACGCTGTTTTCCCTGAAAGCCGGTAACCAGCCAAAGGATTGCACTGGCGATTCCCATTCGCCAGAACGCGATCGAAATAGCGGATAAATCAGGTACCAGGCGGACAAAAATACTGGCCGTACTTACAGCCAGCAGACCCAGGCCAAGTAATACATGTGGTGGTATAGGCAGCAACCGGAAGGCCGTAGTGAATCTGGATAATCAGTTTTTTATTTCAATACTACCGAATAAAGCTGTGCCATTGATGTTTATCGTAACCAGCTTATTAGGATCATCATGCGGCCTGGTCCTATTATTAATTGAGCCGAATAAAGGGGTGCCGGATACAATTACATTCCAGTTTGTTGGCACACGGATTTCAATTCCGCCAAAGATTGTTGTACAGATAATTTTGCAGTTTTCACTCGGTTGTGCCTCGCTTAAATCCAGCTCTATTCCTCCAAAGATCGTAACCAGCTCACCGCCCTTTAGATCGCTGGACAGGTTTTTATGCTCCCCACCGCCAAAAAATGAATTATGGGAAAAATAACTGTCATCCGAAGCATCAGTGTTTTTTAAGGAGTCTTTTCCCTGCATGATGATCTTGATTCCAATTGCGATCAGCACCACTGGCCAGAGACGCCACAACCAATCCCAGTGCAGATTAAACAGGGTCGCCGATAGAAAAAATATACCCAGAACAATCAAGATAACACCGGTGGGTTTATTACTGTTGATTTTCCCCATTCCGACAATAATAAGGATGATCGGCCACCAGTTTGAAATCAGGCGCCCAAAATGCAGGATTCCAAACGAATCGAGAAGAAAAAAGGCTCCGATGGCAATTAATACTATTCCTCCCAGGGAATAGTTTGGAGAAATATTTCTACTAGTACTCATTGTAAAACTCCGAAAAGGGGATTATTCTAAAGCTCCTTGATTATTAAATTACATCAAGAATTCGTTTATTAATAGAATTGGGTGGTCGGGCAGCGACGCCGGACAGTAAAGGGATTAGAAATAATGAAGATTGAAATTTGTGCTGATTTATGAAATATAATGGTGCGGTTATATGAGAAAACACCTTTTTAAACAAATCCATAAGGAGGGGGTTCTGCCTGCCGGCCTGGAGAACGTCAACCTGTTTGACAGGGAAGGGTTAACCGAATCGGCTGGTAAGTTATTTGACACAAACCCCAATATTGTTGCCGCAGTGACAACACCGGCCGGGTCTCAGGTAATTAAATTATTTGATTGGCGCCACCGGATACATTATTTCCTGTCGATTGGAATGGCCAGCCGTGCCCAACAGAGCTGGAATGTGGCCGAGGCAATTCTGAAAGCTGGGGCCCGGACACCTAAACCGGTATTTGTTCACACAGTCCGACGCTGGGGGCTGGTAAAGAAAAATCTTTATATCACCACAGGAATTGAACCCCACAAAACGCTGCGCAAATTTCTCAAATCCAACCCGGATCAGAAAACGGCAACAGCAGTTGTTAAAGATTTTGCGTTGGGAATTGCACGAATTCATAACCAGGGAATAACGCACAATGATCTGACTCCCGGCAATATTCTGGTTGACGAGAAATTGCAAACCTATTTGGTAGACCTCAACCGGGCAAAGTTGAAAAAAAAGATCTCGGTCCGGCATCGGCTGCGGGATATGGCTAAGGTTAATCTGGGTAACAAAACCAACACCAACAAAGAGCTTTATCCGATATTTTTTGAAGCCTATTGTCAGGAAAGCGATGTGGCGTTTAACTGGCAGTCCGGTTATGAGAAATACCGAGCAAATATACTGCGTTACCGCCGCCGGAAAAGAAGTTTGAAAAAGTTATTTCTTGGCAAATAATCCAATCCGGTGGGCATGCAACCCGGGAATCACCGATATTAATGTAACCAGATTAAGGCCTGCATCGCGGGCTTCATCCAGCAATTGTGCTTTAGATATCATGGTAATCCGCGAGGGCATTTTTACAACGGCCCGGTGTGCAAGATGCATCCGGTTTGAAATATAGAATGATGCTACCACATGGTTGTTGCTTACCCGGGACAGCTCAGTAAGAATTCCGGTACGGTCTTCCGCAGTATGTATATGTTGCAGCAGGCGAAAACTGAAAACGGTATCGAATAAACCATCATCAAACGGCAGGTCATTGGCACTGGCCTCAACCGCCGCCGGTTCCGGGCATACTTTCTGGTTGTAATATTCGACCGCAAAGTGATTCAGGTCGGCGGCGTATACCGTACCAAATTCACTGAGAATTTTGTTGAATTGCCCGAACCCGCTGGGAACATCAAGGATTTTCCCGCCTAGGTCGTTATCCCGAAACAGCTTGACAATCAGACTTTGCTCCCGCTCGCTGATCCAGCGCTGGTCCCAACTGCGGTAGCGTTTATTGGCATAGCGCTCGACCTGTTCCAGGTTTTTCCAGATTTTATACGACATTTTGCAATTTCCGCCTTCTGATTATTGATACAGATTAAAAATCCATTCGGCATCGGCCGCAGATAATTCTTCACCAAGCGTGGACGCTGCTTCCACCTGGCTGGGATTACGCTGCCCGAGTAACACACAGCCTGTTGGTGAATCAAAAAATAATGCACCGGTTATTCCGTGTAATACAGGGTTGGGATGATTGGAAAAACGATCTTCTAAGGCCTGCTTATTATTTTTCAGGCGTTGAATCATTTCATTATCACCAAACTCAGGAATATTTGAGCGGAAGTCGCCGGCAGGAAATTTTACCGGCTGGTCATATTTACCGGTCAGGAGTCCGTGTTTGAGCGGGGAGAAGAATACCACCCCGGCATTGTTTTTATCAACCCAGGTTTTTAATCCACTGGATACATAGGAATCGTCCTGCACATTGCGGTAAGGCTGGATCACGTCTGGATTGACCCGGTCTATTACGGCCATGATTTTTGTTAAATTCCAATCTGACAGACCGATCCAGCGGATTTTACCCTCGTCTTTAAAGCGATGCATTGTCTCCAGGGCAACATCAAGATATTGATGTTGCTTACCGAACAGGCAGTGATGAAAATAATACAGGTCAACAGCATCGGTTTTCAATAAATTTAGTGTGCGCTCAAGCTGGGCGCGCATATGGTCGGGATTGTAGAAATGACTGTATGCGCCCTGGTCCCAACCTACTTTTGAAGCGAGAAAAATATCTTCACGCGGTACGTCGTTCCAGACAGCACCGATCAGCGCTTCGGCATGACCATTGCCGTAAACATCAGCGGTATCCCAGTGATTGATACCCAGCTCCCAGGCCCGTAACAGAGCTTTTTTGGATTGCTCGTCATTATGCCCGGACCAGCCCACAGGCCGACCACCGGATTCACTCGGACCACCGTGTGCCCAGGTTCCCAGGCTGATGGCCGAAACCAATACATTTGTTCTCCCCAGAGTAAGTTTTCGCATTGTTTTCTTTCTCAGTGTGATTGAGTTATGTGAACATAAACCGATATATCCTTGTTTCCTGGTAACCGGACATTGCTGTCCGGCAGCCTTTCACCGTTCACAGTCGCATATGTAAATTAAATTATGAAAATAAATAAATCTATTCTTGTCTTTGGTATTTTAGTTCTGGCTGTATTGTGGGCCATCACCGGCTGTGGAACTTCGCGCCCTGATTTCAGTGATCTGGTACAATCTGATCCGGCTTGGCTGATGGCTAAAGCGGATTCGCTGAATCAGGCCTGTCCGGATGACGAAGAGTTGATTCAGGCACTGAACCAGGTTTATCTTGCTGGAGGGACTGAAAAAATGGCTGCTGAAAATTGGCCCGAGGCTATAATTAGTTATGAAAAGGCGCTGGATTATATTCCCCGTCAAAAAGAAGGACGTTATGGTTTGGCAATGGCCCAGGCCCGCGCCCACTATAAAAAAGGGGGGCCCAACGATCTATGGGAAGCACTGACTAAATTCAGTGAAGCGGCGGTAATTGATACCAGCCAGGGGGAACCGTATCTATGGCTGGGCCGCAGTTATGAGAAAAAAGATGAAAATGATTTTGAGCTGATTCTGGAAGCTTACGATAAAGCGTTAAACAAAAGGCTGATTCCAGAGTTGGAAAAAGCCGCTTTGGAAGAACGTGAAAATGTTAAGCACCGGCAGGATATACTGGAAGCTTTCTGGAAATAAATAGGACAGGAGAAACTATGTTACCCGTAGATAAATTACGAAAAGAATTAAAGATTATTGCCGATTTGCGAGGTGCTTCAGCCCTCCTGCAATGGGATCAGGAAACCTACATGCCCGATGGTGGCGGTACCAGTCGGGCGGACCAGATTGCCCTGCTGGATACATTGGGTCACGAGCGCCTGGTTGGTCCGGCGGTCAGCGGACCTTTGGGTGAACTCATCGACCTGGATAGCGGAGTGATGAAAAATGATTTAGAGCCCGTCACCAGCCAGCTGGTGAAGGAAATCTGGCGCGATTACCACCGGGCAGCGGCCTTACCCAAAGAATTTGTGGAAGAATATTCTCAGGCCACATCCATGGCCCAACAGGTCTGGGCCCAGGCCAGAAGCGAGAACGATTTCTCTAAATTTGCCCCCCATCTGGAAAAAATTATTGCTCTGAAATTCAGGGAAATTGATTACCTGGGTGTTGCCACGACACCATACGATACACTGCTGGATTATTTTGAACCCGGCATGACATCTGATGAGGTAACAATTCTGTTCGATGCCGTTAAGGAACGGCTGGTGCCGCTGGTTCAGAAAATTGCCGCTTCCAAGGTTGATACAGAGGTTTCACTCTTACGGCAGGATTTTGATATTGCCAGGCAGTGGGATTTCGGCGTGATCGTTTTAAAGGACATGGGGTATGATTTCAATTGCGGACGCCAGGATAAATCCGCCCACCCCTTCACAACCAGCTTCCATCCCACCGATGTGCGTATTACAACCCGCTTCAACAAGAATAATATCCTGTCAGCACTTTCCAGCACTATTCATGAAGGCGGGCATGCCCTCTACGAACAAGGCCTCGACACAAAATGGTATGGGACACCATTCTGTGATGCAGTATCATATGGTATCCATGAAAGCCAGTCGCGCCTGTGGGAAAACCTGGTTGGTCTCAGTAAACCGTTCTGGGATTATTATTATCCCAAACTACAGGATATTTTCCCGGACCAGCTGGGCGCCGTAAGCCAGGATCGTTTTTACCGGGCGATTAACACTGTTGAGCCGTCCTTGATCCGGGTGGATGCCGATGAAGCCACCTACAACCTGCATATTATGCTCCGATTCGAAATTGAGCGCATGGTAATTAATGATAAACTGCCAGTGGCGGAATTGCCGCAGTTGTGGAACGACAAGATGGAAGAATACCTGGGGGTTCGACCGGATAGCGATGCCAACGGCGTAATGCAGGATGTTCACTGGTCGTTCGGCGGCTTTGGATATTTTCCCACCTATGCCCTGGGCAATCTGTACAATACACCAATTATGAACCAGGCCCGCATAGAGATAGAAGGTCTTGACGGAAAAATAGCATCTGGTAACTTGCTTGAGCTCAGGGAATGGCTGCGGGAAAAAGTACACCGGGTGGGGCGCCGTCGTACGGCACCGCAATTGATCAAAGATATCACCGGGGAAAATCTGGTGGCCGAACCGTTTATGGATTATCTGGAAGAAAAATACGCGGCTGTTTATTCCTTATAAAACCACCGAAATTCCATAAAAAGTCTTAATTCATGGCCTGGAAAAGACCATGTATTAATTCTTGACATATGTTTTTACATGCAGTTATATTAGTTCGTCCGTCGGTGAGTATAATCACCGGCGACTTGCGAATCCGAGGTAAATGATCATGTTTCCGGGGAAACTATGAAGAAAATCCTATTGTATCTAGCTACGTGCATCCTTTTCGGCACAGTATTGTGGGCAAAGGGCGCAACAATTTCCGGTGTAGTAATCGACTCCGAAGGAGAGGCTGTGGAGAATCTCCCTGTTCTTCTGTTGGACGATAACAACACAGCCGTTGGACGAACTGAAACCGGCAAGGGCCGACGTAAGGCCGGACGGTTCGAACTGGAGGATGTTTTACCGGGTGCTTACACCATCAATGCCGATGGTGGCGATAAAGGCTTGGTGAACCTCAAGATCACAGTTGCAGAAGACAATATCAAAGATCTGGAGTTGGTTCTGGAAACGGCACCACCACCACCGGTGGTGGCTACCAACACAGGTGCCGAGCCCAGTGTGGGTCAGGATCAGGATTATATCATCAATGAGCTGAGCTTTGAGATGAAAAAAATGGCAGCCGAGATCAAGCACTTGAGTTCGGAGGTGGAAAACCTGAAGGCACAGAGCAAAATGTGGGTCAACCCGCTGGCAATTTACTCGAAGGAAATCATTCTGAAAAACGGCAGTACCGTTTTTGGAAAAATCGTGTACCAGGATGAAAAAACCCTGAAGGTGGAGACGCTGGTCGGGTATCTGGTTATTGACCGCAGCACCATCGTCCGCATAGTTGATAATGTGGTTTCCGAGGAAACCCAGGAATATGTACCCGAACAGATTCGCGACTCTTATTCTCCCCCCCCGATGCCGAAGCTGGCCCAGCCCGATTATACATCAGCCAGCCCGACTGACCGCGATGCCAGCAAAAAATATTCGGCCAACTGTGTTCTGGTTGGTAATATCAATGAGACCAAAGATAAACAGGGTAATATTGTTTTTGCCGGGGAAATTAAAAATATCGGTGGCCGACGCGCGGACTTTGTCAAGGTTGATTTCGTGTTCCGGAAGAACTGGAGCGGTGAGACCAAAACATTGACCACCTTTGTGCGCGGCGCCTTCCACACCTTTGATTCAGGAATCACAACCGATGCGACCCTGCTGCCGGGAGCAGTCGGGGCCTTTGAGCTGTATGTTCCCCATTCCTTCGGATCTTTTATCGGTTATTCATATGTGATCGATTGGGAGGAATACGAATAATGTTATCCGCGCCGCCGGCGAAATACAAGGAAACGCTGGTCGGGTTGATACTGATTCTGTTCTGTTCCTCTTTTTTGATCGGGCAGAGCAGCGGTGAAGCATCCGTGTCTGATATATTTTTCCTGGATCTGGGGATTGTGATTGAACCGGTTACCGGAAAAGAACAATACTCACGCTTGGTTGAATCACCCTCGGAAGATGTGAAATTCAGGATCAATAAAATCAAAAGCGGCGCTGTTTATATGGCCACTTCCAAAGAAATGATTGGTACTCTGGACCGGATCAATCTAAGGATTGCATCCCTGGAAAGTTCTTTTCATTCTGAGATGGAGCGCCTCAGTCGGGAAAATCAGGAGTTGCGATACATGTTGGCGGAGATGTCCCGGCCTCCGGTTATTGAACAACCCCCCGCTCCGGTAGAACCGGAGCCGGCCCTGGTTCAGTCTGATCCGGTGGCCGCTGACGAGGCGCCGGTCGAACAGACGTCAATTGTTAAAATAGAACCACAGATAGCGGCGGTCGAGCCAGTTAAACCACAATTCAATCAGTCGGAATATATGTCGGCAGTGTTTGCTTACCAGCGCGAAGACTATGAGGCTGCCCTGCAGCATTTCAACAATCTGGTGCTTGATGATGTTAGCATACGGATTAAAGCTAATGTTTTGTACTGGCAGGCCGATTCATATAACCGCCTGAACCAGACCACGGCCGCATTGGATTTACTGGAAAAAATTCTTTCTATGGGCGAAACCGATCGCCGGGACGATGCCCTTATACAACAGGGCCTGTTATACCGCAAGCTGGGCCAGGGTGAAAGAGCCTTGTTTGCATTTCAGACACTGGTGAGCGACCATCCTGCCAGTGAATATGTTAAATTGGCCCGCATGGAGCTTAAAAAAGCGGAAATGTTACCATGAGAAAAGCCTCACTGATAATCATTTTTCTAAGTCTGACCGGAATTTCTCTGGCGGGAACCAGAGTGGCTTATACCAGGCCTGGCCCGATGATGAAAATTCCTTATAGTGCCGCCAGTAAATCACCGAACCTGTTTACCGCTGGTTTTGGAACCGAGATCCACAATTTTACAAATCTCAATATGGCTAAAGGCGTTTATTTCGACGCCGAACTGGGAAAAAGCTTTATTCTGGGTTTCAGCTCGGTTCAAGGGGCCGACACAACTGATTTGACACGGATCGGAACCGTGCCTTATACTGCACCGGTGGAGTTCGGTTTTCATATGCAGTTTAAACTGTATTCATATGAAGATATTTCAATTTCGGCTGGTCTGCAGGATGTTGTTTTCCAGAATTCCGATGATGACAGCGGCCTGCAGCTTAACCCCGATCAATTATCATTCTTCGGTGTCATCAGCAGCGATAAAGATATCGGCAAGTACCGCATGAGTACTTATATGGGTTTTGGAACCGGTAGCCTGGCAACTATTGACACGGTGGCCAGCGATACCAGCACCGGGACCCGCACAGGCGTCTTTGCCGGGTTTGTTTTAAATACGCCCTATCTTGGAAAATGGGGCGGATTAGATCTTGTGGGTGAATTCGATGGAACGGGTATCAATGTGGGACTCCGCATCCCCCTTACCTCGGATTATCGCCTGAACCTAGGATTCACCCACATTGAAAAATTACCGGACTGGGAAACCGCCTATTGGGCCGGTCATCCCGGTTTCACCCTGGGATTGGAAATGTCTGTCCCACGTGCCCGGGAAAAGAAACCAGAGGATGTTCCACCCGGTTCGATCATGCCGATTATTCCCGAATCTGGCCTGAAATTACCAGGTACCGACCCCTATGAATCGTTATCGGGACAGATGGATTCCACTCTGGCTTATGCCGATGCTGCCGTGCTGACCCTCCGTGATTCAATGGCAATGGTTCAGAACGAAATGCGCAATTTGATGGTCCGGTTGACAGCCATGGAGCAGAAATCGTTACACCTGGAAGATTCACTGCGGACTATGAAACTGTCAAGCAATGTAATTGAAAAGAATATGAATGAGGCCATGCGCCACCTCTCCCGTTCGTTACGGTATTTTTACGCCGGTGATTACCGGGAGGCTTTACAGGAAGTCGAATCAGCCCTTGAGTTGAATCCCAACCTGGCCCTGGCTTATGCCCGGCGTGGATCAATTTACTATAAACTGGGTGATGTCCAGCGGGCGACGATCAACTGGAACCTGGCCCTGCGCATGGATCCCGAATACGAAGATGTAAGAAATATCTTAAAAGCATTACACGAAAACAGACTTAAATCCACCAGTGTAATTGAGGAATAGGACCTTTCTATGGATATTGCAACTATTATAGGACTGTTAATTGGGCTTGGATCCATTGGCGGCGGAATTTTTGTAGCAGCAACGGCCGCTGGTTCCGGTGTAATGGGATTTATTTCACTGTCCAGTTTTCTGATTGTGTTCGGCGGTATGATTGCTTCTTTATCAGTGGCTTTCCCGATGCCCGACCTGGCAAAACTGTTTACCGCTATCAGTGTCGTATTTCGTGGCAGTACTATCCGGCTTGCTCCGTTTGTCGATGAAGCCGTACGCGTTGCCGATATTGCCAGGAAGGGTGCCCGCGAACTGGAAAATGGATTGGGAACCATTAGAAACCCGTTTTTCCGGGATGGGGCCCAGATGGTGGTAGACGGTTATTCGCTGGATGAAATGACAGAAATATTACAGACTAGAATCGACTATCGAGAAATCCGGGAGAAAAGCCAGGCCGATCTGCTAAAAACCATGGGGACCATGGCACCGGCCTGGGGTATGATCGGAACCTTGATCGGTCTCGTGATCATGCTGTCGGGTTTCGGCGGTGAATCAGGTGGTGGAACCGATGCGCTTGGTTCGGGTATGTCCGCTGCTTTGATAACAACATTCTATGGTGCTGTATTCGCCAACCTGTTTTTCCTGCCGATGGCGGCAAAATTCAATCAACGAATCACTCATTCAAGTTCTCTGCAATCGATGCTGATTGAAGCCACGCGCCTGATCCATCAGCGTAAACACCCGTTGATTGTCCGCGAAAAATTAAATTCCTACATTCCACCTAAAGAATGGAAAAGAGAATAAGCCGAGTTTGTTATGGCAGCAACCAGCGCAGAAAAAAAGAAATTTAAAAAACAAGGAGCTGCGGAAGTAGACGAAGGCCTTCCGGCATGGTTTGCCACCTTTGCCGATATGATGACTTTGCTGCTGGCCTTCTTTGTTCTGCTGGCGGCAATTTCAACGATTGATCCGGTCAAACTTCAGGAAATGGCCGACTCGATGGGCAAAAAGGTTGGTAAGAAAACCAAAAAAGGCAAGGCCATGAATCTGGCCGATGTTAAAAAAGCCGTTGATCGCATGGTGGAGCAGAATCGCGACTTACAGGAAAATGTCGAAATAAGCACCAGCCCGAAGGGAGTAACGATCGGTATTTCATCCGATATCAGTTTTCCTTCCGGCTCAGCCGACCTGCAGCCCGGCATCATCGATGTGTTGAGAAAGATTGTACCGACAATTAATGATCCTAAAAATAAATTTCCGATTGCAGTGGAAGGCCATACCGACAGCGATCCACTACCGGCCAGATTCCAGGCTCAGTTTCCAACCAACTGGGAGTTATCGGCTGCCCGAGCGGCGGGAGTAGTGCGAAAGTTAATAGAGCTCGGTGTGGATCCGACGCGGCTGGAGGCCGTGGGGCTGGCTGAATATCTGCCAAGGGAACGGCCAACAGATCGTGTTCTGACTCCGTCCATGATTCCGCAGTTTAATCGTACCGATGCGGCTAAAGCAAAAAACCGGCGGGTGGAAATAACTTTCAAAGCTAAGTGAGCAGAAAAGAATTTGTCATAAAAGGAGTTATTATGAGTAAGCGGTTGTCAACAAGTATAATGGTTTTAGCGACCGTTGCCCTGTTATTTAGTTCAGCGGTTGGACAGGAAGCCAGTTATCTGACACAGAAGCTGATGGTGGAAAATGATATCCGTCAGAAGATTACCGAGGCCCTGTCAAAGATAATCGATGAACAGAAATATGTCATTGATGTCAGCGTTGACCTGGAGATTTCAAACGAAATTCAGGAACAGATTACTGTCGCTCCCGGTAATCAGCCTGCCACGATGCAGTTTCAGGAAACGGCTGCCCGGCTGGAAGAAAGTGCCACCCGGCTTGATCAAGGAGTCACTACCAGCGACTATCTACCAATTCCCGGTTTTGAGTTCGAAGTCAGTGGATCGGAACAGGAACCAGCTGCAGCTACCGCTGATGTATACACGGAACCAGTAACATCAGCCGGCACTGGTGATAAAATATTGTCTAAGGTCGTAACCGATAAGAAAGCAGCGGTTGCCCATATCAGGAAAATGGATATCAGTCTGATTCTACAGGAAGGTGCTGCTCCGGAGCTGATCGAAAACATTCGCCAGATTGTAATGGTTGCTTCACAGTATAAGAAGTCGCGCGGCGACGCCTTAAGTATTATGACCGCTTCATTTAAAGAACGCCGGGACCAGCGTTCCGCCGAGGCTATTATGTTGAAGGCCATTGCCGACAAAGTGGACGCCATGGAAAAACAGCAGGAAGTTGTTACCGCGGCAGCTGAAGAAGACTGGCGATCAGAATTGGACCGCTACAAACAGGAGGAATCCCAACGCCGTCAGCAGGACAGATCGTATTTTGAGACAGAATTAGGTAAGCTGGAAGAATCAGCCCGTGCCAGGGCTTTTGAAGAACAGCGTCAGCAGATATTGCAGGAGGATTCGGCTCGACTCCAGCAATTGAACCAGGAAATCCAGGATCTGCGATCACGGTTATCCGATGCAACCACAACCGATACCGAAGCCCAGGCCGCCCAGGCCCGTGTAGTGGAGGCCGTTGACGAACGCTCAGCCCTGGATAATCAGATAACTGAAAAAATTGCCACTTTGGAAAGCGTCCAGGCCGAACTGGATAAAATTCAGGGTGGGATGAATAATTTGCCTCTGTATTTAATGGGTCTGTTAACCTTCCTGGCGGTGGTTGCACTGGTGATTGTTCTGGTGATGACCAACCGATCAAAACCACGTTATGCTCCGCCACCACCGTGGATGATGCAGCCACCACCGCGCCGGAAAAAAAAACGTAAGCCGGCCCCGGTAGCCGAGAAATCAGCTGAAATAACACCAGCTGCACCCTCTGTACAACAGCAGGCCCAGCCCCGCGTTACACCTCCCCCGCCGGTGGAAGAAAACCCGGCCGTGGTGCAAAGTGAGATTAATGATATGCGCAAGGCAGTTGTATCGATGAGCGTGGGACAGCCGGAAACTGCTACCCGTATTGTTCAGGAATGGATGCAGGAGGAGGCACCGCCCGAACCGGCCGCCGAAACCGAGCAGCCCGCCGAAACCTTCGAAGAAGAAGGCGAAGGTAAAAAGAAAAAATAAGAATGTAGGATCTGCATATGATCACAGATTATAATCGTTTATCAGGCCTGCAGAAGGTCGCCATACTGTTTTCTGTTTTAGGGGAAAGCCTGGCAATGACCCTGATAAAGGGCATTTCCCAAACCGACTTGCGGCGCGTCAGGTCCACCATCCATGAACTTGGATCGGTGTCATTCGCGGTTAAAAGACGGGTTATTGAGGAATTTTATTTCAACTTCATCAGCGAAAAATTCCAGGAAACCGGTGATGAACCCCGCAAACCATTTGCCTTTCTTGAGCATCTGACCGATGAACAGGTAGTGGCATTACTGATTGCTTCTCAGCCCCGGGTAATAGCAATGACCCTGGCACAGGTTACCCAGGAACGTCGAATGCTGGTTATGAACCGGCTTGATCCGGAGACCAAGGGAAGGGTGCTGATTGAACTTGGTAATCTGGTTGAGGTACCCCTGGAGGGAGTCGTTGAAGTGGCCCAGGAGCTGGAGGAGAAATCGCACTTCCTGCCCCGCACGGTCAATTTTTCCCGTGGTGGTGGTAAGGATATTGCTAATATTTTAGGCGAAATGGATCCGGAGGATGAACAACGCTATCTGGAGGCAATCACCAACGAAGATCCTGAGTTGGCTAAAGATGTAAAAAAATATTACCTGACGTTTGATGACATCTTCGAACTGTTTTCAGATAACCTGTTGCGGGATTTGATGAATTCCGTTGAGTTGGATACGATTTCAATGGCCATGAAAGGCGTGGATGAAGATATCGTAAACCACGTCCTTGAAAATCTGCCACAGAAGAAACAGGCTATGTATGAACCAGTGGAGGGTGCCGTTGTAAAACGAGAGATCGATAAAGCCCGCAAGATTATTGTACAGGCCGCCCGCGACCTGGAGAAAGAGGGTGCCTACAAACTTGAGGACCTGGTTGGCGGCGGGGAAATGATCGAATAACATTACTTCTTTCCAATAAAGGGATCGCGTTTAACAGCACGGTCCCTTTTTTTGTTTACTCAAATCCTTTTCCGGGTGATCTAATTAAAGTAACTTGTAGGTGAAGTTTCCATTGAAATAAAAGGACAGAAATGACCAGCCAGCCCACCTTTCGTACGGTTATCGAACCATTTATTATTAAATCTGTTCAGCCAATCCGGATGACTACAATAGAGGAGCGGGAGGAGTATCTTAAAGCCGCTTATTACAATCTTTTCAAGATTGAAGCTCAAAATGTGTTGATTGATCTGCTAACTGACAGCGGTACCGGCGCCATGAGTTCGGAGCAGTGGGCCGGAATTATGCGTGGTGACGAAGCCTATGCCGGCAGCGTTAGCTACCAGCGTTTTGAGGCGGCGGTAAAAGATATTTTCGGTTTCACCCATGTAATTCCCACTCACCAGGGACGGGCTGCTGAACGGATTCTGTTTTCGGTGATGTGCAAAGAAGGGGATGTGGTGCCGAATAATACCCACTTCGATACTACACGCGCCAATATTGAATACCGCGGTGCCCAGGCCCTGGATTTAGTGATTAACGAAGGGCGGAATCCGGCCAACCCCCACCCCTTTAAGGGTAATATGGACCTGCAGAAACTGGAAGATTTGATCAATAGAGTCGGTGTGGAAAAAATACCGCTTTGCATGCTGACGGTAACCAATAATTCGGGTGGTGGCCAGCCGGTATCGATGGAGAATATTAAAGCTGTTCGATCCCTTCTGAATAAACATGGAATACCGCTGTATTTCGATGCCTGCCGGTTTGCAGAGAATGCCTTTTTTATTAAGCAGAGAGAACCGGAGTATTCAGATAAATCGGTTCGCGAAATTGCCCGGGAAATGTTCAGTTATGGTGATGGATGTACGATGAGCGCCAAGAAGGACGGACTGGCCAACATCGGTGGATTCTTATGCACCAATGCCGGCGATCTGGCCCAACAGGAAAAAGACCTTCTGATCCTCACCGAGGGTTTTCCCACCTATGGAGGTCTGGCGGGACGTGACTTGGATGCCATCGCCATTGGCCTGCAGGAAGTATTGAATGAGGACTATCTGCTGTACCGTATCTCGGAAGCCAAATACCTGGGGAATCACCTAACGGAAATCGGTTATCCGATTGTCCAACCACCAGGTGGGCATGCCATTTATATCGACGCCAAAGGTTTGTTGCCACACCTTAAACCACTCCAGTATCCAGGACAGGCGCTCTCGGTTGAACTGTACCGGATGGGGGGAATCCGGACAGTGGAAATCGGATCAGTGATGTTTGGTAAAATCGATCAGCAGTCTGGTAAGGAATCACCGGCGGCTATGGAACTGGTGCGCCTGGCCCTGCCCCGGCGGACCCACACCCAGAGCCATGTGGATTACGTACTGGAGGTGGCCCGCGAGCTATATAAAAATAAGGATAAAATTCCAGGCTACAGGATTACAGCGCAACCACCCTTTCTGAGGCATTTCACGGCTAAGTTTGAGCCGTATGCCTAAAGTATAATATTATTTAATAATATGTTAGTATAATATGTGTGTAGGTGCAATATTGTATTGTATCGCGCGTGCTATTTCAGTAACTTATAGAGGTAAAATATATAAGGAGGAATCAATATGGTAGTTAGAATTGTAATATCAGTCATGTTAATAATTATTATGTCTTGCGTCGATGAAACCAGTCAACAGCCAATAGAAACCTATGGAAATGAGGGTTATCAGGGATTAATAACCATGTTTGTTACTGATATAAATGAGGTTGTTATTATGGTTACCGACAACAGCGATCCGGATATAATACCGTTACTTTATGTTCTGCAAATGGAAAGAGAAACCCAGGTAGACCTGCTTACAACCACATTTGATGGAATTATCTTTGAAGATGAAAATCAACTGACGATTACAGATATTGATACAAAAAGTAAATATATCCTATCAATCGAACCAAATAACGATGGCATCACTATTCCTAACTATTTCTATGGGTATGGATTGTCGAAAAATGAAGGAGTTTTTGAAAGGAAGGATATAGTTTGTAAGGAAAAATCAATTTTTAATTCACTATTGAAGTATTGCGATGCGCCAGCGGGTTTGAAATACAGAGATAAAGTGTTACTAGAACCACTTCCCTGCTCAACATCCAGTTGTTCATATTCATTTCAGTTAATGGGGAACAGTTTTTCCTGCTCGGTAAGTTGTTTATCCGGGTACACTGCAATTTGTGGTGGGTCTGGATGTTATTGTCAGAAATGTGATGACGGTGGAAGTACTCCTGCCAATCAGGGCGGAGGTTCTATAAATTAAAAAAGCGGGATTTAAATCCCGCTTTTTCTGTTTAGAGTGTAATTACTCTTATTTGTTTATCAGTGCCGCATGGGCTGCTGCCAGACGGGCAATCGGAACCCGGAATGGAGAACAACTGACGTAATTCAAGCCATTCTTATGGCAGAAATCAATACTGGCAGGGTCGCCACCGTGTTCACCGCAGATACCGATCTTCAGATCGTTGCGTACCTTACGGCCTTTCTCAACGGCGATTTCAATCAGCTGTCCGACACCGGTGGTGTCCAGGCTCTGGAAGGGATCATGCTCCATGATTTTATTATCGAGGTACATGGGCAGGAAACCGCCGATATCATCACGTGAGAAACCATAAGTAGTCTGGGTCAGGTCGTTGGTACCAAAACTGAAGAATTCAGCGTTCTTGGCGATCTGATCGGCGGTGAGAGCGGCCCGGGGCAGCTCGATCATGGTGCCAACCAGATACTTGAATTCCACATCGGTTTCTTTGATCACCCGGGCCGCAACGTCACGGACGATTGCTTCCTGGTTGTCAAGCTCGGTATAGGTGCCGACCAGCGGGATCATTACTTCCGGCTTGGCATCCACACCGGCTTTGGTCAGCTCTGCGGTAGCCTCAAAAATGGCGCGGGCCTGCATCTCGGTAATTTCCGGATAGGCTACACCCAGGCGACAACCACGATGTCCCAGCATGGGATTTAATTCGTGCAGGGAAGCGATACGGGCGTTGATTTTTTCCACGGGAATGCTGACAGCGGCAGATAGTTCCTTGACCTGCTCGTCATCCAGGGTGATGAATTCATGCAGTGGTGGATCCAGCAGGCGAATCGTTACCGGCAATCCTTCCATAGCCTGGAGAATCCCTTTAAAATCTTCACGCTGGAAGGGCAGCAGTTCGTTAACTGCGGCACGCCGATCTTCCACGTTTTCAGCCAGGATCATCTTACGCATGGCCATGATCCGTTTGGGATCGAAGAACATGTGCTCGGTTCGGCAGAGGCCGATGCCTTCGGCACCGAAAGAGCGGGCCTGGGCCGAATCACTGGGACTGTCAGCGTTGGTGCGAATACCTAATGTGCGGGTTTCGTCGGCCCACTGCATCAATTCGGCATAATATTCGTTTGAATCCGGATCGGCCGGCAGCTCGTCAATCTGGCCTTCGTAGACGATACCTTTAGTACCATTCATTGAAATCCAATCACCCTCCTTCAATACCTTACCGTCAACCGTGACAGTTTTACTGCGTCTGTCGATTGCCAGGGCGCTGCAACCAACGATACAGCACTTGCCCCAACCACGGGCTACCAGGGCGGCGTGGGACGTCATTCCGCCTTTGGCGGTTAAAATAGCTGCGGCGGCATGCATACCATGGACATCTTCCGGAGATGTCTCGTTGCGCACCAGCATAACTTTTTCACCTTTTTTGGCCCAGGCTTCAGCATCATCGGCAGTAAATACTATCCGTCCGTTGGCGCCACCGGGTCCGGCCGGTAAACCTTTGGCCAATGGTGTGGCTGTGCGCTCGGAATCGGGATCCAGCATTGGGTGCAATAATTCATCCAGCTGGGCCGGGGCGACACGCAAAATAGCCTCTTCTTTTGAGATCAGTTTTTCGTGGTACATTTCCACAGCCATCCGCAGGGCGGCCAGACCATTGCGTTTACCAGTACGGGTCTGGAGCATCCACAGTTTACCCTCCTGGACAGTGAATTCAACATCCTGCATATCGCGGTAATGCTGTTCAAGGCGGGTGCGGATTCCATCCAGTTGATTATATAATTCAGGCTTGTATTTTTCCAGTGAGACCAAATCATTGCTTTCACCTGAACGCGTCGCCTCGTTTAGTGGATTCGGGGTGCGGGTACCGGCCACTACATCTTCACCCTGGGCATTCTGCAGCCATTCACCATAAAACAGATCTTCACCGGTGGCGGGATTGCGGGTGAAAGCCACGCCCGTAGCGCTTTCATCGCCCAGGTTACCAAAGACCATGGTCTGAACGTTTACGGCTGTACCCCAATCTCCAGGAATACCTTCAATGCGACGATAGCTAATGGCGCGTTTTCCCATCCAGCTCTGGAAAACAGCCTTAATACCGCCCCACAACTGGGCATAATGATCATCCGGGAATTCATCACCAAGAACATCTTTAATCTTAGCTTTGAATTGCTCGGAGATGTATTTCCAATCGTCGCCATTGAGATCGGTGTCGGCCTTATAACCTTTTTCAGCCTTGTAATTGTCCAGCAATTCTTCCAGCTGATGGCGGATGCCGTCGCCGTCGGCTGGTTCTGCGCCAGCAGCTTTTTCCATAACAACATCCGAGTACATCATGATCAGACGCCGGTAGGCATCGTAGACAAACTGTGAGTTATTGGTTTTTTTTATCAGGCCGGGGATGGTTTTGGAGGTTAAGCCGATATTTAAAACGGTTTCCATCATACCGGGCATGGATATCCGGGCACCGGAACGAACGGAAAGTAATAATGGATCATTTTCATCACCGAAATTTTGTCCCATGACTGATTCGATCTGTTTGATAACATCCTTTACCTGTCCGTCAAGCTCAGTCGGAAAGGTACGGTTGTTGTCATAATAGGCAGTACAAACTTCGGTTGTGATAGTAAAACCGGGAGGGACCGGTATGTCAAGGCTGGTCATTTCGGCCAGGTTGGCACCCTTGCCACCTAAAAGATTTTTCATATCGGCGCGGCCATCTGCTTTACCATCACCGAAATAATATACGTATTTCATAGTTTTAAGTCTCCTGTGGATTAAAAAAGCAAACATCAATTTTACGACTAATTTTCACCGACAAGCAAGAAATCATAGTACAACCGGATTCTATGCTTGTTTTACCAATCAGTGCCCAGCGGCTACCTTTCTGTGAAGTTGGTCACCCCAGTAAATATCAGTTATTCTTATACTCTAAGCCTGATTAATTAGAAATGCGGGGTGTTGAATGGGTATTCGAATTATTCTATTGTTATGTTTAACCGCTCTGTTTGGACAGACTCCAATTGCTGTCATCGATTTCCAGGCTAATGGTATATCAAACACAGAGATCAATGCCCTCACCGATCGCCTCCGGAATGAATTGGTAAAAATTGGTGATTACCGGGTGATTGAACGGGAGATGATGAATGATATTCTTCAGGAACAGGGGTTTCAGCAGACCGGTTGTACGACCACCGAATGTCTGGTGGAAATGGGTGAATTAATCGGTGTTGCACAGATTATCGGTGGCAGTATCAGTAAAATTGGAGCAATCCATACTGTATCGGCCCGCATAATAGATGTTACCACTGGGGAAGTATTATGGGTGACCGACTATGATCTGGTTGGCGGTGTCGGACAGTTATTGACCTCAGGTATGAAAAATGTTGCCCATCAACTCACCCGAAAAATCGTGGCAGATAAAGTGCCGGAAATAGTTATAGGTGAAACCAGCTTTAATCCGCTGAAAGATAGAATGTTGTATTCCAGTCGTTGGGATGTAACAACCGGTATCAATATTCCCGAATCTGGTGGTATAATATATTTTTCACGCCGCTTTTCTACAAAATTGTTGTACAAGGACATATTCCGGTTACAGCCGGCAATTGATTTTGGTTATCTTAATTATGCGCGAACCAGAAGGGATTCAGGAGTTGAAAAAAGTATCTTTTTTGTTGTCTCGGCTGATGGCTTATTTAATTTAAATGATTTAGTTGTAGGGTTTTCCCCGGGTATTGGTGTGAGTAAAACGAGTTATAACCGCCTCTGGAATGGAGATGACTGGTTTGGTAAGAATAATGATTTCCACATTTTCCTTTTGGGCGAGCTGAGCCTTAACTTAGACTTCCTATCGATTCCCATGATTGTTCAAACATCGATAGCCTATCACCCCCTGTTTGATCGAGGCTCACCGTATTTTACTTTGAGCTACAATCTATAGAGATCAACTTATACGAGGTACAATACCCAAACTGACGTATATTTCCATAATTACTTAATCAGGTGTAATGCTTATAAGAAAATCAGTTAATGTTAATAATACCTGTTCCAGGTTGGTGGCCGGACTGCTGTTCCTGGCGGCGGGGTATTTACTGGCTGATACCGGGGAGAAAAAAGATTGGGTTACCGATACTTTTCTTAACTATGCTGGTGGAGAAGCAGCTCTGATATCCGATATTAACGATGCTTATGGGGTGGTTTTTGACGATTTGACCAGCGATGGCCGTCCTGATTTGTATATTGTCCGTTTTCGTGACCTGAACCGTCTGTTTATCAATCGCGGGAATAAAAAAACCTTTCGGGACCGGACAATCAGGTCCGGTCTGGGTGGCAATCTTTCCTCGCGGGGAGAAAAAAACCTGGAGCTTGGAGCCTCGGCGGTGGATTTTAATAATGATGGCAACCAGGATATTTTGATTACCGGCTGGGATAAAACCACACATTTGTTCCGCGGGGAAGGCAATCTTGGTTTTGCTGACATTACGGATTTCTGCGGACTTGAACGTCCGGTCAGCGGCAATTGCGGTGTCTGGTCAGATATTGATCTGGACGGTGACCTGGACCTGTTTATTACTAATGAACACGGCGCTAATCAGCTTTACCTTCAGTTGAAACCGGGTAATTTTAGGGAGTGTGCCAGGGAATTCGGTGTCGATGCCGAGCAGATTAGCCAGGGGGCTATGTTCGGGGATCTTAATGGTGATGGTTACCCCGACCTGTATGTATGCAACTGGTTTGCGCCGGATATTTTATATACCAACTCCAATGGTAAAAAATTTAAGCGGATAACCAGCGGCATTCCCCACCTTACCGATCCATTACGCAGCAACGGTGTCTGGTTCGGTGATTATGATAACGATGGCGATCTTGATATTCTGGTTACTGACCGGCAGCGTACTACGCAATTATATCGGAATGAAGGCGAATGGAATTTCGAGGCTGTTTCCACATCGATTGGGCTGGTAAATAATTTTCCGGCCTATTCGGGATTGATGGCGGATTTCGATAATAATGGCTGGCAGGATATATACTTCACCAATATTGGGCCCAACCAGCTGTTCCTTAATTATGAAGGGCATTTTGAGTTGGCATATGAGCAGAAAATAAAGCTGCCATCCAACCTGAAGCATTACAGCACGGGAGCTGCCATTGCCGATTATGACAATGATGGTGATTTGGACCTGTTTGTTGCCAATAAGGATACGGCCAGTAAAATCTATGTCAATCAAATTGATTCGCAGAATTTTATTCGATTCAAACTGCAGGGCGGAAATAGTAACCGTGATGCAATCGGCAGTAAAATCAGACTCTATGGTATTAACACGGAGAAAGAATCTGATAGCCTTATCAGTTATCGAGAAGTTTCAGGGGGGGGAGGATATCTATCGACGGGCGAGAAAACAGTCCATTTCGGTGTTGCGAGTGAAGGCGTTTACCGGGCGGAGGTCGTCTTCCCTGGGGGTAAGATAATTCAATTAAATGATTTACTACCTGGGAAAACTATCACGGTACACGAGCATAATTTTGTTTGGATGTGGCTCTTTAACGCCGAAAAGGCGATCCGGAGAATGCTGGCGCGGCCCGAGTTTGGCGGTAATTTATTTTTGCTTGTGGTTCTGGCGGGCCTGATTTCAGGATATTCTGTGCTGGCTGTGACCAGGTACAAGTGGTCACCGATCCAGATGATAGGGTTCATCGGCGGCACCATTATTATAATGTTTGTTGGATTTATTTTTCTGCCTGACTATGGATTACGGTCTGTGCTGTGGGGGCAACTGGTGCTGCTGTTGTTGATTATCAGTACGGTAACCGGTTTTTCGGAGCGGCTATATCAGTTGTCGACTACACGACAGGGTTATCGAAAAGTATTAAAACAATTTTCTGATCAACTGATCCAAATTCACGATAATGACGATCTGTTTAACCGCCTTCTGGAGGTTGTTCACACCAACCTGAAAACGGAGTCAATTGCCCTGGCGATTAAGGAAAATAATGTATATAAAATTACTAGTGGTTTTGGCACAGGGGTAGTACGCGGCTATGTATTTACAATTGACGATCGGAAACAGGCTTTCCTTTCAAATAATAATGTTATCGTATCTGATCAGCTTAAAACCCTGTTTAAAAAAGACGTTTTAAAGTTGTTTGAAACACTATTGGTTATTCAGGGTAAAGATGGTCCTCACGCTCTGTTGCTGCTCGGTCGCCGGGAGTCACGGTTGGAATATGATAGCCAGGATATAGATATTTTGACAATCCTGGCCAGACAGGCCGCTTTAGCGGTTGATAATAATTTTTATATTGAAGAAATACAGGCGATGACGGAAAAAATGGCCCAGGCGGAAGTTCGCAAAAAATATATCAGGGAGCTGGAGGATAAAAACCTGGAACTGGAAACGATGTTCCGCGATCTGAAAACAACGCAGGCCCAGTTGATTCAAAGTGAAAAAATGTCCAGTCTGGGCCAGCTGGTAGCAGGTATTGCCCATGAATTAAACAATCCCATCGGCTTCATTTATGCCAACTTGAAAGAACTTGGCAATTATTTGGAAATATTGAAAAACAGTACCGATAAACAAGAGCTGGATTTTGTTCGAAAGGATGTGGACCAGTTAATTGACGACAGTATTGTTGGCAGTGAGCGGGTCCGCGATATAGTGGATAATCTCAGGAATTTTTCACGCCTGGATGAAGCCGAGTTCAAAAAGGCCGACATACATGAAGGTATAAATTCCACATTAATGCTGCTTAACAATGAATTTAAAGACCGCATCGATGTGCAGCGGAATTTCGGTGGGTTTGATGCGATTGAGTGTCTGCCGGGCTATCTTAACCAGGTGTTTATGAATTTACTGCAGAATGCCGGGCAGGCTATTTCCGGCCAGGGAAAAATAGATATAACCACCAGGAAAACCGATGATAGTGTTCAAATAATAATCACAGATGACGGGAAGGGAATCCCGGCCGATAAAATCGATCGAATATTTGAGCCGTTCTATACATCAAAACCAGTTGGTGCCGGTACTGGGCTGGGTTTGAGTATCAGTTATGGTATTATCGAGCGCCATAACGGAACCATTGCGGTTGAAAGCATCAAGGGGAAGGGGAGTAAATTCACAATAACCCTGCCAATAACTCAGGGTTGATTTGATCCGAATGATGACAAATATTGAAAAACCGCGCCTGTTGATAGTAGATGATGAACAGGCCGTACTTAATGCTTTGAAACGTTCCCTGCGGAACGATTTCGATATACTGCTTTCACTTAGTGGTCCGGCGGCTCTGCAAATTATGCGTGAGCAGGAAATAATGGTACTGCTGGCTGACCAGCGCATGCCTGAAATGACGGGTGTTGAGTTTTTCAGGCAGGCACAGAAAATTCAACCCGATTCGGTGCGGGTGATGCTAACGGGCTATTCTGATATAACAGCCATTGTGGAGGCGATTAATGATGGAAAAATATTTTATTATTTAACCAAACCCTGGGATCCGGAAGCCCTTAAGATGATTCTCCTGAGGGCTGTCGAACGCTATCGGTTATTGCAGGAAAACCGTCGATTAACACAGGAGCTGGCAGTAGCCAATGAAAAACTGCAGCAGGAGAATATTGTGTTGCGGCAGGAGGTTGAGCGTCAATACCGGTTTGATAAAATAATCGGCCGGAGCGTTGCGATGAGAAACATGTTCAAACTGTTGAAAAAGGTGATTCCGACCGATACAACGGTAATGATCAGCGGTGAAACCGGAACCGGTAAAGAGTTAGTTGCGCAGGCTATTCACTATAATGGTCCGCGGCGAAATAAAATGTTTGTTGCCCAGAATTGCGCTGCCCTGCCTGACAGCCTGCTGGAGAGTATTCTGTTTGGACATGTAAAAGGCGCTTTTACCGATGCAATTGATGATCGCAAGGGGTTGTTTGAGTTGGCTGATGGGGGGACGGTTTTTCTGGATGAGGTCGGCAATACATCGCTGGCCTTTCAACAGCGGCTGCTACGGGTCCTGCAGGAGGGCGAAGTATCACCGGTGGGATCAGGTAAAACAATTGAAGTTGATGTTCGTATTATCTCAGCCACAAACCAGGATTTGGAGAAAGCGGTGGCGGACGGCCAGTTCAGGCGTGATCTGTATTATCGGCTGAATGTATATCCGGTTCATTTACCCCCATTACGCAGCCGACTGGATGATATACCGCTACTGGCCGAGCATTTCCACACTAAATACTCCCTGAAAATGGGTAGTAAAAAACCTTTAAGTCCAGCGATTGTCGACCACTTGATGGATTTGGAGTATCCGGGTAACGTTAGAGAACTGGAGAATATCATTGAGCGTATTGTTGTGCTGTCCGATGAAGATGGCTCAGTTGATCTTAGCTGGTTGAAAAAACGACATTCTGCTGCGGGGGTTGCTTTAACGGGTGCTGAAGGAATATCGGGCTATGATAAACGTCCGCTTAATGAAATCACAGGGGAACTTGAGAAACAATATATCACACGCAGCCTAGCCAGGAATTCCGGCAATATCTCTGCGGCTGCCCGTCAGCTGGGGCTTAGCAGGGCCGGCCTGTATAAGAAAATAAAAAGATATAATATTCAATAATGTATACATGGTAGCCATGTATAATGTATACTATGTACACACACCATCGTATTATTCTAATCACTCCCCTGCGGTAAAGTATAGATTTTAAAGCAGTAAGGGGGTATTACATTCAATTGGCCCGATCATTGCGTAAATATGTACCAGAAATGGATTAATACAATGAAAAACAAAAACAAATCAATCCTAACAACGTTTTCCATATTTGCCATTCTGGTAACCCAGGGATGTTATACCAGATTAGCCACTACACGGACCGTTTACGTTGAGCCGGTACAGGAAAAATATGTTACTCCGGCTGACCGATATGGTACACCGGAGAATTTTGATTCACTGTATGTTGAAGAAGAAGTTTCAACGGTTGTGGTTAAGGAGTATTACTACTGGGCCTACAAACCATGGTTTGATTATCCAGCCTATTCCTACCCGGGATTCTCGATTTCATACTATTCCGGATATCCACATAATGGATGGTTCTACGATTACGGTTATAATTATCCGCCCTGGAATTGGCATGGCCCGGCTAATTATTACTATGATCCCTACTATTGGGGTCATTATCACCACCACCATCATCATGGATATCCCTGGTATTATGGCGGTGGTCATAAATCCTGGTATACCAATAAATATGAACCGCCCAGAAAAAAGCGCAATTGGGAGCGCCGTGGTACCAGTCGGGGTGACGAATTGATTGTTCGAAATTCGACCACCGGCACATATAGCGAAGGTGTGGCAGTAGGATCAAAAACTGCAGGTAGCGATAATAATTCTACCAGCAATCGGATCGTGGAACGGGCCGTAAAACTGGAAAGAACCGTAAATGAAAATTCCACTCGAACAATTAAACGTTCTTCCGTTAAAGATAAACCGAGTAAGGAATATGTCTCAAAAACTAGCGACCAGTTGATTCGGGCAATTGCACGAAATACTGAAAAAACAGGTGATTCAAAATCTAAAAACAGTAACAACCGATCGGCATCAAGCAGGAAAAGTGCTGCGCGAACCAATTCCAGCAAGGCGGTGCGTTCTTCCAGCGATTCGAAATCTTCATCGTCCAAGAGTAAGTCATCCAGCCGGCGTACGAGTAGCTCGTCCAGCACCCGGTCCAAAGATAAGAAATCCGACTCAAGCAGCCGATCACGCCGCTAATCTGATATTAATAGATGCCATACCGGAGATATAAAGTGAAAAGAAAAATCAATAGCTCAGTATTTATAATTATTGCAGTGTTCACGGGTATTTATTCCCAAAGTGCCTATGATGCAGTCTACCTGGCAGGCAATGAGCAGGGTTTTGGGGCGCGAGCCCGATCAATCGGAGGTGCCTATACGGCTTTAGCTGATGATTATTCGGCCCTGTACTGGAATCCGGCCGGCCTGGGATATCTGCAAAAATCCCAGTTTAATCTTGAACTTTCCAATCAGACAATTAACAATTCATCTATTTATTCCGGTAACCCGAATTCCGACAAACAGACTTATACGAATCTGAATGCAATCGGGTTGGCCTTACCGCTGCCTACAACCAGGGGCAGTCTGGTTCTAGCATTTGGATACAACCAGGTTTCAGACTTTAACAGCAACTTGTTGATCTCAGGAACTGGAATGGAGCCAAACGATATCGGTTTCAATATTTCTGACGATAATGGAATCAGCCAATGGTACGATTTCAACTCTGATGTTAAACGCCTGGAGCGGGTTGATACTGAGGGTGGAGCTAAACAGATAAACGTGGGGGGCGCCATCGCATTATCACCCGCTTTCATGGCTGGTATCAGTGTTGGTTTCATTGGCGGTGGAGAAGTATATAACCAGCGCTATGAACAATTTGACGAGGATGATATTTATAATTCTTATCCCGGTGATTTTGAAAGCTATGTTGTGAATCAATACCTGGAAACAAAATTGGGTGGAATAGAACTCAAGTTTGGTGGCAGTCTTGAAATGACCAAAAGATTGCGCCTGAGTGGTGTAATCACGCTTCCGTCAGTTTTAAAGGTAACCGAAAATCATTCTTTTGATGATCGGTTAATCTTTGATGACGGAACTATTGATGAATATCAATCTAACGGGCAATGGAATTATAAAATAGAAAAACCATTTACTTTTGACGGTGGGGCGGCCTATTTAGGCCGTTATCTGAACATTGCCTTTTCGGCGCGTTATCGTGACTGGTCACAGATTCAATATGCTGTCTCCGGCGATGATTTCAATTCGAATGATTATAATGATCTCATTTATGAGAATACGATTTTAAAACAGAATTACGAGGCAACCATCGATTATCATCTTGGAGCCGAACTGAAACTGCCGTTTTTTAATACAACCATCCGTAGTGGATATGCTGTGCGCCCGGAGCCATATTTGCTGTCCGATAATGAAGACCGGTACCAGTATACTGGCGGTATCGGTTATCAGGTTGATCGAGACCTCACCCTGGATATTACTTATCAGCACAGTAACTGGAAAACCACTTCATGGAGTTCATACACCCCGGAGACCTCCAGTGAAAAAATAGCGATCGATAATCTGGTGGTCGGCTTGACCTATACTTTTTAAAAAGCTGTAGACAATAAATAACATTTCAGCGTTTTATCCAGCATCTGTGGCGTATTAGATTCACGCCTATGAATTTTCGCGAACTGGTAAAAACTGTAATATTATCCAACCGGCAACCACCCGAAAAAAGGAGGGTCGGTGTCGAAATCGAGTGTATTATCTATGACCGGCATTTAAACCGGCTACCGGTAAATCCGGGAAGCGCCTATTCTGCCAGTGATCTGTTGGAGGATCTGAAAATAATTGATCAACCGTTCTGTAAAAACATATCATATTCCCTGGAGCCGGGGGGGCAGTTGGAGTTTGCATCAAGCCCGTTTTGCAGCCTGAATGAGGTGGCTGAACAGTACCAGCGTCATTATAAGTCCCTGATTGAGCTTGGCGATAAACATCATTTATCATTGATTGATTATGCCCTGGAACCGGTTTATTCACCGGATCAGGTGGAGTTAATCAATTTATCGAAATACCGGTTTATGCACGATGTCTTCGCAACCAGCGGTCACCATGGCCACTGGATGATGAGAAATACTGCCAGCGTTCAGGTAAATATTGATTTTTCATCACCGGAAGAGGCGGAAGAAATGGCCTTTCTTGCTGATTGCCTGCAGCCGGTTGCAGCCGTGCTTTTTTCCCATGCTCCGTTTTTCAAGGGAAAACCGGCCGGTCGGGATAATCTTCGCTATCGGGTCTGGAATGATACCGATCCAAGCCGCTGCGGTGATCTTCTTGAACACGGGATAACTTCTCCCTTTGGACTCCTTGATAAATATATCGACTGGGTATTGTCGACACCGATAATTTTTGCCATTGATGAAGATGGATCACCAATGAAATTCAATGGTACGGCCAGCGACTGGTTTAAGATACTGTCAGAAAAAGGACAATTAAATGAACGGGCTGTCCAGACGGTGTTACATCAGATATTTACCCATGTCAGGTTCAAAAATGTACTGGAAGTGCGTGGTTCAGACCGGCCATTATGCGGCCACGAACTGGCTCCGGCTGCTTTCTGGCTGGGCTTGTTGACGGTTAATAAGGTGCGCATGAGGGTATTGGAATATATCAGCGGCTGGACAACCGAAGACCGCCGCCGACTGATAAAAAGCGCGTCCGTTCTGGATTTAAACCAGCCGGTGATTAATGGTAAAAAGTTGGGTGATCTGGTTTTTGATGTTTGCGCAATGGCACTGTGCGGATTGGATGAAAGAGCTGAATTACTTGAAACCAGCGAACGCCCCCGACTCGAAGCATACATGAAGATATTTGAAAAAAATGGACCACCAACCCTGTTCGTTCAGAACCAGTATTTAGATGGCGGACTACCACTTAATAAATTTATTAAAACCTGTGCAATGACCTATGAATAAACCCATTATCGGGATTAATCCCTATTATTTTAACTATAAAAGCGACTGGTGGCTGGCTACCAAGGAAGATTATATAAAAGCTGTATATCGAGCCGGTGGAATCCCGGTTACCCTGCATCATCCCCAATTCGGGGAGTCGGTTGGCGAACTGGTGGAGCGTGTTAATGGTATTATGATGGTTGGCGGCCCTGATTTTCACTGCAATATGTATGGTGGTGGCGATCCCGATCTGTTGCGCGAAATCATTCACCCCAACCGGGAGAGTTTTGACCGCAATCTGTTCAATGAAGCCCGGCGGCAGAACAAACCTATCCTGGCAATTTGTGCCGGATTCCAGCATATCAATTTGATCTATAACGGTACCCTGTATGAAGACATCGAAAAACAAACGGACGATCCGATCGACCATGGTTTGCTTGCCAATGATTATGTGAACCATTCGGTCATCCTGGATCCGGACAGTAATCTATATACTGTAATGGGTGAAAAGGAACCGGAGGTGCGGAGTACGCACCACCAGGGGATTAAAGAAATAGGGGAGAATCTCCGAGCAGTGGCCAGGTCGTCGGATGGTTTGATTGAAGCTGTTGAGGACGCCTATAACTCACGCGCCTTCATTGCTGTGCAGTGGCACCCTGAATTATATCCTGAGAGCTCGGCCAACAGCCGGATTTTCGACTGGTTGATCTCAGAATCTCAAATGGATTAGAAATAATTAATCGATAAAAATATTAAGGGGCTTAACGGCCTTCATTAGTCGGTAAACCGTGGAATAAAATTGATTTTCACCCGATTTTACTAGGGTATTAAAATAGCCGCTTTTTAACTTCAGTCATTATAATTCATTCCTTATCAGGAGATAAAATAATGACATCGTTGGATACCGAACTATACCCGGACGCCAAGTCGCGCCACGGTAAGACCAGCGAAGCCTACCGAATAGCCCGTAAAGCCCTTCTCAATGAAATGATCAGTGGTGTTACCGGTGCGATTCTGGCAGCCTTTATCTGGTTCCACCTTCTTTTCGAAAGCTCAATCCTGTTTGGCCGCGAAGCCTACGACCTGGTTTCAAAATTACTGGAAGATCCGCTGCCACTGGCCCATGTTGCCATTATTGTGGTCGGGATAATCTTCTTTATCCATTTCGTCTGGGCCAGCCGCAAGATTCCCGGAAAACTTCAGGAACGCAAACGGATGATGGAGCTGGGAATAAATATTAAAGGCGCCAACAAACGCTGGCAGCAGGATCCCAAATCGGATATCCGCCTGCGGAAACATTTCGAAACCTCACTTTGGATCTGGCAGGTCCGCACCGGGATGATTGTCCTGGCGGTGGGTGCTTTTCACATGATCCTGGTGGCCTGGAATATATTTACCGATATGGGTGTTGCGGGACAACATCCCGGCATCTCAGCTGAAATTGCCACCGCCCGGGTCAGCAGTGGCCTTTGGATTCTATACGGTGTTCTGATGGCTACGGTTGTGGTCCATATGGCAATTGGTGTTTACCGCCTGATTGTGAAATGGTTTGCCGATACCTGGTTTGCCCGTAAATATGCCCGTTTGATTTTTCATTTTCTACTCTGGTTTTTCCTCATTTTGGGCACTGCCACCACGCTTGCCCTGGCCGGTCCCTGGGAAGGAGTGTTGTCATGAGAGTTGTTAACAGTGATGTTCTGGTGATCGGGGCCGGGCTGGCCGGTGAGCGGACCGCCATTGCCTGCGCCAAGAAAGGTTTGGATGTTACAATATTATCTTTGGTACCACCACGACGTAGTCACTCGTCGGCAGCCCAGGGTGGCATGCAGGCTGCTTTGGCTAATTCAGTGATGGGCGAAGGAGACAATCCTACCGTCCACTGGCTGGATACAGTCAAAGGATCCGACTGGGGCTGCGACCAGGAGGTGGCCCGCATCTTTGCCGACAACGCCCCGATCGCCATGCGCGAGATGGCTCATTTCGGCGTTCCCTGGAACCGGGTAAGGGCTGGTGAACAACAGGTATTCATTAAAGGGAAAAAAGCGACAATTACCGAGGATAAGTCCAACGAAGGTTTAATCACTGCCCGCGCCTTTGGCGGAACGGCCAAATGGCGCACCTGTTACACCGCCGACGGTACCGGCCATACGGTTTTATATACCATGGACAATATGGTTCTGCAGATGGGAATTCCGGTTCATGACCGCATGGAAGCCCTGCGCCTGATTCACAAGGATGGCCGCTGTATCGGTGCTATCGTACGCTCCCTCAGGGATGGCGAGATTCTGGCCTATCTGGCCAAAGCGACCGTGATTGCCACCGGTGGTTATGGCCGTATCTATGGCGAATCAACCAATGCGGTAATCAACGAAGGTACCGGTTCATGGTTAGCCCTGCAGACCGGGGTTGTGCCCCTGGGAAATATGGAAGCCGTACAGGTACATCCAACCGGAATCGTACCCACCGATATTCTGGTGACAGAAGGTTGTCGCGGAGACGGTGGTCTGCTGCTGGATGTGGACGAGTACCGCTTCATGCCCGATTACGAACCGGAGAAGATGGAACTGGCTTCGCGCGATGTTGTTTCCCGCCGGATGAAGGAACATATGCTGAAAGGAAAGGGAGTACAGTCCGATTATGGTGAGCATCTCTGGCTGGACCTGCGCCATTTGGGTGAACACCACCTGAAAACCAAGCTCAGGGAAGTCTATGATATCTGCATGTATTTCATTGGCGTCAATCCGATCACCGAACTGGTACCGGTCAGACCCACCCAGCATTATTCCATGGGTGGTATCCGGGTTAACAAGGATGGCCATGCCTACAATATGGAGGGATTGTTCTCCCTGGGTGAAGCAGCCTGCTGGGATATGCATGGTTTCAACCGCCTGGGTGGAAATTCCCTGGCTGAGACTGTGGTTGCCGGTATGGTTGTTGGTGAGCGAGTGGCCGAATTCGCCGCAAGAACTGATTTGATTGCCGACATGACTCTGGCAGAAGATGCCGCCCGATTGGAAAATGATAAAATAGGCCGGCTGATGGATGGTGACGGTTCGGAAAACGTCTATGAATTACGGGATGAAATCGGCCGGTTGCTTACAAAATATGTACATATTTTCCGGACCGGCGAAGGGCTTAAAACCGCCTCTGATGAATTGAAGAAAATTGTTGGTCGGACAAACAATGTTAAAGTACGGACATCCGCACCGGGTATGAACCCTGAATTGTCGATCGCCCTGCGGATCGAGGGAATGGCCAAGCAGGCTTACACGATCGCTAAAGGCGCTCTTGACCGCACCGAATCACGAGGAGCCCACTACCGCGAGGATTACCCGGCAAGAGATGACAAAAACTGGTTGAATCGTACGCTGGTACGTTGGCCCGAGCCGAATGGTGAACCGGTATTTGAGTATGAACCGGTTGGTCTGCTGGACCTGCCGCCCGGTGACCGTGGGTATGGTGGAGGACAGATGATTCCAATGAAACTGTCAGTAGAAGAATACAATAAGAAAGTCGATCCCGGACAGTCCAAAAACGGGCGTCTGGACCCGGTGGAAGCCACGGGGGTGAAGTTGCCCAAAGAGGCCTGGCGCGCCGAAACGAAAGGAAAGGAGTAGCCTTATGGGACGCACACTAACATTCAAAATATTCCGCTACAACCCGACCAAAGAAAATGACAAACCTCATGTTGAATCATATCAACTGGAGGAAATTCCGCGCTTGAATGTATTCTCGGCCTTGAATATGATCAGGGAAAAGCAGGCACCGGACCTGATGTATGATTTCGTCTGCCGGGCCGGTATCTGCGGATCCTGTGCCATGATGATCAATGGTCGCCCCACCCTGGCCTGCCGGACACTAACTTCCGATCTGCCGGAAACGATTGAACTGTACCCATTGCCGTTTTTCAAGCTTCTGGGTGACCTGTCTGTCGATACCGGTGTCTGGTTCCGTGAAATGGGCGATAAACTGGAATCATGGATCCATACCCATAAGGAATTCGATCCGGAAGCGGTGGAAGAGCGGATGGATAATGCCACCGCCAATAAGATCTACGAATCGGAGCGCTGCATCGAATGTGGTTGCTGTATCGCCGGGTGTGCTACCGCTCAGGTTTATCCTGATTTCATGGGAGCGGCCGGGCTGAACCGGATTGGCCGTTTCCTGTTTGATCCACGCGATGATCGCGGTGAGCAGGAATGGTTCGAGCTGGTATCCACCGATGACGGAATTTTCGGTTGTATCGGCATGATGGCCTGTGACGATGTATGCCCCAAAGACCTGCCGTTACTGGAGGTCTTTGCTTACATCCGCCGGAAGATTACAGGGATGGCATTGAAAAAATAATCGCTTCTGATACTATAAATCAAAACGGCCACCCGTTCAGCGGATGGCCGTTTCTATTTCAATAGGAATTACTGTTTAATTCAGTGTGAATTTTATCGGCATGGTCATCCAGATGTTTACCGGGCGGTCCCGCTGGTATGCCGGTTCCCATTCTACAGCCATGATTGCAGCAATCGCCGCTTCTTCAAGACCGGTTCCGGGAACATCTGAAGTTGCCGATGCTTCATGAATAATTCCCCTGTCATCGATATAAAACTTAACGATCACTGTTCCTTCAATCCCGGCTTCCTGGGCTATGGCTGGGTAAACCAGTGCCCTGGACAAAGCTGGCATACCACCGATCGGACGGGGATTCTTATCCCAGGCCTCGAAAGGCCGGTCAGGGCCCTTTGGTGCCGGGGGAAATCCCATCGGTAAAGGATCATCGATGTCCAAAACCCCAATGGGAAAATCATCAATAATTTCTGTATTATCCGTCCCAAATGGAATTGCCGGTATTTGAGGTGCTTGTTCCTTTATTTGTTCTGTTTGGGGGGTCGGAATTATATCTGGAATCCGATCATTGATGATAACCGGTTTGGCAGGTAATTCTGTAAACCGCGGTATCACTACAAAGATTGTACTGATGAACAAAACACTTAGGAGAAGTGCGATGCGGTAGGTTAAGAAATAGGACGCTTTAAGTGAGGTGGTGTTATTATTGTATTTATTCATGACATATATATTATACACTATGCTAAATCACAAGCGCAATGTTTTTTCTAAGTGAATTATAAAATAATATTATTATCTGGATTGAAGCATTAAATGAATGGAGACCCACGTGTATACTCGCATCTGCACGACACAGCTGCTTGCTGTATGCAAGCGTGGTTCCCGTTAGGTTACCCGTCTTCGCCTTCGGCTACGCCGCGGTTATCAGCTCCAATTACCAGCGACATCGCGTCGTAGCACTTAACATACGTATTCATCAACAGGCAATCCCATTGTATTTTATCTGCTTGACATACAAGTACTCAGATAGTTGGGCGAAGGCGGATAAAAAAATGCCGACCATTAAAAGGCCGGCATTTTAAAAGCCAATATTCAGAACAATTGGAATTTAATTTCGCAGACGGAAATTAACCGGAATTGAAATCCATACGCCAACGGCACGGTCACGCTGTTTGGCCGGCTTGAAACGGGTCTTCCGAATGGCATCCATGGCTGCCTCATCGAGTCCGGTATTGGGAATTCCTTTCAGGATGACCGTATCGGTGACCTTCCCGGTTTTGTCGATGAAGGCCTGAACAATAACCGTACCTTCGATACCAGCTTCCTGGGCGATCTCCGGATAGACCACATTACGTTGAATCTCACCGTAGCCACCCAGCGGTACAGGAGGATCATCGTAAGGAATAAACTTTACCCGCGGGCCTTCCGGCGGTGGCGGTGGTGCATCCCAGGCTTCGAATTCATCGAAGGTGAAATCTTCCATCACCACGTCTTCGGCAATATCTTCGCTCTCCGAAGCGATCGGAACCGAAGGACGAGCCGGTGGCGGTGGGCGGTCGATCTGCTGGGTTTCCGGAATCTGTTCAATTTCCACTGCTATATCAACAGTAGTATCCAGAACCTGTTCGTGAATAAAACGGGGAAAAGCCAGGAAACCGGTGGTAATGATCAATACACCCAATATGGTGGTTATCCTGATTATAATGGGATAGCGGAATTTTATTGAGGCAGAATTTTCACTTCGTAACAACATGACTTAATCCACCTGGGTTAAGGTTGAATAATTCAATTTCAGAGCATCAGCTTTTCGAAGCTCATTCTGAACTAACCCTATCAAGCCCATCCGGGAGGCTTCATCGGCCTTGAGTGAAACCGTAAGTTGAGGATCTTTTATCCTTTTATCATACATTGTATGCTTAACATCATCGACCCGATGCAATTTATCATCTATTGAGACTTCGCCCGCTTTACCGATCCAGACATGAGCGGTATGGATTTTGGATTTGAGTTTGGCGATCTGCTTGGCTTTAGGCAGATCGATTTTCAAACCCTGGTGGGTGCGAAGTACTGTTGAAACCATAAAGAATATCAACAGCATGAAAATGATATCCGGCATGGATGAGGTTGGTATATCGCTCGATATCTTTGTCTTTTTACTAAACTTCATTCGCCTGTCTCAGCAATTGATATTTTCGCTCCGGCCATTTTCAATTGGTCGATAACCCTGATATAGTCCTGATATCGGGTGCGTGTATGTGCCTTCACCGATATAACCAGGTTTTCATTCTGGGAGATTTTTTCCCGGACACTACGGTTTATATCACGTATTTCGATTGGCTCATCACCAAGCAGCACACCACCGGTGGAATTGATCAGGCAATTGAGAATATTGCTTTTATGCATCTCAAATTCCTGACCTTCGGCCGGCAGAACGATACCAAGACCTTTGTCCATATCGACAGTTGTGGTGACCAGGAAGAAAATTAATAGCAGGAAGGCAATATCCGATAATGATGAATCAGGTATTTTACCTCCTTTGGCCCTGCGTTCTCTTTTCATGATAAAAGGCTACTTTTTATCTTCCAGTTCCACCAGGCGGTCAACCAGGATGACCGAATTTTCTTCCATATCCAGGATCAGTTTATCGATCCGGGATACGAAATAGTTCTGGAAAAACTGAATGATGATTGCTGTGATCAGACCAAAGGCAGTGGTTAGCAATGCGATGGAAATACCACCAGCCACAACGGCGGGTGAAATATCATTGGCTGCTTTAATATCATCAAAAGCCTTGATCATACCGACAACCGTGCCGGTAAATCCAAGCATAGGGGCGGCGGTGATGGTCAGGTTCAGCCAGATCATGTTTTTCTCAAGGAAGGCCATTTCAAGCGAACCAGCACTCTGGATTGCTTTTTCAACTTCGCCGATACCGCGTGAAACGCGTGTAAGTCCGGCATGAAATATTTCAGCCACCGGGCCACGGGTCTTATTGCATAATTCTATTGCATCAGCTACCCCGCCATTATCCAAAGATTCGTTTACTTCCTTCAAAAATTTCTTTGTGTTGATGGAAGACATCGTCAGCGTATAGAGGCGTTCGAGTGAAAAGGCTAAGCCGAAAATCAGGAATCCCAGGATGGGATACATGAAAGCTCCACCTTGTAAGAAGTAATTTACCATTTAATCCTCCGTATGGTTACAATTCCAAGAATGGAAGTTAGCACCGTATGAAAAGACTTGTCAACAAACCTTGTCCCGTCGGAAAACTTAATTGGGTGGCAAGGCTGTTAAAAATGCAGCGGCCTGATCAAAATACTGCAGTGCTTCCATTACCTGGTTATCAATTTTACCGCGTACACCGTATTCGGAATCGTTGCCCCAGCGGGCACCGGCGATTTCGGCTTTGATTAAACTTTTGAGGAATTCCTTATCCTGTTCAACGGCGGTTGAATCATACTCGATTTCCTCAGAAGTAAGGAATTCCAGGAACCGGGCGTAATCCTTGTCATCCAGTGTCCAGTAATTAAGGAAATCGGTAAAATCATCTAATTTTTTCTTATTGCTGCTCACATAACCGGCAGCCCAGTTAAACAGTGGTCGCTGAGGATTGACAAACAACGCACGTGTATTTTCGTTTAAGTCCAGATCCCAGGGAATATAAATATCCGGGGTAATGCCGCCACCGCCATAAACAGTTCGATTGGCACGGGTCTGGTATTTGGGGCGGGTTTCTTTTAAAGAATCAATTTTCGCCTCCCGGTCTTCCTCCCATACGGCACTGTAATATTCCCGCATCTCGCCATTTTCATAAGGCCGTTGGATCAGCCGTCCGCTGGGGGTATAATAACGGGCGATCGTGATTCTGACAGCTGCGCCGTTCTCCAGCCCCAGTTGACGTTGTACAAGCCCCTTTCCGAAGCTGGTTTCGCCCACCACCAGACCGCGGTCAAGATCCTGCACGGCACCGGCCACGATTTCGCTGGCACTGGCGGAACCGCGATTGATCAGAATGATCAGCGGGAAATTCTCATCACCCTTTTTGGGGTCAGCCATAAATACCTGTTCGACCTCCCGTCGATTACCGGTAGTATAGACGAGCGTGTCTTTCCGGGCGATAAACAGATTAGCCACTTCGGCGGCCTGTTCCAAATAACCACCACCGTTATTGCGCAGGTCAAAAATCAGTCTTTCCATACCCTGGTTTTCCAGCTTTACCAGTGCCTGTCGCAACTCATCAGCGGTAGTGGCCGAAAAACGAACCAGGATAATATAACCGGTTTTTTCATCCAGCATGGTTGCGGCCCGGACACTATAAATCGGAATGTCATCCCGAATGATGGTAACATCGAAAGGTTTTTTCATTCCCAGACGGCGAATTGAAAGATCAACACTGGAACCTTTCGGTCCGCGCAGTTTGCGAAATACATCTTCCCTGGTAATTTCAAAGGCATCTTCGCTGTTGATGGCAATTATCTGGTCACCGGACTGTAAACCGACTATTTCCGACGGGCTCCCGGCAATTGGGGTGATCACCGTAATGTAGCCGTGCATGATATCGAACTCAATACCGATTCCCTGGAATTTACCCTCAAACATTTCGGCGATTTCTTCCTGCTCTTTTGCGGGGATATATACCGAATGGGGATCAAGCTTGTCCATTAGCCCCTGAAAGGCCCCGGTCCATAAATCATCCCAATCTACAGTTTCAAAATATAATTCATTGGTGATTCTGATTATCTGATTCAGGACCGCCATATTGGTGCGCATTGTCTGGTAAACGGAAGTGTCGCGGGAGTATAGCAGTTTTGCAGCTGGAAACAACCCGAATAAGAAAGCGAGTACCAGAATAAGGGCGATTAGTCTGGAAGGAGTAATTCTATTTTTTTTCATAATTGGTTGTACTGATTAAAACGCGATCTAGTTCGATAAAATATCATCAAATACCAAAATACAGCATGGTTCGTATTGCTACACCTTGAAATACAGATTCCGGTGAATTACTGACTGGTTCATGACCATTCAGAACCCACTGACCGGCAGTGACCGTACCTTTGTTGAAGCCGGTGCTTATACGGAGGCCAACCCGGTCAAGTATTTGCCATTTTAGTGTCAAATAAGGCTGGAAGTTAACAAATAAACCACTTAGGCTGGTAGCATGGGCTACCTGTAAATTTGTACCATAAGTAACATCGAACTGCTCATCCCAGTTTGGGGAGCCAGGGCTTTGATTAACCATCAGTGTGGTTTGGCCAACTCCCAGCATTACACCGGTAGCAATTTCCAGGCTGCGAAACAGCGGAAGGCTGTATTCGACAGTGGCTGCTCCCAGCATCAACGATAATGTGGCCTCCAAAGATTTATTGACCCCTCCGGTTGTATCCATCGTGCTGATAGTGGACATTCCGACGCCGGCATAACCACCCAGCAGCCAGTTTCCGGTCATATGGGCAAAACCTTCACCACCGTGTACTATAAAAGGAGCGGAAAAGGTGGTTTGGTCCAAACCAAGATTGGTTAAACCATCCAGTGCAGCAATTCCCGAGTAATCCAGGAAAATAAAAATAGGGCTGTATCCGATTCCGCCACCGCTGAAATCTTCCATGGGATAGACATCATCCTGTCCAGCCAGTGAAATGACTAAAATTAATAGGATGGGAAAGAATCTTTTCATGCAATCCACCTGTAATTGTTTGATTGTAGCAAGCAAGTCAATTTATCGTAACTTGGGCGAAATTGAAACGGGAAAAATGCCTGATGTATCTCAAGGTCTTTTCCTTGTATTATTCAAGACCACTACCCTATATTTGTTTGTCTTATGAGGTAAGGGAGATCGATACAAATAACCATTTTGGCGATCGGTATTATTATGCATAAAACCCACATTATCAAATTCAAGCGTCAACTGGCGGGCCGTAACATGGGTGTGTTTTTTGGTCTGACGCTGGTGTTTTCTTTAGCCTGTTTCGGCTGGGCCGAGCCCAAAACGGTTAGTTTTGTAGATGGCACTTTCGATCTGGATCAGGATGGATTAAGCGAACTTTTAATGATTACCCACAACGATGAAGATGGTTCTGTCCTGGAATTTGTGGAAATTGATAAAGCTCGAGAACACCAGATGGTCTGGTCTTTTGCCCCCGGTATGGACGCCAAGGCCGTTTTCACAGATGTTAAGCTGCTGGATCTGGATACCGATGGGATGCCGGAGCTGGTAGCCACCCTGCAGCACTCCTTCAATGGCAGTGAGTTCAATCAGCCCTGGTTATTTATTTTCCGCTGGACCGGTGAAACATTCACGGCTGTGCCGTCTGTGATCGAAGATCCGCGCCTGGACGGAAAATTTGTTCGTCCGGGTAACTTAAGTTTCTGGAAACCAATTACCGATAAACCGGGCTGGATAACTGTTTCCATGGGCAGCCCCCTGCGTTCTATTTTGTTACTTGAGCTGGATACAAATGTTTTTCCCTGGAAATTGACGGGACGCGAATTACTGCAGCCGATATTGTTTAAAAATGGTTATGGCCGCGTTTACACTATCGCCTTCACCAGCAACCAGCAGGAATTATTGGCTCTGGTCAGCCCGGAAGGTCAAAAATTAAATGCGGTGATTTATGATTTCGACAAAGTGCCCACCGAAGTCGCCTCCGCTGTCATTACCGGCGCTGAAATCATGCAGATTTTGGCTCCCGACCTGCAGACCATTGACTTGAATGTGGATGGTAACGAAGAAATACTGCTGCCCTTCTCCAATGGAATTGTAAAACAACTGGTTTATGAAGCTGATGAGATTACTCTCGAAGCAGTAAATATGGCGGGCGATGAATTATTTGTATTACCGGACCCAGCTACCAGTGAGGATATTAACAACCTGGTAGTAACCCGCGTCGAGCAGGGATTATATAGCACGGTCGTGGCTGAATCCGCTCCACCGGGTGTCGCTGATGTGATCGTTGAACCGGAACCGGTATTTGAACTGCCGCGCCTTCCCGAAGGTGTGTTTCCCATCGATACGGTTGTGCTTGGCGGAATGTATTCGAGCCCTGCCATTATCGATGAGCCCAGTGAGTTTTACAGCTTTCAGTGGCTGGAAGAACCACCGGAGGGCTGCTCCTTTAATCCTGAAAATTTTCAGATTGAGTGGGAGCCGGCGATAGAACAGTTGGGCGGCCATGTTCTGGCCTATAAACTGGAGTTTCGTTTAGGTGAAAAAGTAATTATGGTAGCTGAGAATGGTGGTTTTCGTCACCAGACTATCCCGGTATTGTCAGAGGAATTGGTGGAATACGGTCTCTGGGTTGCTGATTCGACCACCCTGGAAAGCGACGATATTTATTTTGATGACGATGATGGTATTCAATTTTACAGCGTCGCAGCCCTGATACCGGAGAAGCGCGATGATAACAGGTTCGTTTTCAGGGGTGTACCACCCTTTGGTTTGGCCACCATGGAATTTGACCATGATACAATGATCCCCAGCCTGATGCATAGCATCAGCGCCAATTTGTCTCATATAACGACCGATAAAAAAATTGAATTCTCCTATTCTTCAGCCACACCGATACCACAGGATATTACCACATTTCAGGTGACTCACGACATTGATAATAAATTGATGACCCTGGCCTTCAAGCCTGGAATCGAGGATATTCATCAATCCCTGCATCCGGAAGACCTGTTCTCTGAATTATACCAGTTTCCGGAGTATTTTTTCTCCGGATTCCCGGAAGGTACGGGGATCGATCTACTGGGTGATAAACTGCAATTTACTATCGCCGATGATGTCTTGCGGGATGATGCCCAATTATCATTTGTTGGTATTACCAGCCCCACATCACCGGCCCATCTGTTGACTATGTATTTTAACCAGGGTGAATTACAGGCCGTGCGTGGTGAAATAAAAATTCAGCCGACCGGTGGTAAAAAAGTTATTACAGAATTTGACTTTGCCGGTAACTTCAATCCCATTCGTATCTCGGCCCAGCTTCGTCTGCCGGGGACACTGGCGATACCAAGCGGTGGCCCGGAAATAGTAGAACCGGTAGAGTTGGCGTTTGAACCACCTCCACCACGGCAAGCCAACCGGCGGACCGTGGATGAACAGGAAATTGGCACAACCGATCATTCACTGGGATTTGCACCGGGGCAATATGTTAAAATATACAATGATCAGCATTTTGATTTAAGCCATGGGAATATGACCCTGGAGGGTTATATCAGAGTTGGATCGGAAATGAATTCAGAAGTAATAATTTCCAAAGAAGGCGATTTTAACCTCCAGCTGTCAGAACAGGGTGAATTGCAGTTCTGGACCGGACGAACTGATAGCACCGGTGTCTTGCTAACCGGTTTTTCTCCGTTACCAGTGGATGAATGGGTGCATTTTGCTGCCGTTCAGGATTCCAATGGAATGCGCCTTTACCAGGCTGGTACGCTGATCGCTGAAAACAACCAGGCCGGTCCGATTTATTATTCTACCTCCAGTATTGTCATGGGCAGCCGCGAATTTTTCACGGGCGGGTTAAATGAGATCAGATTATCTGACACGGCCCGTTATTTGAACAAATTTGATCCCGAAGAACGATTTTTAACTGATGATAACACCATCGGGCTTTGGCATTGTGATCGCGGTACCGGGCTGATGTTGTTTGATGCCAGCGGGTATGATATTACCGGTGAGCTGTTTGGTGTGCAATGGAACCTGCTTGAGGAAGCTACAACAGAGAGCGAAATTGAGGAACAACCGGAATAATCAGAGTTCAGAGTATAAGTTAAAATGAGAATTATACTGTTACGTCTGCTTATAGCGTTTGCCGCCCCGGGGATCGTTTTACTGTCCGCCGAAGAATTACCCTGGCAAACAAATCGTGTGGTTGATCTGTTTGGCGTCTACGATATCAACAATAATTCCCAGGCCGAATATTTTACTGTTCTTGAAAATGATCTTTCATTTACATCTTCCCTGGCAATCCAGCATGTCGAAATTGATACCGATGGATTCCAGACGGTATTGTGGGATATGTCTTTTCCGTCCGGCATACCTGCTGATTTCGTTGGCCTGGAACGGGTTGATTTCCAGGGTGATGGTGATAATGAACTGGTAATTCTTGCCAATGTGGCTGATCCTAATACCAGCCAGCGGCGCCCGGTTATCTATGTCTATGCGCTGGCAGATAACACTTATGGCGATGAACCGGTAATCGTTTTTGATTTGTCTGCTGAATGGGGGTATTTGCGCTGCAACAATATTCAGCCTTTTGACCGGGACGGCGACCAGAAAGAAGAATTGATAGTATCCCTTGGCAGCCCCCGGCGCAGCTTGGCTATTATCGACTATACTGATGATGGGAGCCTGGAGGTTATTGAAGAGCTGGCACCCCCCAGCCTGCAATCAGGTTCCGGTTTCATTTATTCGGCCGTTGTTGACTATGACCGCAACGGATATGATGATATTGTCGCTTTCTCACCAGAGGGAAATGTAATTAAAACATTGCCTTTATATAATAGTGCCGGGCAGCTGAACGCTGGCGAGGTAGAGGAATTCGTCATTCCCGGGATCAGTGGCCTGCTGAACCATGCTATCCAAATCAGTGATTGGGACTCCGATGGTTTCAGGGATGTTTTACTGGCCTTTCGATCCGGACATTTACTGGCCCTGACAATGACTCCGCTGGGAATTCCAGTAGAAATGCTGGGTGTTGAAGCGGGACCCTTATCCGATCTGAATGTGGCTGACTTTACCCAGGATGATATACCCGATCTATTGCTGGTTTCCGGTGAAATGAATATGCTTACGGTGGTTTCGGGCAGCGATGAGCTGGTGGAGTATTTTACAATAGAAAGCGAGAATGAAGCCCAGATTTTTAATACTCTGCCGATCCTCTCACAGGGATTATATACCGGTACCATAATCGCCGCCAGTTGGGATGGTGCGGTATCTGATATTTTTATAAGTGATTTAGGTGCCGGTCCCATTGCAAAGATACAACCCACAACCAAGCAGGAGATTCCTTCATCAGTTCCCGCTGCCGATTTCGATATGATATCGGCCTTTCCGGAGATTGTCGCCCCGGAAGTGTCTGAACCGGATCTTCCGGCGCCTGAGATTCCAACCGGCGCAATACTGCCGGAAGGGGTGTTGCCACGCCATATTTTGACGGCCAGTCAATCATTCGCCTATACTATCCCGGAAACTGATATGCGGCAGTTTTACAGTTTTCGCTGGCTATCACCACCACCGAAAGGAATGTTTTTCCATTATGAGGGCCGTTCGATTCGCTGGATTCCCGGACCGAATCAACTGGGCGCTTACAAACTGGCCTATCAGGTGGAGATGAAAATAGGGGAATCGGTTGACCTCGACAGCCTGGAACCGGATTCACTGGTTACCTACCAGGTCGTACCGGAGCTGGAAAGCTATGATGAACGCTTGTGGATATATGTAAATGATCCTCCGCAGATCATTACCGAACCAGGGGAACTGGAATTTGTAACCAACCAGTTTTTCGAATATGCACCGGAAGTATATGACCGGAATACAGATTCCCAGATCCAGTTTTCACTGGAGTCGGCACCCCAGGGAATGTTAATTGATGAAAACGGAAAAATCACCTGGCAGACCGATTCAACCAGCACCTCCGCCTACCCGGTGCGTCTGGTGGCCAGCGACGGTTTCGATCGTACCAGTCAGGAGTTCACCCTTTTTCCCCATGCTGGTGTGACTATCATTTCAGAGGCCGATTCACTGGCTGCGGTAAACATTGAATACACCTATCAGGTTTCCGCCCGCAAGCCCGATATTGCCGTTCCATTGAAATTTGACTTACCAAAGTCTCCGCTGGGAATGAATATCAGCAGTTCCGGGCTGATTACCTGGACCCCGACCCCCAATCAGATTGATTTCAATGATTTCACCATTGTTGTAATGCATGGAGTTGCCAGCGATACACAGGACGTCAGCGTGTTTGTTAATCATCCACCGATTGTGGAAGCTGCTCCGGCGGCAATGAATATGATCAGGCTGGGTGAAACATATGATTTCCAGATTCAGGTCAGTGATCCGAATAAATCGGATAATCTCCAATATACGGCCCTGATAATGCCGTCCGGGATGCGCATGGACCCCTTTAACGGGCGCTTGCTGTGGGAACCTTCTGAGGATAATGTGGATTTTTCCCAGCTTCTGGTGGCGATCAGCGATGGTCGTGAAACGCGGATGGTTGAGAGTGAATTTTTTGTTAATGCGCCAGTTTCGATTGTATCCGTACCTCCGACAAAGGCCGAAGTCGGTGTACCTTTTAACTATCAGATTAACACCAGCGATCTTAACCGGGGTAGCCTCCTGACATTCGATGAAATATGTGCGGTCGAGGACATAAATAATGTACGGATATACTCGGTAAATCTGTCTGACGATCTATATAAAACTAATATCCAGCGTTATCTTGGCGAATGGGAAAGCCGTGAAGCCGTTTACCTGGATGAGGTGGTTCGCCGTGCCGATGGCTCGGTATCACGACTGGATTTAAAACGTTATATCCATTCTGTATTCTATGAAAACGACCGGTTGATAGTAATCCTGCTTACCATTGATCAGCGCACGGTTTCGATCAAGGATGTGTTGTGGGAATTCTTTCAGGGTAATGAAGGTACCCCACCGCGGGTTGCAGTTGAGAGAGTGCCGACAGTCAGATATACACTGCAGGAATTTCCCGATGGAATGTCGATCGATGAATTAACCGGTAAAATTACCTGGACACCACAGAACGACCAGGCCGATACATTTCCGGTTGAATTAACCGTTTCTGACGGCTATCTCTACGATGAGCAGTCATTTGAAATATATGTCAACCATCCCCCGGCAATCGTTTCCAAGCCTGAACGGAATGCCATGGCCGGCGAGCTGTATAAATACCAGATCATTACCGAGGATCGAAATCAGACCGCCGAATTGCGCTATTCCCTGGAAAAGGGTCCGCGCGGTATGCAGATCAGTCGCCGTGGTAAGGTGGTCTGGACACCTCAACCATCGCAGATCAATCACCATAATTTTACAGTAAAGGTCTCCGATGGTTACCGTGAAGACGTTCAGACCAACCAGGTCTATGTAAATATTAAACCCAGCATTCTGTCAACACCCAAGCCGGTGGCTCTCACCGGTTATGAATACCGCTACAAACTGGTGGTCGAAGATTTGAACAAGGATCGGATATCTTTCCGGCCTCTGAAAATACCGAAATATGCTCAGTTCAATCCCCGGACCGGGTTGTTGACCTGGAAACCGAAAAGCGTCCAGAAAGGCATCAATGATGTAATTATAATGGCCGTTGATGAGCGCGGTGCCACGACCTCACACGAATTCCAGATTCATGTTTTTGAGGATCCCAGCCACCGCCAGATGATGAGTACCGGCTGGCCGCTGCTATTGACCTTTGTCGGGGTTATGTTCGCCTGGGGCGTAGCCCAGTTCTGATTATTTATTAATCTGATTTACCAGCCTGAGCAGGGCCGCCTCACCACCGGCACTGGGTGAGAATGCGATTCGCAGGGCGTACAGTTCCACCGGCAGTTGATCCTTGGTGCCAATCAGTTTTACTAAATCCTTTTCAGTGGTTACTATACAATCACACCCATTTTTCCTTACCGCCTGATTGATCCGTTTATAATCTTTAACTGAATAGGAGTGGTGGTCCGCGAAACGAAGATGATGGCAAAAATCGATACCGGCCGATTTCAGGGTTCGCTCAAAACCATCAGGATCACCCACAGCCGATAGGGCCAATACTGTCTTTTGAGCCAGGCTCTCGCTGGTAATAATATTATCACGGCTGGCCAGCTCAGGATCAATACTGAGCATACTGAGATAGTTTTTTACCGGCAGGCGGTTGATTTTGCTTTTAAGGCTGGTTGGTGGTTTTGCCAGGTTGGTTTTGGTCCAGAAGATCAAATCAGCCCGCCGCAAATGAAACAAAGGTTCGCGGAGACGGCCGTAGGGAAACAGTTTGGTATCACGCACACTTTCCTGGGCATTGATTAAAACAACATCGATATCGCGCTCCAGTTGTCGATGCTGGAAGGCATCGTCAAGGATGATGATATCAGGATTATATCTTTGCACCAGACTGACACCACCCCGATAACGGTTTTCATCAACCATAATCGGAATACCTGATAACTGCAGAGCCATCAGGTAGGGCTCATCGCCTACGGTGTTCCAGTCACTGGGGCAGGATTGACCATCACTGACTAAAACAGTACCAGACGTTGTGCGCTGGTACCCCCGGCTGAGCACCGCAACCCGGAAGCCATTGGTTTGAAGAAGCCGGGCCAGATAGATAACGGCCGGTGTTTTGCCAGTGCCTCCCAATGATAAATTTCCGACACTGATTACGATACAGGGTAATCGGCGGGAAACGAAAAAACCTACCCGGTAGAAAAAATTTCTCCAGAATATTACGCCCCAGTACAGCAAGGCCAGGGGAAACAACAGGTATCGCAGCCAGAGATAACTGTACAGCTTAGTTGTTGCAGCGCGCATCGACCTCTTTTTCCAGTTTATTCAGTGTGTTAGTAATCTGGGTGGCGCAATCCTCGTAAGGCATATCACGGGTGAATTCAATTGGTTTACCGAATATTATTTCCGTCCGGGCGAAGGCTTTGGCTACAATAAAGGTATCCCAATTGGTAAAACCACGAAAACGGGTGGAGTGGCTGGCGACAGGGATAATGACTGCTCCGGTGGATTGGGCGGCACGGATTACACCCGGCTTGGGTATTTTAACCGGTCCTTTGGGGCCGTCTGGTGTAATAAACAATAATGTACCGGAGTTTTTCAGGGTTTTCAGTATCTCCTGGTAGGCTTCGTGTCCACGCTCTGAGCTTGATCCCCTGACAAAACGCCAGCCGATCTTGCGGCCGATCCGTGAAATAATTTCAGCATCGCGGTGGGTGCCGGCCAGGGCGTAGTAGCCATTACCGGCCAGATACATAAAGGGGGCCAGCAACCGGCCATGCCAGACCGCCAGGATGACTGACTTACCCTCAGCCAGGACAGATTTATAATTATCTGTGCCCTCAACCCGGTAGCGATTGGTAAAATAGATAAAACGGATCGCCAGTCCCCCCAGGATGGTACTGAGCTTCATTCCCGGTTTAAACTTAAATTTCCTCTTTTTTTTCATTTAGCGGTCCGTTTTAAGATCTCCCCGGCCGCCCGGTCATAAGCACCCGGCTTGCCGAGGGCCAATCTGACGTGTCTGTAATTTTCCAGCATTTTTTCACGTTCGTTCCCATCGGCCATTATTACTTCCAGGGCGGAAGTCAGCCTTTCGATAGTCATGTCATTTTGAAGCAGCTCGGACACAACCGGCTGATCGGCAATCAAATTCACCATTGAAACATATTTCAGCTTAACCAGGCGACGGGCCAGCCAGTAACTGGGTGACGATAACCGATAAGCAACAACGGCTGGTATATTATAAACGGCTGCCTCAAGGGTGGCGGTTCCGGAGGCGATCAGGGCGGTGTGCCCGTAGCGCAGTGCCAGCTGTGGTTCATCGCTTTCAAACAGAACTTCCGGTGGCCGGGGATCGATGACCACACCTGGAGCGTGTCCAACAATAATTTTCAGGTTGGGAAATTTCGCATTCAACAAGCGGGCTGTGCCGAGAAAACTGGTCCAGTGACGATCTATTTCCTGCTGGCGGCTGCCGGGAAATAAAACCAGCAGTTTATCGTCCGCCTTAATTCCATGTTTATCGAAAAATTCTTCCCTGGATAGAGATGCAGAAACAGGATCGGCAAAGGGATGCCCGAAAAACCCGGTTTCTACTCCACGGTTATCAAACCAGTCCTTTTCAAATGGAAAAATTGACAGCGCCTGATCAATGTGGCGCTGAATGGTTTTGATCCTGTTTTCTTTCCAGGCCCAGACCTGCGGCAAAATGAAATAGGTTATTGGTATCCCTGCTGATTTCAGGCGGCGGGCCAGTCGTAAATTAAAGCCGGGATAATCAATCAGAATGATACGCAGCGGTTGCAGCGTCCTGATTCTGGCTACAGTATCCTTCATTACCCGGCGAAAATAAAACAAGTGCCGGATTACTTCCGAGAAACCCATTACAGCCAGGTTTTCGACTCGCTCAATGATTTCCACTCCGGCGGCTTCCATCTGCTTCCCGCCATGGCCGACGAAGCACAGATCAGGCTTCCGGGCTTTCAGGGCTTCCACCAGCTTTGCACCGTGGAGATCACCGGATTCTTCACCGGCGATTATAAAGATGATCTGTTTTTCAGGGGATTCGGTCGCCAAAATGTTATCTGGGTTACCTTATTCGATCAGGATAATACAGACCGCAGAATAATGATTACCATTATTACGGCAATATTCTGCAAAGTTCGCTTCTCAATTTTCAGGGTGGCTTTAATTGTTTTTGGCTGGCGGTCATCATCGCCGGCCCAGGCTTTTAAACGAGGCAACAGGCGCGGGACGTTTATACAATAATTTTCATATTCCTTACCGAATTTAGTGCGCAGGGTTTCCTCTTCCAGGGAAACGATAAGGGAATACTGAATTACGAAAAATCCCCATGTTATTGCCATCATCAGCGGGACCGAGGGAGCACCGGCAAACAATACAATCCCTGTGTATAAAAACATATTCCCGATGTACAGGGGATTCCGTACACGGGCAAACGGGCCGGAGGTGCACAGGGCCGAAGCACCTACTTTCACTGTTCTGGTGGCACCGCCGGCATAGCGGTTGGCATGAATGCGGATCGATTCACCGAGTGTTATAAAGATTAGCCCGGTGATAATACCGGCCATTGTCGGGCGGGCGAAATAGATTACCATCAATACCAGCGGAATCGGGGTATAACTGCGATATTTGAAAAAGAATTGGCCCAGACTCATTATACCAGGTCCTCGATAATCATCTGGTGAATTTTTGTAGCGACGGCCAGGGCCTCCCGGGCGGCGGGACCATCGACGATCGGCTTGGCATCCCCGGCAATCACAGCCAGGAAATTCGTCAGTTCCATCTGCAGGGCATCTGATTTTTCAATGGCCGGTTTTTCGTACACGATCTGGCGATGGATACCGTCCTGATCCAGAGGAACGGTAAGAATTGCCTCAGGATCTTTTTCCTGCATATCCAGGATGCGGTAAACCTCGGTCAAACCCAGGAACATATCGATTGTAACGTACATGTCCTGCTGGAAAACCTTTATTTTACGCACCTTGTCCTTGGCAATCCGGCTGGCGGTGATACTGGCTACGGTTCCGTTCTGAAAGCGGATGCGGGCATTGGCGATATCAACCGACTTGGTCATAATCGATACGCCGCTGGCACGGATATTTTTTACCGGGGAATCAACCAGCGACAGAATTATATCAATATCGTGGATCATCAAGTCCAGGACCACCGGCACGTCGGTGCCCCGGGCGGTAAAGGGTGCCAGGCGCTGAACCTCGATGAACTTGGGCTGCAAGTCGAAATTTTCCAGTGGCAGCAGGGCCGGGTTCATCCGTTCGATATGTCCCACCTGCAGGTTTACACCATATTGCCGGCTCAACTCAATCAGCCGGTCAGCTTCGGCGATGGTTTTGGTAATCGGTTTTTCAATAAAAGTGTGTTTACCATTTTTGATACAATGTTCCGCAACTGTGGCATGGTCAATGGTTGGGGTTACAATTGAAACAGCGGATACTTCCGATAACAGGTCATCCAGAGACCCAAAGGCTTTGGTGTTATATTCCGCGGCGATTGATTCGGCCCGAGCGGAATCCACGTCAAAAACACCTTTTAAGCAGGCGGTGGGCAGTTTGGAAAGATGTTTTACGTGAAATTGGCCCAGGTGACCAACGCCAATCACACCGATATCGATTTTATTTTTCATAGATTACCGCAGGTAAGAATTAAATATCTGCAAAAATTAACTGTAAGCGGTGATTACATGGAATGATAATCTGAGTTTGATGATTCCCACCATTTATGCCTCCTCGGACCAAAAATCAATCATAACTGCTTTTCCTTGGGATTAAATTAAAATTTTGCCAAATTTTTCATATAAAGATACTTGCATTTCAGCGGATTGGATGTGAGTTTTGTACGATCCTCAAAGGGGAGCACAGGTAATGGACAATGAATTAAAGTCAGGTTTAGGGTATTTGATTCCGGTTGGAGCCATCGTCGGATATATTCTGGCGCTGGTGGCTGAGAGTTTTGTATGGGCAATCATCTTTGCCGCCGGAGGCATCCTGCTGTGGTTTATCTATCTGCTGATAATGGAAATCGACCCACCACGACCATTCGGAAATATTATTGTCCTTTTTGGTGTTCTTCTGGCAATTTCGGTTTTTCTGGCCACCGGACTGGAACAGGATATGTTTGGCGGTTACCTGCTTAAAACCGAGGGGCTGATCTATGCGATCCTGATTCTATTTTTCACTGTAATGGCGGGAGTGCTATTCCGCTCGCAGAACCGAAAAAAGGACGCTGCCTTAAGTCCTGCCGATCAGCAGCTGGTTGACCAGGCCCTGGGTGGGGAGGGCGATGAAAAGGATCCCCGTGTCATTGTGGTGAAGCAGGAAGCACCCAAAGAGGAAAAACCGCAGCAACCCGAGTACGATTACGATCCCTATGCTTATACCTATCCGCCGGAATACTACGAGGACGAAGACGAGGAAGAATACGATGAAGATGATGATGCGTATGAGGAAGACGAGTACGAAGATGAATACGAAGACGACGAGGAAGATTGATCTGATTTAATGAAAAATTGAAAGGGCCGGTGACGGCCCTTTTTAATATATCGGTTATAAACGAGTTAATCTTGCTGGCATAATATATATGTTTTTTTAATGACCAGATTTCCAGTAGTAAAAACTCCAAAGGAACCGTCTACATTTGATATATCTTCAATGTTTTCTATTGGCCAATTTTCTCCCTCATCATCAAATATGTAATCATAGTTTTTCTCATAACTATGTTCCAGGTAATACCTAATAGTAATTTCCTTCTCAGTAAAATTACTTCCGAATAAATGTAGTGAATCAGTTGCTGTGTAAATAAAAATAGTTGAGTCGGTTATTGAAAATTTGCGCCATAATCGGTAAGTAAAAGTATCGTTATAACCATAATAAGCGTTGGGGGATGAAAGATAATTGTTTTCTGGAATGGAGTACTTAATATCATGGTAATAATTCTCTCCCAACACTTTTTCAGGTATTGTACCGGCCCATTTAATTATTGAATCTGGTTTAAACCAAATAGTATCACTTTCTGATTCGAAGCTGATATTGGGGGAGTATAATTCTGAACATATCATTCCTCCATCCTCTAAAACTACATTCAGGCTACAGTGCGATCCGTATTCCATAAATGGTTTTGATCCTTCCCATAGATACTTGCCATTTTCCTGGTCTTCAAAATTGATAACCGAATCATTGACAGTTATTGATACTTCAGCACCGGTTATTCCAAAGGTCTGATCGCTGCTCTTATCAAAAGCATAGCTGATCATAGGTATTACTTTTTGAACAATAACAAATTGACTGTAGCGTGGATCCTCATCTGATGTTTGGTAAGTACTTAATTTGCAGGTCACCAAGATATACTCATCCTCTGTATCCCAATTAATTGTTGGATCCTCACTACAACTGCAAACCACTAAGGATATTAAAATTATTGTATACATAATTTTCTTAAAACTCATAGCTGACTCCAACTAAGGGAAAAAGTGGAAAGCCGTTAAATGCTTTCGCCTTGTAGACAACTCTACTCAATGGAATATTTGTATCAGGGTCTCTGCCAAGGATAATTACATCTGCTTCATATACATCTTCATAATAAATCACATTTTGACGGTCGTAAATATTAATGAGTTGAAGATAGTAATTCAGTCGTCCCTTCTTTAGCTTTTTGTATTTATTTATCTTTATATCCAATCGATGGTAACAGGGATAGCGAAGGAAGTTCTTTGGTACTTCCAAAATTATTGAAATCGGGTATGGGTTTGTGGCAGACCACTCAGTATCAGCAACACCAAATCCTGTATAATATAAGGATTCTTCCAAGTTGGCCGGCCTTCCGGTATTGAATGAAAAAGATGTGGAAACAGACAATCCCCTTTTCAGTGGATAGCTCAGACCGCATGTAAGCTTGTGCCGCTGGTCATAATTGGGATAGTAATACTCACCAGCTTCTTTTTTCCGGGTAAGTGAGTAAGTATAGGCAAGCTGTGAAAATAATCTCCGCCATCTATACGCCATAGATAATTCAGTACCCCATGAATAACCGCTTGTTGTGTTAAAAGTACTGTTTTTATCGACATATAACAGGTTAGAATAACTTTTGCTGTATAATGATGCTACCAACTTGATTTTATCGATGTCGGTGTAGGAATAGGATAGAATTGCGTGATCAGATGTTGGTATTGACTCAACAGTGTTGGGAAAATATAGACTGGCAATATTATAAAAACCATATTCAACGGAAGAGGATAGTAACTGAGAATACCTGCCAAGTGATAACTTCACTTGTGAACCTGTATTTATTATCCAGCCGATATTTAATCTTGGCTCTAATATTGCTTCAGAATTAAGAGAATGTTTTACAGCTCTGATTCCCAAGCGCACGGGAAGTCTTTCGATTTTGGTAACTAATAATTCCCCAAAACCGGAGAATGACGAAATCTGCTTGTCATAATTCATGGAGTCGGGAGCATAATCCATAAACACATTCAGGTAGCGGGAGATCATATTAAACTCCAGTGAATTCCAGCCATACTTTAGATTTCTTTTGCTGATATCTGCTCCCAGACTAACGGTATAATCCGGATTAATTACATATTGCCCTTTAGTAGTTATACCGTAATGGGATAACCGCGTATCAGCTAATACACCCTCATCATCAAACATATAATTAGTATTTTCATTTTCAACATGAGCTATTGTTGATAGAGATGCGGAGTCGTGGACTACAAAGGCATGAAGAAAATCAATTCCCTGTTCAAGTTCCGATAAGTATGCTGTTGTTTCAAAAGACAGCTTATTATTTAATCTTGCCATCCATTGGATGCTGCCTACTCTGTTTGTCCAATCAATGGCACTGTGATTATCTTCCCAATAAGTATTTGAATCGGCATGGGCGATAGTAATGTCAGGCTCTTGTTGATAGGCGGGATTGTATCGTTTGATTTTGTTAGCCAACAAATAATCATCAGCAGAATAAAATATATTACAGGTGATCAGGTGATTCGGTCTTGGCATATACGATAGTTTCCCTTCCCAATCATAATATTTGTAGGGGAAATCCTCACCCAGCATATCAAATATTTGATCATAATACGTTTGCCGTCCCGAAACCCGCCATCTCCATTTTTTGGATATTGACCCGGATACGGCACCACCAATATTAAACAAATTCAAATCCATATTGGCTGAAAGTGAATCAGTACCGGATTTAGTCGTTATATCGAGTACTCCTGATAACCGATCGCCATATTCTGCCGAGAAACCACCCGAGTAGTATTTTATAATATCTATGGATGATGGGTCGAGCGAAGAAGATAGACCAAACATGTGAAAGGGCTGGTAAATTGGCACACCATTAAGCAGAACAAGATTCTGGTCCGGCGTGCCACCGCGAATGTAAAGTTGATTGGATAATTCACTTGTTGATAATACGCCGGGCAGGGCCTGCAATGATCTAAATACATCAGATCCGGTGATTGATGGCAATGCCTGCAAATCTTCCTGTCTGATAACCATCATGGATGATTCGATCATCTGTTGTTTTGATAGAGCCGACTCCCCAATTACTTCTATCGGACTAAAAGAAATAGCTTTAGGGTCTAAAGTGACATTCAATTTGCTGATATTGAGTAATTCATCGTCCGTTAAAGTAATAGTACTCGGTTCATATCCGATATGATGAAACAAAATTGTTATTTCATTTCCTGGATTTACTTCCAGATTGTAGCGGCCGTTAACATCGGTGGTAGTACCTGTATTGGTGCCGATAGTAGATATGTTAACATATGGCAGAGGTGCCTTTGAAGCGGATTGTACGATGCCAGTTATTGTTTTCTGGCTAATATCCGTACAGAACAAACTATTTAAACCGCAAAGCAGTAATATCAGACCTATGTTAAAAACTTTCCCCATTTGTTTAACTACAAACCTTATAATTATTTGTGACGGATATTAGTCAATAAGGTAGCTTCGTTCAATAAAATATATTTTATTTCCAGTCACTGTGATAAACGGCACAAATTTTCCATATATATTATACTGTAGATATAGCAATGACTACATTGTACCGCGCTTACAAATCAAATTTATTTATTAAACCTGAACAGAATACAATCCCCATCCTGAACTAAATAATCCCGTCCTTCCAGCAGGCCCAGCCCGGCGTCACGGACGGCCTTCTCCGAACCGTGTTCCACCAGGTCGGCATGACGGAAAACCTCAGCCTTGATAAACCCTTCCTGGAAATCGCTGTGGATCTCACCGGCAGCATCCCAGGCTGTGGCTGTGGCCGGCACCGGCCAGGAGCGGGCCTCGTTATCATTAGCGGTGTAGAAGGTTTTCAAGTCCAGTAATTTGAAGGCGGCATGGATCAATTTTAACAGGCCCGATTCGTGCAGACCATACATTTCCGCGAACTCCAGTTTTTCATCCTCTTCCAGTAAGGACAGTTCCTGTTCCAGTTGTCCACAGAGGCGAATGGCGGTATTGCCCTCCTTCTCAGCCAGGTCGAATAATCTTTGAGGCTGGGGGCTGCGGCCGGGATTGGTGAATTCTTCTTCATCAACGTTGGCAATGTATAAAATCGGTTTTGCGGTCAACAGAAACAGTCCGGTAATGATCGCTTCCTCATCGCTGGCCCGCTCAAAGCTTCGCACCGGTTGCCCGTTGTTGCAATGGTCGCGCAGGCGTTCCAGCAGGGCCGCTTCCCTGCGGGCGGTTTTGTCGCCAACTTTACCTGCTTTAACATCTTTAGCCAGTCGTTTATCAATGGTTTCCAGGTCCGCCAGCAGCAATTCGGTTTGAATCACCTCAGCGTCACGAACCGGGTCGATGGTGGCTTCCACGTGGGATACATTTTCATCTTCGAAACAACGTACCACATGGATAATAGCCGCCACCTGGCGAATCTGTCCCAGGAACTGGTTGCCAAGTCCCTCGCCCTTGGAAGCACCCCGGACCAGCCCGGCAATATCAGTGAATTCAACCGTGGCCGGGGTTATCTTAGGCGAACCGTAAATTCGGGCCAGTTCCGGCAGTTGTGAGTCGGGCAGGGGAACTACACCGACATGAGGATCAATTGTGCAAAACGGGTAGTTTTCGGCTGGGACGGATGAGGCCGTCAGGGCGTTAAAGATGGTAGACTTACCAACATTTGGAAGACCGACAATTCCACATCTTAGGGCCATCGGGCACCCCGCCTTTCAGGTTGTGATGATCGTATTAAAACGGATCCAGGGCTGGATCATCACCGAAATCATAGGTCAGTTTCGGGAATAATCCAACCTGTAGATTTTCTGCAAAATAGATAATTTTTTCTTCTACTTTCAAGACCGCGTCAGCCCAGGCCATATAGACCGGCCGGGTTATCAGTTTCTTGATATCCAGGTGATAGCTGATCTGCTTGTGATAGGGGCGGACCTGTCCCTTGAATTTTACCTGTCCGCAGCCCAGGGCCCGGCCCTTGCCTTCGCCACCGGTCCATGAGAGGAAAAATCCCAGTAGCTGCCACAAGCCATCCAGGCCAAGGCAACCGGGCATGACCGGATCGTTCTTGAAATGACATTTGAAGAACCAGTTCTCCGGATCGATATCAAGCTCGGCCAGAATCTGGCCCTTACCGTATTTGCCGCCTTCCTTGGTTATATTCAGGATACGGTCGATCATCAGCATCGGCGGCTTGGGTAGTTTGCCGCCAAAACCTCCTGATAATGTTCCTTCACCGGCAGCAACAATATCTTCCTTATTAAAAGAATTTCGCAGATTAAATTTTTTCATTTATTTTTACCATTGTTAATTATTGTTCAGCTGTTAAATCAGAATCATTATACCCGATCGAAAATAATGTCGGCCAGGGCATCCATATCGGCAATAATTCCGACACCGCTTGAAATTAAACCGGCCAGATTTACTGAAGTCGCGAACTCACCATAAGATATAGTATCTAAGGCCCCGCTGCCAAGTAAAATATCTTTTACTTTGGCTGTGATTACCTGGGCCACCTCGTGGTTGAATATCCGGGCCATCAGAGCCAATTTCCCAGCCTGCGGATCGTTGCTGGCTGCTGAAGCAGCGGCTTTTTTTGTCAATGCTGTGCCAACCTCAACCCAGGAAACCATATCCGAAAGGGTAAACATGACATGCTGGCTTTTAGACAGCTTGTTTTTATGAACGGCCGTAATAGTTGCATTCAGAATACGGGTTGCCAAGGCGGCAGTACCGGCACCAAGACTGTCATCTGTGGAATGGATGGTATCCATTTCTGCGGCCAGGGCGGAGTAGAATTCACCTTTGGTTTTTATGGTCTTCTTCCAGCGAAACATGGAAATGATATTCTGCTGAATCTCGCTGGTACCTTCATAAATATTGGTTATGCGAACATCACGCTTGATTTTTTCCACCTGGTATTCGTTGATATAGCCATATCCACCCAGGGCCTGGATGCTGGCATCGGCCGCCTGGTTGGCGGCTTCGGTGGTGAAATACTTGGCAATCGAACCCTCTTCCTGGAGGCCTTCTTCTCCGGAATCAAAGCGCATGGCAACCTGATCGATATAAGCTGCCCCGGCGGCCAGACGAACTAGATGGGGAACTATCAATTTGTGGGTGTAGCCCTGTTTTTCAGCCAGGGGTGCCCCGAACTGGATTCGCTCCAGGGCATAACCGGTAGCGATGTCCATTGCCTCCTCGGCGGCGCCCAGGGCCATGGCGGCTACCATCAGCCGGGTATAACCGAAAACTTCGTTGGCCTGTTTTAAACCCTTACCGGGTTCCAGACCGATCAGATTTTCCGCCGGCACAACCACATCTTCCAGGACAATAGGTGAGGTGTTGGAGGCCCGGATACCGTGTTTTTCCTCGCCTTTACCCAAATCCAGACCCGGCATGCCTTTCTCAACCACGAAAAAGGCCGGACCTTCCGGTGTGTTGGCCAGAACAGTGATTATATCGGCATAACCGCCATTGGAAATAAACTGTTTGGTACCGGTGATTTTATAGGCGGTGATATTCCCGGTCTCATCGGTGACCGGTTCGGCTTTGGTTTTCAGAGCCGCCAGGTTGCTGCCGGCGCTGGGTTCGGTTACGGCGTAGGCCACGATTGAATCACCGTCAGCGATTTTACCGAGCCATTTGGTTTTCTGCTCATTAGTCGCACCCACCAGGATCGGATCGGAGCCCAGTTGCAGGGCAAAGAAAGCCGTGCTGATTCCCAGGCAGATGCGGGAAGTCTCGCGGGTCAGGGCACAGGAATCCCGGGCGCCCCCGCCCATTCCACCGAATTCTTCCGGAATAAAAACCAGCTGAAGGCCAATTTCCGGCCCCAGCATTTCCCTGATCGCCGCCTCCGGGAAAATTTCCTTTTTATCCCATTCCAGGATTAAATCTTTAGTCAGCAGTTTTTTTCTTAACTGACGGATAGTGTCCAGTACCATGGATTGCATTTCGGCATCCATGCCAATCAATGTATTCGAATTTTCAGTCATTAGAAGCTCATTATGTCAAATGTTCCAAAATAGCAGACCGGTAATAAAATGAGGGTGACTGCCCCCGATCTGATTCCAACGAGTATTTTGTATTCCATCAATTAAGCTGGATTACGGCCCTGAAAGTATCCTGCACTGCCAAAGATTACAATCCTTTTTTCTGTTGATTGGGGCTAATTTCCTCTGTTTCCCCGGAGGTGGAGGATTGGTGTTCCGGGTAATCGATAATAAGGGACAGATTAATGGAAATAATTCAATTTGTGCAGCAGTTTGATTTTGACTGGTTGATATTGACCATGAAGGCCATAACATTCATGGGTAACGAAGAATTTTACCTGTTGATTCTGCCTGTTCTGATCTGGTGCTGGCGCAAGGAAGATGCCCTGCCGCTGGCTATTATTCTACTGCTGAATTTCTGGATTAATTACGAGATCAAAGAATTTTTTGCCGTCCCGCGCCCGGTGGGCGCAATGATGATAGAGGCCGAACATTACAGTTTTCCCAGCGGGCACGCCCAGGGGGCCATGGTATTGTGGGGATATCTGGCCTGGGTGTTAGGTAGGGAAAATAAGGCTGCAGTTTATGGCTGGTTGGGAACCCTGATATTTTTTATTGGCTTTTCCCGGATTTATTTGGGAGTGCATTTTGCAGCCGATGTTGTTGGTGGCTGGTCGATTGGATTTGTTATTCTGAGCATCAGTATAATGATTATCAATTCAATTAAAAAAGCCCGCGTTGATTTTCCGGCCCTTCCCACCGTTTTTATTATTGTATTTGCCGGATTAATGCTGGCGATAATGGCACCCAGCTCAAATTCTGTGCGGGTGGGGGGTATGCTGGCTGGTCTGGTTGGCGGTCTGGTGGTTGAGATGCGCTATTTGAATCATGTTGTTGAGGCCCGGCACTGGCAGCAGGCCCTGAAAATTATCATCGGTATAATTGGTATTCTGGTTATTAAGGCCGGTGTGAAAGCCGGACTGCCGGAACAGATGTGGGCCGACTGGTTGCGCTATGGATTGATGGGGGCGTGGATCAGCCTGGGGGCACCACTGGTGTTTGGGGTACTGGGATTGAGCCGCCGCTAGGATTCGGCTGTATCGCCCAGGGCGATCCGCCGCTTGATCAGCTGAACCAGCTCGTGATTGTCCTTGGTGGGCATCAGCTTGAAACAGGTTTCCGCCTCAGCCAGGGCATAATCAAACCACCCTTTTTTTGTATACACCAGAGCCAGACTGTAATGAGCTTTGGCCAGGGCTTCGAAATCCTCCCGGGACAGAACATTGGAATCTGATGGCAGTAAGCGGGTCACTTCCCGGTATTCAAGGATAGCTTCATCCATCAACCCCTTCTGGAAATACCAGTTTCCCAGTTTCAGATGGCGTTGAGGGTTATCCTTACAGGACATAACTACCAGTAAGGGCGCAACTAATAGAAGGAGGATATATTTCTTCATCATTCTTACGGTGAAATACAGGTTTAATTTCAAGGGCTTAAGCGCTAAATGCAAGGATTAATTGTAATTGGGGTAACTAAGATGTGATACAGGTAACTTTGCATAAATAGTTTTACTCTCTGAATTTGTTAAATACTAATGATTTATAACTGTACCGGCGTTGGTTCTTTTACAATAGTCAGCAAAAGAAAAATGCTGATGGTTATTGATATTCCGATTCCTATCAGAGTGAATGAAATACCGATAAAATGACTCAGGCTGGAAGCAATTATAATTGAGATAAATGTAAACGGCGCCAGCGATGTATCAATCAGCGCAATATAGGTTTTATTGTCCCGCTTGCCGGCAAAGCGGTAAACCAGGCTCATGGAAGTAGGGAAAAACGATCCCTGTCCGGCCCCCAGAAACAGGAACACCGCATAAACCCCCAGCATATTTTTTGCCGCCAGGGCCATAATTAGCGCCAACAGATGTAATGAAATAGAAATTGTGATCGTTTTTTTATGTCCCCACCGGTCGCCGAGTCTGCCGGCCCCGTAACTGGCGAAGGCAAAAGCGGCCGTGGTTATTGCAGTAAATATTCCCGCTTCGCTGATTTGAAATCCGAATTTTTCGTGGGCATAGATGGCATACAGACTCATGGCGGGGAAGTTGGCGGTGAAGAAGATCCGGCTGAGAATATAGGACCGGAAATTGGCATGGGTTCTGATGATATTGATCGTGTCATTCCAGAATTCCCGGACGGTTTTATGTGGTTGCCTTTCCGCCGGTTCCTTAACCCGGTACAGCAGAAAAGCGGCCGTACCAACTACAAAGGCACCGAAAGTAAACAGGAAACCCCAGCCGAAATTTCTCGGAAATTCGATTGAACTGGCTAATAACCAGCGTGAAACCAGGCCGCCGGTAAACCCGAAAACACTATTCATGGCGAAAGAAATTCCCAGAAATCTGCCACGGCGATCCTGATTGGAAACATGATCGAGAAAACCAACCCAGATCGGAATGACCATCCCGATTGCCAGGCCATAGAGGATAAAACAGATATAGTAGAATAACCAGGCCGACGGTCCGGTCGGTGCAATGAAAGCGAAGACAAAACCGGCCAGAAAAATTGGAGGTAAAACGAGGATATGTACCCCGATCACCGCTATTCTGATGTTGCTGATATTTCGTCCAAGTACAGCAGAAAATAATTGTGGTATGGCCATCAGAATACTTAGCAAACCAGCCACTGATATTATCACAGCCTGGGGTGCATTCAACATACTGAGGAATAGGGGGATCACCGCATAGACATTATGAAAGGCGATAGCAAAACCCCAGGAGCCCTCGTGGATGCAGTTGGCCAGCAGGTTCCGGCGCTGATCCCTAACTGACAGAGAATTTGGCATTATTTAACGCTGCTTCTGAAGCGATATCCTGAGAATTGACAGGAGTAGAACAGCAGCGGCGATGAACTGTACCGGTGACAGTGTATTTCCATTGATCAGATAATCCAGCAGGATGGCAGCGGCCGGATAGCATAATTCACAGATCGTTGCTACAGTAGCCCGTACTTTTTTCAGACCGAAATAATACAGGAATATCGCCCCGGATCCGGTGGTAAAGGCAATGATGAAAAAGATCAGCCAATTCTGGGGTGTCACTGTACCAAACTGGATCAGGTTGCCCTTCAATATCAGGTAGACCAGCATAATAAGGGCCGTGAGCCCGAAGCGGTAGAAGGTAACGGTGGTGAATTCATATTTCAGCAGCACTTTCCGTCCCAGTACGGTAGAACTGCCAAAGGAGGCAGCGGCGATCAGGGCCCAGACAGCAGCGCGGGCCGTATTGTCTCCGGTCTGCATATCAGGCAGGTGCCAGCCGAAGGTCAGGAAATAGCTGGCGATTATTGCCAGGGCGGCCCAGAGCACGAATTGGCGGCGCAGGCGTTCTTTCAACAGAATTCGCGCCAGCAGGATGGCGAAGACCGGCTGGAGTTTTTGCAGCAGAACAACCACAGACAGATGTTTGAAATTTACCAGGAACAGGGCTTTCACGATTGCCAGGGTTCCCAAGGCGCCGCCGAAAAAGGCGATCAATCCCAGCGTCAGCCAGTCACTTCTATTGAAACGGGAATAATTATGGTATTGCGGAAATAGGAAAAACTGCATCAAAATAAACGGAATCAGGTGCAGCATGAAGACGACAAACCCCGCGTCCAGATTATAGAGCCGTGGTGTGAGTACGACCCCATCCAGTCCCCAGGAGGCTGCCGCCAGACAGATCGCTCCGGCACCGATATATTTCGCTTTGTTTGCCATGTGCTGTATCCCAACAATTAAATATAAAATTACTGGCGCTGAAATTACGACCTTATGGATTCGAATTATACCTAAACGTAGAATCAACCACCTTTTACTTTTATATTCCTGTCCATGAACACAGCACTAAAGCGAACTCTGGGCCTCTGGGATCTGGTTTTTATGAATATAGTAGCCATCGTCGGTTTACGGTGGCTGTTGACGGCGGCCCGCACGGGATACAGCAGCCTTTCATTGTGGGTTCTGGCCCTGTTGATATTTTTTATTCCTCAGGGATATGTCATTCACAGCCTGTCCCGGAAATATCCCCAGGAGGGTGGCATCTACGTCTGGGCCCGGGAGGTTTTTGGTACGCGCCACGGATTCATTGCCGGCTGGTGTTACTGGATCAATAACCTGATCTATTATCCGGCCCTGCTGATGTTCCTGGCCGGGAACGCCCTGTTTATTTTTGGCCGTCAATATGTTCATCTAACTGACAACGCCCTGTATATAGCCTTATTTTCGCTGGTGATGCTGTGGCTGGTGATCCTGCTGAATATTCGTGGCATGTCGCTGGGGAAGTGGCTCCACAACCTGGGCGGAATCGGGGTCTGGATCCCGATTGGCCTGCTGATCGTGCTGGCGATGATTTCCGCTTTCAAGCACGGCCCGGCGGAACCTTTCCACTGGGGCGCGCTGTTTCCCAACCTGAAAACAACTTCAACCTGGTCATTTTGGGCCACCATGTGTTTCGGCTTTGCCGGACTGGAGCTGATGTCCCTGCTGGGTGAGGAGATTAAAAAACCGGAGCGCAATATTCCCCGGGCGATCGTCATTTCAGGAATCGCGATTGCCACCGTGTATATCCTGGGAACTTTCTCACTGCTGGTGGCCCTGCCGATCTCGGAAATCGGTCTGCTGGCGGGAATTGTCCAATCCTTGGGTAGCTTGGGTGAGGTGTTCAAGCTGGCCTGGGTTGGCGGTGTGGCGGCCCTGTTTATAGCATTGTCGGGCATCGGTGGCGTCAGTGCCTGGATCGCCGGCGTGGCCCGGGTACCGTTTGTGATCGGCCTGGACCGCTATTTACCGGCCGCACTGGGTAAGCTCCACCCCAAACACGGAACGCCCTATGTATCCCTGCTGGTGCAGGGTGGCCTGACCAGCCTGTTTATCCTGCTCAGTGTAGCCGGCAGCACGGTGGAGGAGGCCTATCTGGTTTTACTGGATGCGGAAATTATTCTCTATTTTATTCCCTATTTATACATGTTTGCCGCCGCATTTAAGGTCAGCCAGGGAGACTGGCGCGGGCGTTGGTCCGGTGTGCTGGGATTTATTGCTACAGCGCTGGCGATGCTTTTTGCCCTGCTGCCACCGGAAGGTGTTAATGTCCTGTTGTTTGAGATAAAGATAATCGGTGGAACACTGATCTTTGTGGGCAGTGGCGTGGTTGTGTACTACTTGAGGGGCCGGAGGCAGAAATAATTACCCCTCTGTCCGCCGTGGGCGGACATCTCCCCGGGGGGGAGAACTGGAGGGAGGTCAGCGTTTCTTTTTCTTCTTTTTGTCCGCCTCTTTAGTATACTTGTCCAGCATCTCCTGGACTTCCTTGGGTGAAGCGGTATTCAGATCCATTTGCTGAATGTCAACATCACCCAGCTGTTCCTGGAGGGTTTTCAGCATTTCACTGTCCTCGTCGCCCATGAAATTCTGAATCATATTCAGATCGTCAATTTCAAAATCACCACTCTGCAGTTTACCCAAAGTACCCGAAGAAGGAATAACATCCTTGATTTGGTCGGCGAATGATTGTGATCCCGGGATCAATTGACCGATTGTATTATATATCTTTGGCGCAAATCCCCGTAAATATTTATATATGACCGAATCCTGTTTGGTTTCTTTGACAAACTGGATGTTGTCAGGCAGAAATGCAAACAAGGGTAATAGAGAGCTTATAATTAAGGCCCCTTTTAATCCACCGAAGGCCAGTCCGCCGCTGCGATCCAGCCAGCCCATCAATGCCATCTTGAAAATTGACTTGGTTAGTTTAGCGAATAAAGTGAAAACAACAATTGTAATCAGTAGAATTACTATAAAAGCCAGAACCTTCTCAATGCGCGGATCGAGTTTGGCAAAACTGTGAATAATTGCTGCACCTTGAGCCAAATATTTAATTGCCAGCACTAGTCCGATAACAATACCAAGGATTTTAAATACCTCAGTAATCATTCCTTTGCGCAAACCTAGAAAAGCAAATAAACCAATGACGGCAAATGCTACGATATCAAAAACAGTCAACTCCATGATGCTCCTCAGAATTTGGGATAAATTACACTCCGGCCGGGTTGGAGGAAATAATTATTTATTTAATAAATTTTTCACCCACGGATAAATCCGTGGGCTATAATGAATAATATGATGAATTTAAACAGCCCATGGCTTCAGCCATGGGAAACTAAATGGAATAATGATCTCTTAACCGCTTCAGCGGTTTATTTTTCTTATAATCCGACATTGGGTTGCCATTAAAACAGTGAAAGGTTTTCATGTAATGTTTATGGAGAAATTCTTACTTGCCACTCGTCACAGGTCACTTGTTACTATTTAAGCAGCACCATTTTTTCGGTAATTACTTTGGTTTCAGTCTGCAATTGGTAGAAGTAAATCCCGCTGGCCAGAGCGCCGGCATCCCAGACCACTTCGTTGCTGCCCGGTTCCCTTACGTCATCGACCAGGACCGCCACTTCCCGGCCCAGGAGATCGAAGATGGCCAATCTGACATGGATTTGGCGGGGCAGCTCATAGCGGATGGTCGTAAGCGGATTGAAGGGGTTGGGGTAGTTGGAAAGTAGAAGAAATTTTCTCGGTTCAGCAGAATGATCAACTGATTGATACCTGCCATTAATATAGGCACTTTCCAGCCAAACCTGACCTGGGGGATTTGTATTATAATATTTTGAGATCAATCCAACATTAGGTGCAAACCAATATGTTATTTCGTCATCCCAAACAGTTGTATCATCATATTGAACAACTAAACAACTGTCAAAATCACCAGCAGGTAGAGAGATATAACTATTATTGGATATAATAGTACGAAAGTATGATTCAGCAGAATCTACTAATATTGAATTACCGATAGGTGCAGTGAAGTCCATCCATAAACTTCCATCTGATTTAAATATGCGTCCTTCACCGTTGCTGCAAAGACTGTAATGTGATAAAGCCTGATTATAAGTCAATGATGAATCGACAAACTGGTAATAAGTATTTCCGTCATAATGAAAAATATCAGTTATAGTAGTTGTTCGAATATCCGGTATAGCAAAATAGCAGGAATAGAACCAGTAATTACCCACCTGCATTGGTAAATAACTCAACGCTAAAGCAGTATCGATATCAGTTTGCATTATGATGTTCAGAGTAATTGTGCTGTCAGGAAAGACCATTAAAGTTTTACAGGTGGTTTGGTAGCCTTCCTTTTTAAATTTTAATGAAGTCATCATTGACAAACCCTGCCAAGTATAAGCGCCATCAATTCCAGTTGTATCAGTATCGAATGGCGTACGACCGCTATTATATACAATATCCTCGACAATGACATCGTTTAATGGATTTCCATTATTATTGGTAGTGACACCTGTAATTATGCCAATGGCGTTTTCCTCATCATTAGCAAGGCCAATAGTTGGGGAATTATCGAGATAATAGTAATTGCCTGTCATGTCATAGCAAATGGATTGGGTCGGTTTTGGTGCAATTGGAACATTATCGTTGTTGTATCCGATTCTAAATGCTCCAATTAAACCGAAATCGGCACAAATGATTTGAATGTTATCATGCTCCGGGTTCATAGTCAAATCAGATTGAACACTGTCAGGTGTTAATACTAAATAGCCGGAATTAACCGTTATTGTATCGTTGAGATAGACAACACCATAAGCGGATGCAATTTTGATCAGTTTTAAACCGCTGGCAAGATTTCCATCTACTTCAATGAACCAACCATTTTCAGTAATTTGAACTTCTGAAATGTATTGTACTTCAACTGGATTTGCCATTAGTGGTACTATAATGAACAGAATGAGCCGTAGTTTCTTCATTATTTGCTTATTGTAATATTATTTCAACAACACCATTTTTTCTGTTATCATCCTGGTTTCAGTCTGCAACCGGTAGAAATAAATCCCACTGGCCAGATCGCCGGCATCCCAGACCACTTCGTTGATTCCGGGTTCTTTTACGGCATCGACCAGCACCGCCACCTCCCGGCCCAGGAGATCGAAGATGGCCAATCTGACATGGATTTGGCGGGGCAGCTCATAGCGGATGGTCGTAAGCGGATTGAAGGGGTTGGGGTAGTTCTGGTGGAGAATGATTTGGTCTGGAAATGAAAAGCTGTTTTCGTTCACACCAACATAGGAGCCGTACTGTTTACCGTTTATTGTACAGGCGACTAGTTCGTACTCAGAAACATAACCCGCCAAATTATAATAATCTCCGACAAACCCAATATCTTCTGCTAGTATATACCCACCCTCACTGCCATTGGGCATAACACTGATAATTGAAAGGACTGAGTCAGCGAAATTGTAGTATTGCAACCGTTTTTCGACTTCTGTGAAATCTGCACAATTATAAATCCAATACCCACCTTTCAGGGACATGAAATCAACATATACATATTCGTTGTTAGTACAATTCCATAATGTATCGTAAACCATAATCCGGTCAGTATTTGAGTCATACCGTACCCAGATTGAATGAGTATCAATTATAGTATCACGTTGAATTACATAGTATATATAACCGTTCGGGGCGAGGGTGTCTCCAACAATGGATTTTATAAAACAATTTTCATTGTACATTGTATCATATGGAGTTGTTGAATAACAACTGTATTGCCAGGTGTTCCCGATCTGTAAAGGAAAATATTTATCACCAAGGGTAGTATAATTATTATGGGTGACACCATTGATTTTTGCTGACACCAAATGTCCTTCTGCCCGGCTTCCTTCCCAAAAACTCCAATCTGAAAGACCTATATTTTCAGCCAACCAATAATATTTTAGTAAGCTATCGTACCATATATAATAAAACATATTTGAGGAATCAGTCCAGGTACCAACCTGATTATAAAATGTTCCCTGATTAACTATATTGCCCAGACAAGTCGTGTCGAGCATAGTAATATTTTCTTTTTGTGGTAGATTTAATTCAAAAACCACAATTTCCGAATCATTACATGCTGAATATTGTTGTGGGCTATATTCTATTACTGAAAGGGTACTGGTATCTATTCTGATATATTTACCTATCGGGTGCGAACCATCTAAAATATAATAATGGTGACCGCTGATAGTTGTATCTCTGGTTACGGTGATAGTCTCAAAATGTGTTGGATCACTGCTGCCATAAGTCACAATGTATTCCCACTGGTTACCAACGTGCAGTGGGAAATAACTCAGAGCCAGGGCGGTATCGATTTCACTTTCCCGAGCCGGCAGGAAACAGGTAAAAATCAATAACAGTAACAATATCCGCATAATTATACCCCGCATTCTAGTTTTATACGGAAATAATTTATACTGAATTGGTTAATCAGAACAGATATATTTTTATTATTAAATATTAAGTATTAAATAGGGTGACCCGTTCAGGCCATGCCGCCGAAGCCCGCCAGTTGGGAAGTCTCGATCCCGAATGAGCGGGCCGCATCCTTCCACTTGTTCTGGTCATTGGCATCAAAAATGAAATCAGGGACAGCGGTCTGCACCAGCCAGTCGCCGTTTTCAATCTCTCGCTCCAGCTGGTTCTTGTCCCAGCCGGCGTGGCCCAGCATCAGGCGGTAGCGTTTAGGGCCCTGGCCGTTGCGGATATCACGGATTATCTCCTTGCTGCTGGTGATTGACAACTCACCGGTCACCTTCAGAGTGCCATCGACATCATACTCAGAGGAATGGAGCACGATGCCCCGCTCCAGCATCACCGGGCCGCCGAAATAGACGGTTGGTATATCGGCCAGCATTTCGCTGTCATCCACATCGGGGCTGAATATTTCTTTAAGGTCCGCTTCGCCCAGCGGCTTGTTGATCACCAGTCCCATGGCGCCCTCCTTGTCGTGCTCGCAGAGATAGACCACCGAGCGCCCGAAGTAGGGATCGGTCATATGCGGCATCGATATCAGCAGGTGATTTTTAAGCGAGCTCATAGTATAACTTAGTCAACATTTTCAGGGAAATCCAGTGGCCTGAAATTAAATGTGCTTTAAATCATGAGGGAATCAAATAATTCAGGAATATTCTAATTATCCCGCAGAAGAATTTGTAAATATTTTTTCTGAATCATTTTAAGCGTAGCTAAATTTCGGGATGATTTTCGTCGGCCAAATCAATTTTACTTCAGACGGTTTCATGTGGGGGGAAAGTAATGGCTAAACCGGCTGATCGTCTGATCGTTAAGGGTGCCCGCCAGCACAATCTCAAGAATATCGACGTGGAAATTCTGCGCGACAAGCTGGTGGTGATCACCGGCCTGTCCGGATCGGGTAAATCATCGTTGGCCTTCGATACGATCTATGCCGAGGGCCAGCGCCGATATGTGGAATCGCTTTCGTCCTATGCCCGCCAGTTCCTGGGATTGATGGAAAAGCCGGACATGGATTATATTGAAGGATTGTCGCCAGCGATTTCGATCGAACAGAAAGCCACCATGCGCAATCCCCGCTCCACCGTCGGAACGGTAACCGAAATCCATGATTACCTGCGGCTGATGTTTGCCCATGTAGGCAAGCCCCATTGCTGGATATGCGGCCGGCCGATCCAGCGCCAGACCATTCAGCAGATTGTGGACACCGTGGCCAAATTTGATCCGGGCACCAGGATTTATGTTTTAGCACCGGTGGTACGCAGCCGCAAGGGGGCCTATAAAGGGGTCTTCGAAGAAGTCAAGCGGGAGGGTTTTCTTCGTGTGCGCGTCGATGGGAAAATCAAAACCCTGGATCAGCCTATCGAACTGGAGAAAAACAAGAAACACAATATTGAAGTGGTGGTGGATCGGTTGGTACTGGAGGATGATTTCAAGGATCGCCTCACCGAATCGGTGGAGCTGGCCCTCAAGATCGGTTCCGGTCTGGTAATCGTGCAGGAATTGCCGCATACGGACCATATGTTCAGTGAAAATTATGCCTGTCTGCGCCACCCGGAAGCTTCCCTGCCTGAGATGGAACCGCGCCTGTTTTCATTCAACACGCCCCAGGGCGCCTGTAAAAAATGCAGTGGCCTCGGTTATCATATGGATATCGACCCGGAACTGGTTGTGCCGGACCGCTCCAAATCGTTGATCCAAGGCGCTATTATTCCACTGGGGGAACAGCCCCGCGGAAACTGGTATGGCAGTATCCTGAAAAGCCTGGCCCAGCATTATAATTTTAATTTCACCACTCCCTGGTTCAAACTTGATCCCCAGGTTCGGGAAATCCTGCTCTTTGGTACCGGTTCCCGGAAAATGAAGATGAAATACAGCAGTGAACGGTGGACCGGCGTCTATGAAGGCGGCTGGGAGGGGGCCATTCCAAACCTGGAGCGGCGCTACAAACAGACTTCTTCCGGCGGTGTGCGGGAATGGATCGAGCAGTTTATGCGCATGCAGCCCTGTCCGTCCTGTGGTGGATCCCGCTTGCGTTCCGAAAGCCTGGCTGTGACGGTGGGCGGCCGGAATCTGGGAGAATTATCCCGTCTGTCGATCAAGGAGATTTTACGGTTTATCGATCAACTGAAGCTGGGTAAGAACGAGGCCATAATCGCCCATCAGATATTAAAGGAAGTCCGGGAACGTCTGAGTTTCCTGGTGGATGTTGGCCTGGACTACCTGACCCTGGATCGCACGGCCACAACTTTATCAGGGGGTGAGTCCCAGCGGATTCGGCTGGCGACCCAGATCGGTTCCCAGTTGATGGGCGTATTGTATATCCTGGATGAACCTTCGATCGGACTCCATTCCCGGGATAACCAGCGATTGTTGAATACGCTTAAAAAGCTCCGTGATATTGGTAATTCAATTCTGGTGGTTGAGCACGACCGGGAAACGATTGAATCTGCCGACCAGATCATTGACCTGGGCCCAGGGGCCGGTGAACACGGTGGTGAGATAGTCTTTTCCGGAACCCCGGAAGATTTAATCAGAAGTGAAAAATCATTTACCGGCCTGTATCTGTCCGGAAAAAGGTCAATCCCGATTCCCGCAGAAAGACGGAAAGGCTGGGAAAAAGACCTGGTGCTGTCCGGCTGCCGCGGAAACAATCTTAAAAAGATCGACATTAAATTTCCCCTGGGAAAATTGATCGTGGTTACCGGTGTCTCAGGAAGCGGCAAGAGTACCCTGGTTAACGAAACTTTGTACCCGATTCTGGCCCGCGACCTCCACAATGCCCGCAAATACCCCCTGAAATTTGATACCGTGGATGGGCTGCAATATCTGGATAAGGTCGTCGATATTGACCAGAAGCCCATCGGCCGGACACCACGTTCCAATCCGGCCACTTATACCGGTGTGTTTACTTTCATCCGCGATCTGTTCGCCCAGCTGCCCGAATCCAAACTGCGCGGTTATAAACCGGGACGGTTCTCGTTCAATGTGAAGGGTGGCCGCTGCAATTCCTGTGACGGGGATGGGATCATTAAAATTGAGATGAATTTTCTCCCCGATGTCTATGTAACCTGCGAGGTTTGCCACGGAGCACGCTATAACCGGGAAACCCTGGAGGTGATTTACCGTGGTAAGAATATCGCCGAAGTATTGAACCTGTCGGTTGAAGAAGCGCGTGATTTTTTCAAAAACATTCCGTCGGTCAAGAAAAAACTGGATACCCTGTACGAGGTTGGACTGGGATACATTCGACTGGGACAGCAGGCCACAACCCTTTCAGGTGGTGAGGCCCAGCGTGTCAAATTGGCCACTGAACTGTCACGACAGTCCCGGGACCGTACCCTGTATATCCTGGATGAACCGACTACCGGCCTGCATTTCGAGGATGTGAATATGCTGCTGGCGGTTCTTCAGCGCCTGGTTGACAAAGGGCATACCGTGATTGTGATCGAGCACAATATGGAAGTCATCAAATGTGCGGACTGGATTATCGATCTTGGCCCGGAAGGTGGGGATGAAGGCGGCAACCTGGTTTATGCTGGCCTGCCGGAGGAATTGGTGGATTGTGCAGGATCCTATACGGCGCCATTTCTGAAGGAAGTGCTGTCGAAACAGTAATTCCCGGTTACCCGATCAACGAATCGATCAGCCGGTTATATTTTTCGATAAAGGACTGAGCACCAAAATTATTTATAATATTCGTCCGAATGGCATTTGGATCGAATTTTCCGTAGTCAGACATCATTTGCTTCATACCTTCCGCCAGGGCAGTGGGGGAATTTTTATCAACCAGAATGCCCGTTTCGGTCGTAACTGTATCTTCCGGTCCGCCGCAGCGGGTGGCTACTACCGGTAAGCCGCAGGCCTGGGCTTCCAACACGGCAATCCCGAATGTTTCTACTGAACTTGAGAGCACGAAGGCATGGTTTCCATTTAGCGACTGGCGCACCTGTTCCGGCGTCTGGTGCCCTGTGAATTGAACGTATCCGGAAAGGTTCAGCTCCCGGCACAGATTAACCAGGTTTTTCCGTTCCGGGCCATCACCGATAATCTGCAGTAAAACATCAGATCCTTCGTTAATCAGTTTTGCCAAGGCGTACAGCAGGAGATCGATCTGCTTTTCGCGCCGCAGGAATGATGTGGTGATAAATTTAAATGGTTTTTCATCGATAGTATTTTCGCCGGGATAAAAGGTATCTATGTCCACCGGATTGGGAATAATAACCGGCATGGTTGGTAGATCGGGTGTCAACTGCCGGATACTTTCTTCCATAGCCGCGCTGATAGCCACCAGCGCACCGGCCTGTTGGTGCGCCTTTCTGATCAGAGCCGTCTCAAACGGGGAAAAACCGGTTGGCAATAAAAATTCTTTCAGGTGCTCACTGATAATAAAAGGAACTCCGGCCTTGTTTAAAGCCGGTGCTATTGCTACTCCGGCCCACAGCGACGAATTGATTATTACCAGGTCCGGTCGTCCGTTTTCCGCAATAGCGGTATTAAACAACTTCAGCAGTTTGCGGTGATAAAAGCGAAGGTATTGTGGCGGCAGCTTGGGAAAGGGATTGATGGTTTCATACCTGAAAATGGATAAATCACGGTCGTGGGGCAGTGGTCCCGATTTTATCCGGGAAGCGATAAATTTAAAAAATTTATCCCATCCATGTATAATTACGGCCAGGTTGGTGACCTTACATCCACTTGATTGGAACATCCGGGCCTGGTCGGCAAAGAATCCACCGCTGTTGTTTATTACCTGGTTCGGATACCAGGATGATATTATAAAAATGTTCTTCAAATTGATCGGTTTAAAAGTCTGACCAAATTACTCAGTCCGTCGGCGTACTGTAAAGCAATTATAACTATTCTGATAAAAACATTTCGCGTGATTGTTAAGCATCCAGGCGTTTATATTAGGGCGAACTTAATAGAAGTAGATTATCCCCGGTTGATCGGGATATTTAACGGAGTAAACAGGAATGCGACAGATTTTAGCGCTTTTCACACCATTGTTCTGGTGTCAGGCGATTGCCACCATACGGTTCTTTATTTACGGTAATGTCCGTGCCATCACAGCCCTGGGCCGAAGAGGTGAAAACACGCAGATCAGTCCCTCCGCCCGCTTCGGCTATCCGGAAAACGTTTATCTGGGGAACAACTGCTCGATCAACCATAACTGCCACATCTATGCCGGTTCGCAATCAAAATTGACAATCGGGGATGAAACCCTGCTGGGTCCCGGAGTATTTATTACTACCGATAGTTTCTCCAGATCGATGGAAGACCGGGAGGGAGCCCATTCAGGTCATGAAGAGGATATTAAAATCGGTAAAAATGTACGAATTGGTGCCAAGGTAGTGATTCTACCGGGAGTAATAATCGGCGACAATGCGGCTGTGGGCGCCGGCAGCGTAGTGACCGAATCGATTCCCACCGGGAAAATTGCGGTTGGAAATCCGGCCCGGGTGGTGAAATCAGTCGTTTGATGTTCTGCCTGCGCAAGTTTCCCTATCCCTACCAGGCGATGCTGGCCATATCCTCCGATGTTGATAATACGCCGGCCCTGGATAACTACCTGGAATTGATGAAATTCTTCAATACCGCTGCCGATACACGCTATGGCCGGGGTATTGACCTGGAAGTGGGAAACAGTTTCTGGTTTTTTAATACTACTGACCGATACCAGTTATCTTATTATAATGGCACCTCAGACACCGCTACTGAATTTGCTGCTTACTGCCGACGATTGATCGAGTCCGGCCATATCGATACTATTCATTCTTATGGAAATTTTGATACAGGTGGTTTTGACCGCCGTTTAGCCGAAAAGGCAATAACTGAATTGCAGCGGAATGGTCTGCAGGTTCCGGTCTGGATTAATCATGGAACCGGCAACAACAACCAGAATATTGGATTTGAGGACGGTTATACCGGAGCCCTACCCGGGTCAAATGCCTACCACGCCGACTTGCTTTCTGAAACTGGTATTCGTTATTTATGGACCGGCAACCTGACCCACGTACCCGGTCAGGATGGTGATCGCACTCTGGCGCTGACGGCCATCGACTGGGCCCAGAAAATCAATAGATTCCTGAAATATCGCAATGTAACCACGCCATTGTTTGATGAGCAGAACCGGTTAATGTTTCCTCTGGAGTTACAGGATGGCCAATTCTTCTGGGGTTTCCAGCGCTGGATCAATCTGCTGGGCCGGACTACCTTGCTGGATATCAATGATCTGGTTTTCCAGACCACTCCGACGATTATGCGTCTGCTGGTACGCAACCGTGGATATATGGTCCTGTATACCCATTTCTGTGAAGGCAGCGATTTGTCATTGGGGTTGCCGCCAATCCTGAAAAAGAACCTGCGCTATATTCAGAAACTTGTGAATAAACGTGATCTTCTGGTAACGACCACCGCCCGCCTGCTGCGTTACAACGAAATCAGTTCACATCTGGAATGCAACCTGATGCAAACCGATGATGGCTACCAACTGATAATACCCACTTCCTTGAAACTGCCAATCGGTGATTATCAATTAACGGAAGTCGATCTGGAAGGACTGACCTTTTATATATCACACCCTGAAAAAACGACGGTAATTTTCAATAATAAGGTGTTGCCGACCGTCCTGAACCCGGCTGATGAATCGGGACGGCTGTCCCGTTCAATTCCCTGGAAACCACTTCACTATCCTTTTTAGACGGTATTAGCTCGAATTGATATGAAAAAACAAAACTTTTGTCATCTGTTGATCAGCACCGGAGGGTTGGAAAACCGTGTCTTCAGGGAAGTGGAAGCCCTCAGCCAGTGCAATATTGAGCAGACGGTGATAATGCCGGAGGGGGGCAATCCGTGGAAGAGCGACAACTATCATATTATCACTTATCAATCTGCCAGCCGGTTAGGCCGAATCATTAAATGCTATCTGCTGGCGTTAAAAATGCGGGCCCGTGTTTATCATCTTCATGATCCCGAATTATTGATTCTGGGCTGGTGCATCAGGCTGTTTACCAGCGCCGCCATTATCTACGATGCTCACCGACCAACCTTCCATTATTTCTTATGGAAATTCGGTTCCCAAAATCTCTATACCAGATTTAAGGCAGCGGCTCTGAAATTGATTGAAGTCATCGGAGTGATCTTTATTGATGGACTTATAGTTGCCGCTCCCCAAACGATGAAAAACATCGGTCGGTTTTGTGCCCGTAAAATTGAAGTATTTGATTATCCGGAGCTGAGAGTGTCGACAGGGAATAATAGAAATAACGACTATAATCTTATCCACCGGGGAATCATTGGGAAAAAAGCTGATCTCGATCTATTGCTGGAGGTGTATTTCCAGTTGCGGCAGGAAGTATCGGATGCACGGTTGATTATTTCCAGCCGGTTTGAGGAGGATCTACTTCCCGAAGCTAAAAAAATTGCTGTTGAAATGTCCCTGGAAAATATTGTGTTTTGCTCAAATGAATCCGAATGGCGCAGCTGGGCTGGTGAAAACGCCATCGGATTGTCATTGACAACAGAAAATGATTTTTTCCAGCGCAGCCAGCAACCGGAAATCCTGGAGTTTATGGCAATGGGTTTACCGGTGGTCTGCGGACTGACACCGTTTACGGAAGCAGTGGTGGCGGATGGTGAAACGGGTCTGATTTACCGGGAATATCACCCCCTGCCGATCAGCGAAACGATCTTTCTACTCTGGCGTGATAAACAACTATTCCGGGAATTGGGCAAAAACGGACTGATAGACGTTGAAAGAAAATTTAATTGGTCGTTGATGTCCGGCTGTTTGTGTAATTTTTACCGGCAAGTTTATAAAATATGAAAATATTATATATCTCCCCGGAAAATACTGTTGGCACACTAAGCCTGTGGAAAGCAGCCCATGAAAGTAACGGCCATTACTGCCGGACCGTATCCCTGTTTCCCTCACCCAAAGGTTATCAGGATGATATCTGTCTCAAGCTGCCCCTCACATTTGAGGCCCCCGGTCTGATGCGCTGGCGAAAGCGTTACTACCGGTTGATGCGGGGCCCGCTGGGTGATAATACGGAAATATACGGGGAAAAGGTCTGGCAGCCAGGTCTGGTTGAAAAATATTTCATGCGTTTCCGCGACTGGCTCTGGCAAACCCCGGTCCAGCGGGCCATTGCCGATCACAATTTGGGTGATTTTGACGTCTATCATTTTGAATGGGGAATGGATTTCTTTCGGGATGGGCGTTTTGCCAGGCGGATGAAAGCAGCCGGGAAACGGATCGTCTGCCATTATCATGGACAGGATATCCGTACCAGAGGTGTATTTCCGGAGGTTAATGGAGTTTCAGAGTTGAATCTGACCAGCGAAGTCGATCTGCTGGAAATCAGGCCCGATTTTAAATACCTGTTTCTGCCTTTTGATAGCGATCGATTCCAGGCCCGGACGGAGCTTAATGCCAGACTGCGGGTGGCCCACGCCCCAACCGACCGTTATTATAAAGGTTCCGATGCTATAATAACACTGTGCAACCAGCTTGAAGCGGACGATTTGATTGAATTCGACCTGATTGAGAACATGCCCCACACCGAAGCCCTGGAAAGGAAAAAGCAGGCCGATGTTTTTATCGATCAAATCGGTGATAAAGGTGGCTGGGGCTATGGAATGAATTCGGTTGAGTCTCTGGCAATGGGGATTTGTACCCTGACCACAATCAATGAGCAATACCAGGAATTCATCCCCGACCACCCCTTTGTGAATATTGATCGGAACACACTGGAACCGACTCTGCGCAGACTGGTGGTTGACCGTGAAACGATAAAACAGAAAGGCCTGGAAGGCCGGGCCTGGGTGGTCAAATATCATGATTATCGCAATGTGGTTCAAAGCCTGTATAATTATTATCGGCAATTGGGTATAAAGGTTTGAAGCAGGAGGTTTACAAACCGTCATCATTGGTGCTGGGCCGTCTGGTTTCAGCCCTCCTGCATCCCCTCTGGTTTCTTTTTACCCGCGGGAAACATCACCCAGAGATTGACCCTCAATCCATCAAGCGGATATTGATTTCGGAATTTGGGTGTATCGGTGATTTGATCTTAATTAACCCGGCACTTGAAATTCTCCGGTCCGAATTTCCGTCGGCTGAGATTGATGTCATTGTGAATCAGCCAGCCTCTGAACTGGTTTCTTTAATTCCCGCGATAACCGGTGTTCACACCTATACAGCTCCATGGAATCAAAACAGAACCTCTATGAAATTATGGATACACACGCTTTCATTGATCAGGAAATTGCGTGAAAGACGCTATGATTTAGCGATCGATTTTAATGGTGATTTGCGGAATATCTTATTACTGTACCTGGTAAAACCAAAATATAGATCAGGATATACTGCTACCGGTGGGAAATACTTGTTGACTCACCCAGAAGAATTCCCGTTTCATAAACATCAGGTACTGCGAGCCGTGGATTTAGTATCCCGGCTTGCAAACAGGGAAATAGACGATATTCCGGCACCGCGATTGAATACAAACCGTTTAGTTGATACTGTGCCTGACATCAGAAATGCGATTGTGTTACATCCCGGTGCCAATCATGCTGAGCGGCGCTGGTCAGCAGACAGGTGGAATGCGTTAATAGGAATTTTAGGTAAAAAATATGAGCTGGTTTTAATCGAGTCACCGGAATGTGAATCGATTAATAAAATAAAAACTAATTACCCTGAGCTGAATTATTTTTCCGGTTCACTGCTGGATATGGCTGCATTTCTACCACGACAGAAATTACTTATTGGAATGGATTCCATGTCGGTTCATCTGGCAACGGCCCTGGGTATCCCGGCGCTGGCACTATTTGGGATTCAAAATCCGGAACTGACAGCTCCATTCGGAGAAAATGGATATGTGCTTCAGCCATCTGAAGCCTGTACACATAAAAGGAAGAACTGGCGGCTTTGCGGTCAGTGTCTGAATATGATTATCCCGGAAGATGTAGTTGAAAAAATTGACTTAATATTAAATTAAATAGAACGTCATATTATCTATACCGGTTTGCATTCTCAATGGCAAATGGGTAACTTGTACTATACATTCAATTTTATTTTGGTATAATATGACAAAATATCTATATATGTTTTTAATAGGTGTCATTAGTATCGATATTCTGTTCGGTGCCTTTGAACTAATGAATGAATCTGATCTGTTGCAGGGAAATGAATTATTTATCCGGGGATTAATCACGGAAAACATTCAACCGGTTGAAACAAGTGAATTAACCCCCGGCCGCTTTTGGTCGATGGGACACTGGAATAATTACTATAATATTAAAGGGCTCGATCGATATTCATTCCTGTGTGGTTATACCGGGCTAAACAGGCAAATTGATGGTTATGTCAGTAGTTTTGGTTTTGGACAGCTATACCGGGAATCATTTTTGAGGATTTATTATCACCACTTCCACCGTAAAAAGATTCTGTTGAGTGCTGGTACAACAGGATATTTGCTGAGCATTAAAAATTACGGTGTAGCATCCGGCTTGGGGTTGAATCTGGGGTGGCTGGTTAAATGTACACCCCAGTTGGACTGGTGGTGTAACTTATATAATTATTCTCGAATGGGGGAATTGACTGATGATATTCCACAGGTGATTCAGACCGGAATCCGGGTTACGGCAAATGATTATTTCTCGGGTTCAGTCTGGTGGGTTCACAATCTTGATTATTCCGGCTGGTTGGCTTTTAAAACAGAATTGAGAATAATTAAAGCATGTCTGCTGGAAGTTGGATATCGAATGGACCCGGCCCGGATATTCATTGGTTCCCGGATTGACATCAGGAATTTAATCGTGGGGTATAATACTGTTTCACACCAGAGCCTGGGGTGGTCGCATGAAGTATCTATTGGTATTAATATTTCTAACCGCTGAACTGTATTCGATTGATAGTGCCACCCTGTTGTCACAGTTTGAAATCGATCCGGAACATGAAATACCCGATGATGAACTTGAACTGCTGGAAGAAATATTACGGAATTGTACCCGGCTGGACTCGGCTTGTATTGGAGAACTTGTTCAGCTGTCTTTCATTAGCAGTAATGAGTTATATATGCTGATTGAGCCGGAGCTGCCCGCAGCTGCTCCACTGCAGTCTAATGATGGGCTGCCCCCAACCCTACAAATTAACCTGCGGCAGATGAATGTTTTCAGCAGCGATGTACGATATCGCTGGCAAACACGGATTAATTATAATTCAGTTGTAGCCGGTTTTCAGGCCGAGCGTGATCCTTATGAGAAAAACATTACTGATTTTAAATCCGGGTATCTTTCCGGAAACTGGAACTCAATTCAGTGGATTGCAGGCGATCACCAGATTCTGGCTGGTTTCGGCCTGAATTTGTGGAGATCATCACCGGCCTATAAAGGATTTGACAGCGGTTCAGCAATTAAACGTCCGGGGAAGGGGCTGGATGTTTACCGCTCTTCAACCGAAAGTTGGGGCTTGCGTGGAATTGCCGCTCAAAGCATTACTGAATCTGCGAGGATACTCGTCTCACTGAGCAATAATTATCATGACGGGGACCCAGGCTCAATACCGGTAATAAATACCAGCGGGTTGCATACCACATCGGGAAGCGAAGCTTCTGCCGACCAGCTGCTGGAAAAGGCAATATGTACCGCCGGTGAAATATATTTTGGCCGATCGCGGGCTGGTTTTACAGCTGTCCGGTCTAATTGGTACTCTAAGCAGGAATACCACACTCAATACAACGCATTCTCATTTTTTTTCAAAACCACTTTTGAGTCGGCCGACCTGTTTTGCGAACTGGCCCGGGGATATGACAATAAAACTGGTCTTCTGTGTGGTGCCAGCATAAAGGAATCCAATGTAAAATATGCTTTATCCGGGCGATTGTACGAGAATGGCTATCTTGGATTCAGGTCCAATCCACTGGCAGAATGGTCTGGGGCGGAAAAAAACGAAGCTGGATTAATGCAAAGTGTGAGTATTAAACAGGGCAATCACCAATTCACTGCCTACGGTGATATTTACCGGCAATCAGGGACGGATGGTGCAAAGGCCGGGTTATTGAGAGGTTCGGAAACAGGCTTGCGCTGGGAGCATTCAACCAGAAAACACAAAATCAGGTTTCAAGCCCGCTGGAATATGCGCAGTGAGGAAGAGATTGTATATTTCAGCGATGAAATTTCGTCGGTGAATACAAATGGAGACAGTTACAAAATATTGTATACCCGGTCAGTTGGTAATCAGCTTTATTACAAACTACAGTTTAATTGCTCTGTCGATCCTGATAATAATTTACAGTCGCCCGGCCTGGGGTCGGTTTCAATGATCACCTGGAAGCTTCCGCACCTGCAATTTAGTTTGGATTGGGTATGGGTTAATATCCCGACCTATGATCGCCGTCTATATTTCTGGGATCATAACCTGCCGGGTGAAATGCGCAGCAGGGTCTATACAACAACGGGAAACTATCCGGGAATTAAAATATTATGGACCCGGGATAAGACATATCGCATGGGCCTGAGAATCCGCCGGTTGTCAGCTAAATATGCCTATAATTATGAGGGGGCGCTTTTTATTGAAACAAATATATAGTTTTTACGTGTATTGCAATCCACCGTGAGTGGAAATAATTTCGCCTAATCAAATTACGATCTATGCAGACACCACGTAAATATTTTCTGGTCCTTCTGGTAATAATACCAGCCTTACTGGCCGCGGCACCGATCAGGGTTTTGTACCGTGCAGACCTGCGCCAGGATAAGCTGCGCACCTTAGATCAGGGTCCCGGGACATATTTTTCTACAATTGATCTGGCCCGGATTCTGGACTGCCGCTATTATTTCAATCCCGATCAACATAAGATCGTATTGTATCTGGCCAGCCGGGTAAAAATATCCGGGGGATCCTCCTATATTATAGTTGGCGACCAGGCGGTACAGATGCCGTTACCCACCAAAATCGTTGGCGATGATATCTATATCCCGGCCGAGGCCTTTTTCGGAATAATAAACCATTATGTTGTTCCCGGAATATCTTATAACACCGGTCGGCAATTACTGGATATTGATGTTGTTAACTTTAATATTAATAGTCTGACGGTAGAGGAAAAAAGCAATGGCACCATAATCCGCCTGCAGACTAAAACGCGGTTCCCGGATGGAAATATCAGTTCATTCGTAAACAGCGGCTGGTTTTATATTACCATTGCCGAAGGAATTGCCGATTCACTGGCGTTGATCAGATCCGACTATGGCCGTACTGTTCGGCGGGTCGAGATAGACCAGTTGGAAGAGGCGGTGCAGGTAGCTCTTCAACTCCGTCCAAAGATTGAGTCCCATGATGTTTATCAGACTCGCGATCCATCGGAAATTGTGATTTCACTACGCACTCCGGTGGTGGATAATCTGGCGCGCCTGAAGGATATTCGTGATCGCTGGCACCTTGATACAGTGGTGCTGGATGCCGGCCATGGTGGAAAAGATGGTGGAACGGTTGGTCGTACGGGGACCAAGGAGAAAGATGTCGTTCTGGATATTGTAAAACGGGTAGGCCTGTTGCTTGAAAAGAATACCAATATCAAAGTTGTTTATACCCGCGACGAAGACGTGTTTATTCCTCTGTTGGACCGTCCGAAAATAGCCAATGCCAATAATGGCAAGGTGTTTGTCAGTGTACATGCTAACAGTGCACCATCCAACCGGAAGGTCAGTGGATTTGAAACCTATCTTCTGGGGCCCAGCAAGACACAAGATGCCATCGAAGTGGCCGCCAAGGAGAATGAGGTTATTAAACTGGAAGAGGCTGAACATAAATACAGCGACATGAATGGAGAAGCACTGATTATGGCAACCATGGCTCAAAGTTCATTCATGAAAGAGAGTGAAACGCTGGCGGCGGTTATTCAAACAGAGCTGGATAAACGGTTGTCCAGCCCCAACCGGGGCGTCAAGCAGAATGTGTTTTATGTATTGATCGGTGCCAGCATGCCTTCTGTCCTGGTTGAAACTGGCTTCTTATCTAATTCCCAGGAAGAGAAAAACCTGAAGAAACCGGCCTATCGGCAAAAAATTGCCGAAGGTATTTACCGCGCCATTGTTGAGTTTAAAAATTCCCGGGAAATGGTTCTGGCTGAAGGTTGAATCCCGTTCTTTTTCTGTTTAAATAATTTTCATGAATATTCCTGTTGACCAGATGGAAGAATTGCTGGCCTGGTTATACGGCCTGGAACGGCGTGGCGTCAAGGTCGGACTTTCCCATACGGAAGAACTGGTGGCTGAATGTGGGAATCCCCATCACAATTACCCGGTTATCCATATTGCCGGCACCAATGGTAAAGGATCGACAGCGGCCATCCTGGCGGCTTTGCTGCGTGCCAGTGGGAAGCGGGTTGGTTTATATACCTCGCCGCATTTATTGCGGTTCAACGAACGGGTCCGGGTTGACGGAATACCGGTTCCCGACACTTATATTGCTCAGTTTGTGCGCGAGTATCGTCCGGTGATTGATCGTATCAATTCGACTTTTTTCGAAACAACTACTGCCCTGGCACTATCTTATTTCGCCGAATGCGGGGTCGATGTTGCCGTTGTCGAAACAGGTCTTGGTGGACGGTTGGATTCGACCAATATTATTCGCCCGGCGATAAGTGTGATTACACCGGTATCGATTGATCACACCAGTTACCTGGGTGATAGTCTGGCTGATATTGCCCGTGAAAAAGCCGGTATAATTAAAAAAGACATTCCTCTGGTTTTGGCACCGCAGGACCAGGTAGTCGCGGATATTATTACCGGTCGAGCAGAAAAATTGAATGCCCCTGTTTACCCTGTTCCGTATACGGCCCCGGAAGCTGATATTTCAACCGGCACCGGAACCGTTTTCAGGTGGTGTGGAGAAGACTTCTCGGTTGGTTTGCTGGGTAAATACCAGGCCCAAAATGCCGTTACGGCCCTGGAAACCTTTCAATTATTTACTTCTGGGTTGGACCACGATGTTTGCCGGCGGGGACTGTCAAAAGTAAACTGGCCCGGACGGATGCAGGTTTTAAGATCAAACCCGACGGTGATCTATGATGTTGCCCACAATCAGTCGGGAATAAAATCTGTTTTAGACAATGTGAATGAATTATTCGGTTTACCTCCCGTTGGATTGCTGGCGCTTAAAAGTGATAAGGATCTTGGGCCGATTGTACCCGCGCTGCGCAACCGCTTCCGAAGATTGTATGTTACCGGTGAACCGGATGCCGGTCTGCTGGATGCAGTACTACTGCAGAATAAGCTGGCTGAAAAAGGAATATTCGGGGAAGCTATAATACCGGTGGCAGCGGCCCTTGAAACCATTTTATCACAGGTAAATTCCGGTGAAATACTGTTGATTTTCGGTTCTCATTATATAGCCGATTCGATTTACCGGTATTTTGGTTTTTCCTTTGAGGATGGTGTAATTTAATGTAACTTGCGGTCTAAGATTTTATACTCCGGAAACGGTTTTTTCTGTAGATAAATTAAACAAAGTCCGAAAACACTTGTTATTAGTAAGGAAATCCCATGGATGTTAACGAGCTCCAGGCCTTAAAAATTAAAGAATTGACTAAATTAGCCCAGGATTTGGGGCTGGAGGGTTATTCTGGTCGCCGTAAACAGGAACTGATCGTCAAAATTCTTGAGGCACAGGAAGATAAAGACGAAGGTATCAAGGCTCGTGGCGTACTGGAAGTACTTCCCGATGGATACGGTTTTCTTCGCAGTCCGGACTTTAATTATCTCCCCGGACCTGACGATATCTATGTCAGTCCTTCACAGATAAAAAGGTTTGGCCTGCGGACTGGTCATTTGGTCAGTGGTGATATCCGGCCACCAAAAGACAAGGAACGTTTTTATGCCTTGCTGAAGGTGCAGAGTATCAATGGTTATACTCCGGAACAGATCAAACAGGCAATCCTTTTTGATAATTTTACTCCCTGTCATCCGGAGGAACGGTTTAACCTCGAATACGATCCTAAAGATTTATCCACCAGAACACTGGATCTGTTTGCACCGATCGGTAAAGGCCAGCGGGCACTGATTGTAGCCCAGCCGAAAACCGGGAAAACAATTCTGTTGCAGAAAATTGCCAATGCTATCCGCAAGAATCATCCTGATACAGAGATGATCGTATTACTTATCGATGAGCGTCCGGAAGAAGTAACCGACATGAAACGCCATGTGGATGCCGAAGTGGTCAGTTCCACTTTTGATGAACCGCCGGAACGCCACGTCAGTGTAGCTGATATGGCGCTGCAGAAAGCCCGCCGCATGGTGGAATTCGGGAAAGATGTGGTTATCCTGCTGGACAGTATCACCCGTTTGGCACGGGCCCATAATGCCGTAATACCGCATAGCGGTAAAATCATGTCCGGTGGTATCGATTCGAATGCATTGAAAAAACCAAAGCAGTTTCTGGGCGCTGCCCGAAATACGGAAGAAGGGGGAAGTTTTACTATAATCGCCACGGCTCTGATTGATACCGGTAGCCGAATGGACGATGTGATATTTGAAGAGTTTAAAGGTACTGGTAATATGGAGCTGGTGCTCGATCGCCGGCTTAGTGACCGACGTATATATCCATCATTTGATTTAATCCGGTCCGGTACCCGCAAAGAGGAATTATTACTCACAAAAAAAGAATTGGCTCGCTTATGGATATTGCGGAAATTGCTGAATGAGATGACAGTGATTGAAGCGATGGAATTCCTGCAGGAAAGAATGAAACGTACAAAAACCAATGAGGAATTTCTCAATACAATGAGCCAATAGTCAGATAATCTATTCGAGGTTAATTATAGCGAGGTGTAGCAATGGAATCTTCATATCCGGCTGTAAAAACAGTCACTTTAAAAGTTATAACCGATAAACCGGTTAAAAAAACCCCTTATCAGGTCAAAGGTGTTTTCATGCGCCAGTTTCCCGATGAGGAATTAATACCCATGCTTGATGGACGGTATCGCGACCAATTTCTCTATCCACGAGTACAGGTTAAGATATTAAATGAACAGATCTATATCGTAGGAATCAACGAAGGTGTCGATCCGGTCCTTTCTGTGGCGGAAAAATTTGATTTCCTGGATTTTGGAAATATTACCTTCCAGGTGCTGGATGTTGACCGTGATCTGCGCGACGATCTTTTTCGTCCGATTACCCGAATGATCCGCTATCGTTTCATCACCCCCTGGGTGGCCCTGAACCAAACTACAGGTATCAGGTATCGCTATCTCAACAGCATGGAAAAAATGAATTACCTGAGTCGGCTTCTCAGTCAGAATATTGTTTTCCTGGCCCGGGAAATGGGTATGGAGCTGGAAGAAAAAGTCTTCACAAAATTAAGCCTGACATCACTGTTCCCCAAAACAGTGGACGAGACCCACTGGGGTGCCTTTAACGGTGAATTCAGAACCAATTTCATTTTACCTAATTATCTGGGTGTCGGTAACGGTATTACCCGGGGTTATGGTGCAATTTACGGATTGTATAATCCGGCCATGTTCTCCTTCGATGAGGATTCGATCAAGGGAGAAATTCCCGATGAAGAAGCATTGAAATCAGAGGAAGCACCAAAAGAAGAGAAAATAGAAAACATGGAAGAGATGGAAGTCGAAGGCGTTGGTATGGACGATGTGCCAAAACCGCGTGAGCGTCGCCGCACACCGGCCCCGCGACCGAAACGTTCTCCCGCCCCCAGACGGTCCTATTCCAATGATTTTAACGCCGCCGATGAACATCGCCCACCGCCTCGCCGCCGTACTCGTCAGCGTCCGCCGGCAGAACCGAAAGAAAATCTGGACGATGATTCACGGTTCAACACCGAAGAATATCATAAAAAACGTCATGAATGGTAAGAGCCCATGGTACGCATAACTGATCGCATAAAAAAGATTCAACCATCATTTACACTGGAAATGGCCGCCCGTGCCACCGAACTGCGTGAGCAGGGTGTTGATGTGATTAATTTCAGTGTAGGCGAACCGGACTTCAATACACCGGCCAATATTATTGCCGCCGGTAAAAAAGCCATGGATGATGGTTTTACCAAATATACACCCGGTCCCGGAACCATGGAACTGAGGAAAGCGGTCTGCGTCAAACTGGAACGTGAAAACGGATTTTCCGCCACGCCGGACCAGGTTGTCATTTCCAATGGTGAAAAACACAGTCTGTTCAATGCCTGCCAGGCCCTGTTTCAGGAAGGTGATGAAGTAATCCTGTTCACACCATACTGGGTCTCTTTCCCTGAAATTGTGAGCCTGTCCGGGGCTAAACCGGTGGTGGTTGATACGATTCCTGAAAACCGGTTTGAACCTGATTTTGCCGATTTGGAAGCCAAAATAACACCCAATACAAAAGGGGTTATTATCAACTCACCTTCCAATCCGTCCGGTGGTGTCTGGTCAGATGAGGCTGTTGAACGGCTGCTTAAGATGGCTGTTGAAAAGGACTGGTCCGTGATTGCCGATGAATGTTACGAGCGTCTGGTTTACGGCGATCCGTTTGTCAGTGCAGAAAAACTGAATACCTTCGGTGCCCGGATCATTACCTGCCTCAGTTTGTCAAAAACATATGCCATGACCGGCTGGCGTATCGGCTATGCCGTCTCCGATCCGGTGATTGCCAAAGCCATGTCCAAATTCCAGGGCCAGGCCACGTCATGTCCTAATTCAATCGGACAAAAAGCGGCGGTCGAAGCCCTGACCGGCGACCAGTCAGCTGTTGAAAATATGCGTAAAACTTTTCAGGAGCGCCGTGACCTGATGGTTGGCCTGCTGAACGAAATTCCAGGTATTACCTGTGCCTTGCCCGGTGGAGCTTTCTATGCTTTCCCGGACATGTCGGCTTACCTGGGGAAAAAATATAATGGAAAGGTTATCCGGGATTCATTTGACCTGGGTAATTATATTTTAAACCAAGCCCAGGTCGTCACCGTTCCCGGGGACGGCTTTGGCTCGCCCGGTCATATCCGGTTTTCCTTTGCTACCAACAAGGAAAATATCCGCCGGGGGATCGAGCGACTTGATAACGTATTACAAGAATTAGAATAGGAGCCCGTAATGAAAAAAGGAATCCATCCCGGATATAAGCTGGGAACCGTTTCCTGTGCCTGCGGAAATAGTTTTCAGGTATATAATACGATTGGTGATCAGAAAATAGAAATCTGTGCCGCCTGCCATCCGTTTTTCACCGGCAAACAGAAGCTGGTTGATACGGCTGGTAGAATCGAGAAATTCCAACGTAAATACAAAACCGCCCAGTAGCGGAAACTAAAATCAAAATGGCTTCCTGTACTCTTTAGAGGGAAGCCATTTTTATTATGCGATACTTAACATTATTATTATCAAAACCAGCCATTCTGGTTGGTGGACAAGCTGTCATCGAAGGTGTGATGATGCGCGTGCCGGGGGCCTACTCTACCGCCGTTCGCGACCCGGAAGGAAAAATTCATACCGATCGCCACGAATTCAAATCACTGGCGGAAAAATCAAAATGGTGGAAGAAACCGGTTCTTCGTGGCATGGCCGCCCTGTTTGAATCGATGCGGATCGGGTACGGTACTCTCCAGTGGTCGGCCGATATCGCCATGCCGGAAGATGATAAGGGCAAGGAGCCGAGTAAGCTGGGTAATTTTCTATCCGGTTTGTTCGCCGTCGCCCTGGCGGTGGTCCTGTTTATGATAGCCCCCATGTGGCTGACAACGAAATTACTGGATATTGAAAAAGAAGCCCTGGCCTTCAATCTGGTATCAGGGGCATTCAGAATCACATTTTTCATCTTGTACCTGTTGATAATCTCATTGCTGAAAGATGTGCGCCGCCTGTTTCAATATCATGGTGCCGAACACCGGGTGGTCTATAATTTTGAATCAGGCCAGGATGTAACTGTTCCGAATGCCCAGTCTTTTCCCACCCAGCACCCCCGCTGCGGGACCAGCTTTCTGTTTATCGTACTGTTATCGGCAATCTTGATATTTGCCCTTTTTGATACCATAATCATAGGTATCCTTGGTACGATTTCCCTGGGAATCCGTTTGCTGGTACACCTGCCACTGATTCCTCTGGTCATGGGCCTGTCCTATGAGGTGATAAAGCTCAGCGCCAAGAACGGCGACCGACTGTTGGTCCGGATTCTGCGGGCCCCGGGATTGTGGCTTCAGGGTATTACTACCAAACAACCGGAAGATGAAATGGTGACAGTGGCGATAACAGCCCTGGAGTCAGCCTTCGGTGATAAATACCAGGAAATGGTCGGTAGAAAATATGTAGCGGAGGCTATCGGATGATCGATAAACTGGAACAGATTGTCGAACGTTTCGAACTGCTAGGCCAACAACTGACCGATCCGGCTGTGATATCCAACAGCGACCGTCTGCGGGAAGTGGCAAAAGAACACAGCGCCCTGGAGGCAATTGTGGGAAAAGCCCGTGAATATATGGCTGTTGCCGACCAGATTGCCGATGATCGCGAAATTTTATCAGGTTCCGATGAAGAACTGAAAATGATTGCCCAGGAAGAGTTGAAGGAACTGGAAGACCAGAGCGTCGCCCTGGAAGAGGAATTGAAAATTCTCATGCTGCCCAAGGATCCCAATGATGAAAAGAATACCATCGTTGAAATCAGGGCTGGGACCGGTGGTGAGGAAGCGGCATTGTTTGCCGCCGATCTGTTCCGCATGTATTCCCGTTTTGCTGAACGGGAAGGCTGGAAACAGGAGATTATGGAATCCAACGATACTGGCATCGGCGGTTTCAAGGAAGTCGTTTTTTCTTTGGAAGGTAAGGCCGTTTACAGTTGGATGAAATATGAAAGCGGTGTACATCGCGTCCAGCGGGTACCCAAGACCGAAGCCGGCGGACGGGTGCATACGTCGGCAGCCACGGTGGCCGTTTTACCGGAAGCGGAAGAGGCCGAGATCGATATTGATGAACAGGATCTGAAAATCGATACCTACCGCGCCTCCGGTGCCGGTGGACAGCATGTAAATAAAACCGAGTCGGCCATCCGCATCACCCATATTCCCACGGGACTGGTGGTTACCTGCCAGGATGAAAAATCACAGCATAAAAACCGCGTGGCCGCCTTGAAGGTTCTGCGTTCCCGTTTACTGGCCCAGGAACAGGAAAAACTGGCCCGGGAACGTTCCAGTGCCCGTAAACTGATGGTCTCCACCGGTGACCGGTCCGCCAAGATTCGCACCTATAATTTCCCCCAGGGAAGAGTTACCGATCACCGGATCAATTTCACGGTTTATCGACTGGAAGCCTATCTGGATGGTGATCTGGAGGAATTGATCAACCAATTGCGTATAGAAGATCAGAAGGAACGGCTGGCTGCCGATTAGTAATGGCCACTGCCCGCACACAGACTACCTGGCGGGTGATCGATCTGATCAACTGGGGAACCGAATATTTCACCGAAAAGGAATTCGAACAGCCAAGGCGTGAAATTGAATGGCTGCTCTGCGATTTTCTGAATTGTAAGCGAATTGAGCTATACCTGCGGTTTGAAGAACCTCTCACAAGGCCAATGCTGGATAAGTTCAAGCAGTGGGTAAAGCGCAGGGTAAACCACGAGCCAATTCAGTATATTTCGGGAAAAGCTGGATTCTACGGTATCGAATTGCAGGTTAATGGCGACGTTTTAATTCCCCGACCAGAAACGGAACGGTTAGTGGAATTAGCGCTGGAATTGATCGATCCTGAAAAGGAAACCAGAATTATTGATATTGGTACCGGCTCAGGCTGTATTGCGATTGCATTGGCAAAAAACGCCCCATTGGCACGAATCGAAGCAATCGATATTTCGGAAGAGGCTTTACTGTTGGCGCGGTCTAATGCAGCGGCCAATGAAGTATCAAATATCCAATTTGAAAAAAATGACATCCTGTCTATCATACCAGAAGGAAGGTATGATCTTCTAGTCAGTAATCCCCCTTATGTTTCCCAGTCTGAGATGGTTGGACTGATGCCGGAAGTCAGGGAATATGAACCTGCTTGGGCCCTCAGTGATGGCGGGGATGGACTAAAGTTTTATCGACGATTTGCAGAAATTGCACCACAGCTGGTTATACCCGGTGGTTCGCTGCTGCTTGAGGTTGGGCGCGAAGATCACCCCGGGCGGGTAATGGAATTGTTCTCTTCCGGTTTATTTAGGGCAACTGAACTGGTCAAAGATTACAATGGCGACGACCGTGTACTTAAAACCAGTCTTCGGTAAAATACTAAAACGGTTAAAATTCTGGCTGATAATTTGTAAACTTGCTACCTTTTAAAGTCTGGAATCAGAGTGGATAAACTAACTGCCCATATTCGCCTTTTACGGCCCCTGAATCTCTTCATCGGTGCTTTCTCGGTTATTATCGGTGTTGCCATCGCCGGGGAATTACACCAGAGCGCTACAATAATTACTGCTACTTTACTGGTAGTCTGTTTCAATGCCGGAGCCAATGCCCTGAACGATTATTTTGATTTTGAGATTGATAAAATCAATCGTCCCAACCGGCCCCTGATTTCAGGTCTGGTGCAGCGCCGGACCGCCTTATGGCTTGGAATATTCCTGTTCGCGGTTGGGGCAATGCTGGCCCTGAGATTGAACCTTGGAGCGGCGCTGATTGCAATCGGAGCAGCCCTGCCGTTGATGGTACTGTATACACCCTTGTTGAAGGGGCAGCCATTGATCGGGAATTTTGCGGTGGCATTTATCCTGGGCCTGACATTTATTTTTACCGGCGCGGCGGTTGGCCGGCCGGAACCACTACTGGTACCGGCGGCTCTGGCCTTTGCCCTGACGCTGGTGCGGGAACTGGTTAAGGATATCGCCGATGTGGATGGCGATAAAAAATCCGGTCTGAATACACTGCCCCTGTTGATCGGTGTTGATGCCTCAATTGTCGTGGCGATCAACCTGGCATTTATCACGGTTTTTGGAACTCTGTTACCGGTGATAACCGGATATTATGGTATGTATTATCTGCTGGTGGCCCTGGCTGGTGTGATTGGTCCGTTGTTCTATATAATCTATGGTTTTATGAAAAGTCCGGATTGTGAAACTGCCGTCATGGCCGCCCGGATCCTGAAGGTGGCCACCCTGTTGGGTGTGATAGCGATTTATTTGGGATAGTCGATCAGCCGGGTTTTAATACCTTTCTCAATCATGCCTTGAGCCTGTTTGAGTCAGAGACAGGGAATTCCCTCATTTCTAAGGCCGTGATTAGCAGCCATGAAACCATTAATTCTGTTCGGAACTAATGGCTGAGTTAAGTATCAAATATCCCGGCTGATTGGTTGGCACATTAATCAGCGATCTATTCCCCACACTGTCGTAGACCGCCAATTGCTGTACCGTCATATTCGGACTTATTGGCAAGTCAGGCAGCCCCCGCCCCATTTACCTGGGATCGGGTTTTCGGGCACCTCTTTTTGCCGCTTGGAACCTACAGAGCCAATTGCCGCTGCCCTATCAGGATTCGACAAGCGGTCAGGTATATCGGTCAAAGGTAAAGAAGAAGTCACTGATGGTCATTATTAGTCTGGTCAAAAAGAAGCAAGTGTTCAATACTCAATAATGAATTTCGATTTGATAACTATTGGCACATCACTCCCTCCAATGCTGTTATCGTTATATATATTTGATAGAAAACATTTTTCATATTAAAGAACTTGCATCTAAAACAGATATAAGACATTCCCGGGGAAAGTAACTGTGGCCGAGACTGATGTTTGGTGTTGTTCACTGTTGGTTTTCAATCTAGATTGTATTATTAATATAGAGTTGAATATGACAATTTTTAAATATTGTTCGGGTTATCAATTCGTTTTACTATTCCTGGGAATCATGGGAGGATTATTATTCTCAGCTGATTATATTTCTAAGGAAATAGAACTCCCCAAGGTTGTGGCTGTTGATGGTGACAGCTTTGATGGTAACCGCGTCAGGGCTGATGTTGAGAACAACGGTATGATTGTAAGCCATCGTATCAGTGGACATGCTGGTCTCGAATGGCCCAAAGAAAACCATACATATATGATATACTCATCAAGTGTAATTGTAACCGGGCTTGTGGGTGGCGATCTGCGGGCTTGCGCATCAACCCACAATCCGGAACGTGCGCCTGGTTCTTATGGAGGTGACAAGAATTTACCTGAATTCAAGCTATACAAGATTAATCAATCCGATTGGGTTAATCCAATCTACTATGATGATTTTCAGAACTGGCCGGTCAAACAGGGCGCCCCATGGGTGGATGAAGACCATGATGGAATATACAATCCACTTCCGGAGGGGCCAGATTATCCTGACCTACACGGGGATCAGATGATCTGGTTTGTGAGCAATGATGGTGACTCGGCCGTGCATGTGAATTGCAACACCGATCCTTTAGGACTGGAATTTAGAACCACAGTTTTCGGGTATAATGAGTCTACTGCTTTGGGTGACATGCTGTTTGTAAAGGAGCAGATATTCAACTGTGGCGGCCAGCTGATTGAAGATATGTATATCTCAATTTGGGTAGATCCCGATATTGGAGATGCTAATGATGATTTTGTTGGTTGTGACACTACTTTGAATCTTGGTATTTGCTATAATGATGGCGGTGATACAGATTATGCCGGGTATTCCATGGGTACACCGGCGGTGGGTTATATCCTGCTTCAGGGTCCGTTGGTTCCATCACCTGGTGATAAAGCGGTAGCTTTCGGCCGTGAACGCAATGATTATCGAAACCTTCCGATGACCTCGTTTTCTAAGTATCTGAACGCGAACGATGCAGTGTGGGGTAAATATTCCACTGTTCAAGAACTCTATTACCAGGCCCAGGGTTTAATGAAGGATGGTTCATTTATGCCAATAGAAATGTCCGGCGGTACCCGCTATGCTCATCCTGGTGATCCAACCCTTGATAGTGGACCAGCTGACCAGCAACTGGTTGATTTTGATATTCACGCTTCAAATGACCGACTATTTATGTTGAACTGTGGGCCACTAACGATGGCACCTGGTGACTCACAGGAAGTCATCTTCTGTATCCTACTGGCGGCTGATGGTGATGCTCTTAATTCGTATTTAAAGATTAAAGATATTGCTGAAATTGCTCAGAACAAGTATGACTCCTTCCCGGTTCAGCCGGCTAAGGTCGAGCCAGAGATACCTTTACCGACGTATATTACTCTGTATGATAATTACCCCAATCCATTCAATAATTTCACCATAATAAAGTATTTTTTACCGGAGGATAAACTTGTTGAAATTGCTATTTTTGATCTCCAGGGTCATCAAGCGATAAAATTAGTGGACTCCGTACAACCGATGGGTATTAACACTGTTAAATGGTCTGGTGACAATGATGCGGGACAGGCGGTGGCCACCGGAATATATTTTTATCAAATACATACGACAGCCATTACCGAAACAAAGAAACTGATATATTTGAAATAGATTTGTACTGTATGCCACAAATATGATTAAAAATTGAATCGGAGAACAGTACAATAGTATATTCCTGCAGCTATAATTATCAGGAGTGGTTGAAATTATACTTAGTAATACCTTGAAGTAATGGGGGATATAAAATGAAAAAATATTTTCACGTTTTAGCTATCATAGTTTTGTTCTCTGGAGTGGTCTTCGGTAAGGACAATATTTACCAGTTGAAATATATTTCACCGGAAGGGCTTATTGATGCCTTGCAGCTTGATCAGCCGACACAGAACGGCTACCAGATTTATCTGGTCGGTGGCGAACAGCCGACTTTCTTGCGGATGAATTATTTCAACAACCAGGTTTTGCTGGAAGGTGCCAATATCGATGGAATGATCGATTTGATCAAGTTTTATGATATTCCACCGCGGCAGATCATCATTGAAGTCAGTATTCTGGAGGTCAATAATCAGAAGCTGGACAACCTGGGTCTGGATTGGGATGCCCTGCTGGAGCAAATGTCTTTATCGGTATCAATGTCCTACTCAAACGCTGATTACAACGACGATGATTCATATTCACGTGTCTATGATTATGAGGACTATGATGAAAGCTATACACAGACCCAGGAAGGAAAAGCAGATCGGGATCAGAAGAGTTTATCCTTAAGATTGGGCACATTATCCATTGGTGAAATAATAAATATTATGCGTGAAAAGGGTACTGTAAAAATAGTAAATGCACCACGGATTGTGACAACAAATAACTGTATGGGAAGCATCATGGATGGTTCACACACCACCTTTGTATCGCGTTATTCAAGCTATTCTAACTTATATGAGACCCAGGATATGAACACAGGTCTGTCCCTGCAGGTAATTCCATCAATTGGTGAAAGTGATTATCTGTATCTGGATGTGGAAGCCAAATATACCAGCATGTTGGTGGATCGCTATTTTGACAGCCCGATTGAAGAGGGGCAGATACTCAAAAATAAAATTATCGCCCGGAATGATGAACCATTCCTGTTGGGAGCATTCAAACGTACGCAAATGGTGAAGGTCAGTCGCAAGGTGCCGTTGTTGGGCACTATCCTGCCATTTTTATTTTCTATCAAGGATGATTTAGCGGTCACCAATGATGTCCTGATTGTGCTTACGCCCAAGGTGATTGATTTAGTCGGCTCCATACCACCGGAAATGGAGTGATTAGCCACCGATAAGGAAAAAGAACTTTCCTAATCCAGGAGAATTAATATAGGCAGCGTTAAATACTGGTTGGCTGCAGTAGTATCGGTGCTTTTTACAGTACGGCACCAGTAGTCTGGTTTATACAAAAACAACTGGCATGACCATGGTGTGGATATTGTGCTGAGGACAAACTTTAACCTGTTGACCCTGACGTAACGTTACTGTGTAAGTTCAGCCATGGTCAAATCGAAACAACGTAAATATACTGTCCATGAATTAGCAAAACTGGCGGGAATTACTGTCCGGACGCTCCATCATTACGATCAGATCGGGCTATTGAAGCCCACCGCGCGAACGGAAGCGGACTACCGTTTATACGGACCTGCGGAACTGGAACGCCTCCAGCAGATACTGTTCTTTAAAGAACTGGAATTCCCGCTGCGGGACATCAAACGGATAATAGATAATCCCGGTTTCAATCCGCTGGAGACGTTGAAGGAACACCGGCGGGTACTGAGGCAGAAGGCCCGGCGATATGATGATCTGGTCAAAACTGTTGAAAAGACTATAAAAAATTTCAGGGAGCAAACCATGCCGTTAAAAGATGATGATTTGTATAAAGGCTTTTCCAGGGAAAAGATCGAACAATATAAAAAGGAAGTCAGGGAACGCTACGACCCAGTGCTGGTAGCCGAATCGGAAAAACGGATCGGTAAAATGTCCAAAGGCCGGTGGCAGGGAGTACAGCAGGAAGGTGAGGATGTGGCCCGTGCTCTGGCCGTCTTAATGGACCGTGCCCCCTCCGATCCCGCCGTGCAGGAGCTGATCGCCCGCCATCACCGCTGGATCGAGAATTTCTATCCCTGTAATGCCCAGGTCTACCGCGGGCTGGGGGAAATGTACGTTTCCAATGAAGAATTCCGGGCATACTATGAAAAATTCGCTGAGGGGTTAGCGGATTTCATGCAGATGGCCATGAATTATTATGCCGATAAAGTACTGGCAGTGAATAATTAAACACCAAGGCTTCCATCTACGTCCCGATCAACCGCGATCTACAATGGGCTGGCCAAGAACACTAGACACCATTGATTTTGTGTAATTCTGATGATACCGGGTTTTAACCGGGAGAACAGGTATCCAAATCGTGGATAAAGTAGATTGGAATCTCTGTCCAATGCTTTTCTTAAATGCTATTGCCAGAGATTCTTCACTCACTTCGTTCATTCAGAATGTATTATGTTTCAAGGAATATTTTACATAGTGGGAGAATAGGGG
>CAYPJE010000002.1:0-12607 GCA_964410945.1 uncultured bacterium
AGATCAATTACCCCGATGCCACTGGTTTTTCATTTGCTCCGGTTGATAAAGAGATCGTTTTTTCAGAACATCAGCAGAGCACCATTGACCGGATCGCCCAACCAATCAGGGCCAATCAATTCTATTCCGCCCTGCTGCACGGAGTTACCGGCAGTGGAAAAACAGAGATATATATCGAACTGGTACGGCAAACTCTGGAGCTGGGAAAAACCACTATTCTGTTACTGCCGGAAATTTCCCTGACACCGCAAATTGCCGGCCGCTTCAGATCGGTTTTTGGTGAAAAAGTCGCCTTATGGCATTCTAAATTATCGACTTCAGCGCGGGCCTGGACCTGGCGTCAGATTTGTGCCGGTAACTATCAGGTAGTGATTGGTGCCCGCAGTGCTATATTTTCACCGCTTCGCAACCTGGGATTGGTAGTGGTGGATGAAGAACAAGAACACACCTATAAACAGGAGTCGCCGGAGCCACGTTACCATGCCCGCGATGTGGCCCTGATGAGGGGTAAGCTGTCATCGGCGGTGGTTGTACTGGCCAGTGCCACCCCCAGCCTGGAAAGTTATTATAACCAAATCCAATCAAAGCTGGAATACCTGACTCTGCCTGAACGGTTTGGCGGTGCCAAATACCCGGAAGTACACCTGGTAGACATGAACCGGGAACAGGAGGAGTCCGGGAAAGCCGGCCTGGTTCTATCGGGGGTCTTGCTGGATAAAATTTCTGAACGCCTGAGCCAGAAGGAACAGGTGATCCTGCTGCAGAATCGTCGTGGATATGCACCAATCATGCGCTGCCGTGACTGTGGTGAAATATTGACCTGCCCCCACTGCCAGATAAATTTGACCTATCACAGCAGCGGTAATTACCTCCAGTGTCATTTCTGTGGGTACCAGGCACGATTTGTACCGGATCAATGTCCGGATTGCAGCGGAAGTAACCTGTATCTGGTTGGGACGGGTACGCAAAAGGTTGAAGAACTGCTGAGAAGAACCTTTGCCGCTGCTCGCATATCGCGCCTTGATCTGGATACGACTCGTACAGGGGCAGTCTTGACCAGGGTACTGGAAGAATTCGGCCAGGGGAAACAGGATATTCTTTTGGGAACCCAGATGATAGCCAAGGGATTAGATTTTGAAAACGCCACGCTGGTTGGAATAATTAATGCCGATACGGGTATGTTTTTACCGGATTTTAGATCCGGGGAAAGAGTTTTTCAATTGATCTACCAGGCCGCCGGTCGGGCCGGGCGACACCGGAAACCGGGTGAGGTCGTGATTCAGACCTACAATCCCGAGAGTCCGGTTATTAAACAGGCCGCCCGTCTGGACATAAAACAATATTATAACATTGCCTTGAGTGAACGGCATGAATTAAACTACACACCTTTCAGCTGGATGGCCAGAATCGAATTTTCAGGTCTCCGGCGGGAAAAAGTGGAAGCGGCAGCCGATGATTGCCGAAGACATTTATCCGGGAATTACAGGGGCCTGGAAATATTGGGGCCGGCTCCCTGCTACCGGGAACGGATCAGGAACCAGTTTAGATTCCAGATTCTTCTTAAATCGAAAAAAGAACACGATTCCAACGGCAGCCGGATACATCGTTTTTTACAGGAAAAATTTTCACAACCAGTAAAACATTCAGGAGTCCGTAGAATAATTGATGTTGATCCGATGTCGATTCTGTAAAAGGTTTCAGAAAAAATGCAAAAGAATATAATTGTCACAATAACCATTATCCTGTCATCACTGGTGGGGCAGGCCTCATTTTCCGGGATGGAAAATGCTTATCATGTTCAAAGCCTGGCAATGACATTAGGTGGCTCACTGACATTAAACAGTGAAAGCGACCGGTTGAATCCGGCTATGCTGGTGGAGACAACTGAACGGTCATTTAGTTTTGGAGTATTAAGTTATCCGGCGGACATTACCAGTGGGATGGTTATTGTTCGTCTGCCGGTTAATAAGCGGGTATTCTCATTTGCAGTCCGCCAATTGAATTACGGGTATTTTGATGGGTATGATATCGATGGGCAAGCTACCGGGTCATATACGGCTGGGGATACTTGGTTGACGGCCGCAGTGGCCGGCCACGCTTTCAATAAAATATCCTATGGTATTTCAACCGGTGTTTTCCTGAGTCATCTGGAAGAATACTCAGCGGCTGCCATAACCGTGACCCCCGGATTGATAATTAAGCTTCCAGAACGGTCCGCGCATCTTGGTCTGGCAATTCGTAACAGCGGTTTGGTTTTAAGCCAGTATTCCAGTGCCAAGGAATCACTGCCGACGACAATTGTAACATCCTTTTCAAAGCAGTTGGAGCATCTTCCATTGAATCTCAATTTCGATTTTGGATATCGAACAACAGATCAGAAAGCTGCATTATCGGTTAGCGGACTATTCCAGCTGCCCTATAACCTGCAGCTGAGATTGGGGTCATCCACCGATAAAATAGATCAATCTCCGGGAGAGAAAAATGCCCAGGACCTACTGGGAGCCACCGGGGTAGCGCTTACCTACTTGGGAACCAGTTACAGTTTTGATATAGGCAGTTATTTTTACGGCCCGGGGGCCTGGGTTTCCGGGATAGGCCTGGGAGTTGTGTTTTAGTTGCAGCCTGTGCGGCCAGACAGAAAAACAATATTTGGTACCGCTGCCTTCCTGTTGGCATTGACCCTGGTTCAGGGCAATGGAGAACTGGAAATTAAATATGAACTTGAGGTCGGGTTTCAACCGGAAAGTGAACATCAGTCAGCACATATCGATGGCGTAAACCGGGTGTGGATCAGGAATAACTGGACCGGGCCACTCAATGAGTTATATATCAATATTCCCCCCAACGCCAAGGGAAAAGAAACCAACCCTAATCCAAATATAATCGGAAAAATTCGCTGTTCCCAACTGGGAAAAGTGGTTCAAACCAGTGAATCAACTATCAAGATCGGACTATTTCCGGCCCTTGACTCTGGTGCTGCTGTTGTACTTGAAATCCCGTTTACGACCTGGTTCTCCGGACAACCTGATGCGGTAGCTGCCACTGTCGGAACCCGTATTGATACGACGATTTACAATATGATTAATTTTTATCCCCGCCTGGAATTTTTCTATCCCGATGGCTGGCATGAAGTGGAATACGGCATACGTGAACGCCCATTCAGTAATCTAGCCGAATTCAAGGCTATATTCACTTACCCCTCCGATTATCAACTGGGTACATCGGGGCATACCATAGATATCGACACGGTTACTGCCGAAATAATCAAGGAAGAAATTGTATATCCGCAAGCAACCGATTTATCGGCGGTCATATCCACCGGCTTTATCCGGAAAACCAGGACCATTGATGATATCTATGTTGAACTGTTATATACAGGTGGACAGGCGATGAATTCCAGCCGGGTACTGAATAAGCTATCTGATATCATTACCTTCTACCAGTCCGAATTCGGTTCCTGCCCCCACGATAAATTACTGGTAACCATGGGGTATTCCCTGGATGCAACCGTGCTTTCTGGCACCAACTATATAATTAATCAGAACAGTCTGCCGCTTGATTATAAAACCCTGGCCAGGGAATTTTCCCGCCAGTGGTTCGGCAATGCCATCAATGCCGATGAATCGTACGAAACCTGGTTGAATGAATCCTTTGCCGAATATGCCACTGGAATGTACCGCCGCTCAGTTGAGGGCGACCAGGAGCAATCGTTGTTTGAATCGATGACAGCGATAGTAACGGTCTGGCGCGACCTCGAGCATCTGACAGCCGAAGAAATCATGCGGTTGATGTATAATCTGTTTGGCCGTGATGTAGTACCACCGATTTATCAGCCGGAGCGTCAAATAAACTGGGAGAATCAGGCCCAGCTTTACAGCCGTTACATTGTTGGCAGCCATGCTTTGTCGATGCTCGAATCAGCGGTCGGTGACAGTCTGATGCATGAAATAATTTCCAGCTATATCAAGGAGAATATCTGGGAAACAGTAAATACTGAAACATTTATTAAGTATGTCAGTCGCCATACCTCTCCGGAGGTGGCTGCCGATTTTCGTCTGGCCCTGACCACCAATCTCCGGCCGGATTATAAGATTGCCGATGTAATCAGCAGTGGCCGTTCGGACCGGCGTTGGGATAATCGTATTGAAACCGGTTTCGAAGGTTCCTGGAATTTTCCGGTCGATGTATCGGTAATTACAACTGAGGGTGATACGATCATTCTCAAGCATATGCACTTTAAGGAAAACGGGGTTATTGATTTTGTGAGTGACAGCCCGGTGGCTGTTGTCATTCTCGATCCGAATAAAAAGACATTTGACGCTAATCGCTTTAATAATCGCTGGCCGCGATCATTCCTTTTACAACCGATTTACGGATTACCGAGTTGGGAAGTATACAAGTTGTATTACCGGCCAGTCATCCGTCAGGATTGGCGCGATAACTGGCGTTTTGGTGTACATGTATCCGGGGGGCTGGGGTTGAATCTGATGCCGATACTACCGGCTTTCTACCAGAATAATTTCGATTTGGAACTGTCCCTGGCTCCGGAACTGCAGAAAAATAATGTTGGTTTAAAATTTTCCTATCGAACACCACTTGGATCGGTCGAGCGCACTTTCTGGGAATTTCGCTCCAACTGGGAATATCCGCGTAATGAGAATTCACTGTCATTGAGCCGTTATCTGGGGAAAACACGCTACCTGGTGGCGAATCACCAATCGTCCTATCAACGTATTACCGGCAAGCTGCAACGCACCGAATTCTCTGTCGGCGATGAGGACCAACGCTGGCTGAAGGGAAAACTCTGGTCGGTTCAGGCTGATTTTGTCCGTTTCCGGTATAGCCGCAAGCAGCGCTCCAATTTCCAGGTTGCCGCACGGGCGGGACGGGCTTATCAAAAGCAAGGGGGAACCTTTTACCGTCTGGCTTCCCTGATTGATCTGGAATACCATCTCTGGGATAAAATCATTATCAGAACCCATGGGGAAACCGGGCTGGTCTGGGATGAACGTACCAGTAATTACCTGCGCTATCGCCTGAGACATCAGCTTCGTGCCTGGCGTCCGCGGGATGAATTTGTTCCCCTGTTCAGAGGCATTACACCAGTCGACGGTGAATGGTGGAATTCGGTATTCGGTTTTGGTTTCAGTATCGGGGCGGAAACCAATCTACCGGCCTGGCCGATGGTATATATCGACGGGGCAGCTATCGAAAATGAAGGTGCCGGAATCAGGGAACGCTGGAGTAATTTATCCAATAATCCCCTGTATATGACTGCCGGCCTGGGGGTGGAATCGCAATCTTGGGTCGAGATGGGTGTGTATTTTCCTTTGTGGATATCCCATCCCGTCAAGAATGGACAGAAATGGGGCTGGCGTTGGCTGGTGGAATTGGGATTTTACTTCTAGGATGGTTTAATTTAAGGCACGGTATTTATTTGATTATTGATCTGAAGCATAGATTATGAACGAGCAAACATTATATTTCCGGCAGTACCAAAGGAGGGAAAATGGTTTCCAAACGTGAACCTGCGCACCATGAAATGCACTATCGTAATTTAGGAAAATCCGGTTTAAGGGTCAGTAAAATCAGCCTGGGGGGCTGGCTTACCCTGGGAGGAACAGTTGATAAAGATTTATCGATAAAATTGATCCACCGGGCCTTTGAATCCGGTGTCAACCTGTTTGATATGGCCGATGTCTATTCCAATGGCCAATCGGAAGTCATGCTGGGCGAGGCAGCCCAAAATTTACCTCGTGAACAATTGGTAGTAGCTACCAAGGTATTCGGACGTATGCACCCGGGACCCATGGGAGCGGGATTGTCAAAGAAACATATCATTGAGGGCTGCGAGGCTTCTCTGCGGCGCTTGAAAATGGATTATGTCGACCTCTACCAGTTTCATGCCTATGATTCGGCTACACCATTGGAAGAAAGCCTGGAGGCGCTGGATATCCTCGTCCGCCAGGGCAAGGTGCTGTACGTGGGATGTTCAAATTTCAATGGCGACCAGCTCAGCGATGCGGTTAATATCTCCATCAACCGGAATTTCCCGCGCTTCATTTCCAGTCAGCCCTGTTACAATATTCTGGAGCGCGATCCGGAGGAGGCTCTGTTTCCCGCCTGCAGGAAACTGGGGGTTGGCAATATCGTTTATTCACCCTTGGCCCAGGGCGTCCTCACTGGCAAGTATTCCAAGGACCGGACTGAATTATCCAACAGTCGCAGTACTACCAAGGGCGGGCAGTTCATGTCCCGCTATCTCACCGACGAGAACCTGGAGCGGGTGGAGCGGTTGAAAGTTGTGGCACGGGAATTCGACCTCAGCCTGGTTCAACTGTCCCTGGCCTGGATACTGCGGTGCGAAGAGGTATCATCGGCTATTGTTGGTGCCACCTCGATCGAGCAGCTGGAGCATAACCTGTCTGCCGGTGATATTAGGCTTACCGAAGATCAAATCGAACGGATTGAGGTCTGCCTGTAAGCCCGATGCCGGAGCAATTTCCTGAATTGGTAAAATTCCTGCAGCACCATCCGGTGCTGGGACCCAACATATCCCACGTTCAGCATATCAGCGGCCGGCCGGCCGAATATTCGGACTATCCCGATTCAGTTGATTCCCATTTGAAAAGCGCCTATCAGGGACGAGGAATTAAACAGCTGTATTCTCATCAGGCCGCCACCTGGACCAATATCCAGGCCGGAAAAAACGTTACCGTTGTTACGCCAACAGCCAGTGGCAAGACCATGTGTTATAACCTGTCGGTCCTACAGATGATTCTGGATGATCCCAATGCCAAGGCCTTGTACCTGTTCCCAACCAAGGCCCTTAGCCAGGATCAGATGGCCGAGTTGCACGAAGTTGTGGGTGAAACTGGTGAGTCGATTAAGGTTTTCACCTTTGATGGCGATACGCCCCAGGATGCACGGCAAAAAATCCGCAAGCAGGGAAATATCGTGGTCACCAATCCCGATATGCTCCATCAGGGGATTCTGCCCCACCATACCAAGTGGATCCACCTGTTCCGGAACCTGAAATATGTGGTGATCGACGAGATTCACACTTACCGTGGGGTGTTTGGCAGCCATGTGAATAATGTGATCCGCCGCTTGAAACGGGTCTGTGAATTCCATGGTGCCGACCCGCAGTTCATCTGTTGTAGTGCCACGATTGGTAATCCCAGGGAACATGCAGAAGCGCTCACCGAATTGCCCATGGCCCTGGTGGACAAAAACGGTGCTCCATCCAGTGATAAATATTTTCTGTTCTACAATCCGCCAGTGGTGAATAAAGAGTTGGGCATCCGGGCCAGCTATATCAAGCAGGCCAAAGAACTGGCCGGGGAGTTGCTTCGTCAGGATATATCAACGATCGTTTTTGCCTTGAGCCGTTTGAATGTGGAAGTACTTACTAAATATCTGCGGGATCAGTTCAACCAGGAGCGGGAGCAACTGACCACTGACGATGCCATTGCCGGTTACCGGGGCGGGTACCTGCCCAACCGCCGCCGGGAGATTGAACGGGGTCTGCGGGACGGGACGATTCGCGGAGTGGTGGCCACTAATGCCCTGGAGCTGGGGATCGATATCGGCAGCCTGGAAGCGGCCGTACTGGCCGGTTATCCTGGGACAATCGCCTCCACTTGGCAGCAGGCCGGGCGGGCCGGCCGGCGCGGGAAGACCTCAGTGGTGATCATGGTGGGGCGCTCGGCACCGGTGGACCAGTTTCTCATCAATCACACCGAATATTTCTTCGGACGCAACCCGGAACAGGCTCGGATCAATCCCGATAATCTGACCATCCTGGTGGACCATATCAAATGCGCCGCCTTCGAGCTGCCGTTCACCTCCCGTGAGCGCTTTGGCAAGGTAACCACTGATGATACCACCCAGGTCCTGGACTATTTGAAAGATGGTGGTGTTGTGCATTTTGATGGCAACCAGTGGCACTGGTCCAGTGATGTCTACCCGGCGGTGAATGTATCCCTGCGGAGGATCGAAAAGGGTAATTTTGTGGTGGTGGAGAAAGGGCGCGAAAATAAGATCATTGCCGAAGTGGATTACGGTAATGCAGCCCTGGTTATCTATCCCGATGCGATCTATATGGTCGGCGGTGAGCAGTACATCGTAGATGAATTGGACTGGGACGGCCGCAAAGCCATCGTGCGGGCCACCGATTCGGATTATTATACCGATGCTATCGATTATACCAATGTAAAAATATTAGATGAATTCGAGAGCCGCCGGGCCGGGCGAATCGATATTTCTCTGGGCGAGGTCCAGGTGATGACGCGGGCGGTGGGTTTCAAGAAAATCAAGTTTTACACCATGGAAAATGTGGGGTACGGCGACATCAACCTGCCGGACCTGGAAATGGCCACTACGGCCTACTGGTTCACCATCCCGCAACGCATATTGGATGACCTGCCCTACCAGCCGGCCGATTGTATCGATGGTATTCTGGGCATGGCCAATGCCCTCCATGCGGTGGCGGCCATGAACCTGATGTGCACGGTAATGGATATCCACCGCAGTGTGGGTGATAAATCAGCGGAATGGTATGTGCGCAATGTTTACGGCCAGCGGGGTGTCTATTCTTCCGCTGATGGCGATTTCGGGGAACGGCGTATTGACTTGGCTGCCGGCCCCGATTTCCAGCCGACCATATTTATCTATGATAATTACCAGGGTGGGATCGGTTTCAGCCAGCAGTTGTTCGACATCCATGAGAAACTGCTCCGGCAGACCCGGGAACTGATCGGTTCCTGTGTTTGTGAAGGCGGTTGTCCCTCCTGTGTTGGACCATCCCTGGAAGTGGGCGTCTCCAGCAAGCAGGTGGCCTTGGATATATTGAGGCTGTTGTTAATAAAATAAAATTTATCCGTACGACAGACATTCCCGACTACGCTTGCGCTACATCGGGCAGGCTTGTCTGTCGATCCTTATATTGTGCAGACAAGTTTATCCATCGTAGTTCAGGTAACGTAGATGGAAATGTCCGCACTACGGAAGAATGTTTATTCGTAGGGACAAGACTGTGTCTTGTCCGGTTTTTCTATTGTTGGATTGAAAACCTGGAAGGTTACAAAAATTAAACCTTCCAGGTTGCTTAGTTGGTTATCCTACATTGTACAAGCAACCTTCAGGGTTTTGAAGATGTAACCCTGAAGGTTACACAACTATTCTTGGTGTTGCGAAATAAATCGTATCAGGGGCACGGTACGACTACGCACTGTGTATTTATGTTGCGCAGATTTCAAACTAGGGATTATATTTTTAGGACAAGTTGCAAACTTGTCCCTACAGATATGAATTGGTTCTGGAAAGGCGGGAGTGTTCGCGTTAAAATTATTTGTATATTCCTCACGAAAGAACTGCTGCCATGTCACGTATTTCAATCAGGGGAATCCAAAAACGGGTAATGAATAGAATAACGCATCCATTCTCGCTTCCTTTTTTATTCATTCTTCTTTTTACGGCCTGCCCTGAAAATTCAGATGAGCCACTGGAATGTGGCGATCATCAGATATTAGTTGATGGCGAATGCCGGTGCGAAGACGGTTACCACTGGAATGATGATTGCACAGAGTGTTTATTAGATACCACCAGCCATAATTTTGTATGGACTATCGACACTCTTGGAATAAAAGGTAGCTACCTTAAAGATGTATGGATAGAAGCAGAAGATGATATTTGGGTAGTGGGAAATATTAGAGTAGATGACCCGGATTCCAGTTTCAATGGAACCGGTTGGAAGGAATACAATGCTGCCCACTGGGATGGCTACGATTGGGAACTATCGGGATTCTATAATACAGTTGGCGATTTATATTCTATTTTCTTTTTCAATGTTAATGATATCTGGGTTACTTCATATTGTTCTCCAATCCATTGGGATGGAGAACAATGGACTTTATATCATCTTGAAAATATGGGTTTAGACGCCTGCGCCGGATTAGACATTTGGGGTACATCCTCCGATAATATGTATTTTGTTGGTATTGAAGGATCGGTAGTTCACTATGATGGCAGTGCCTTTACCAGGCTTAATACACCTAATTCCGCCAAACTATTTTCGATCAGCGGTAGTGCCGATGGGGAATATATTTTTGCCGCTGGATATGATATTATGCATCCCACTAATACAACAGCTTTGATGATACATGGCGGAGATATTGAAGAATTGTACTATTCTGACGAATTGACATCTCAGTCTAGTACAGATTATGGATTGATATCCAGCGTATCTGTTTTAGGCGACACAGCCTATTTTGTTACTTACTTAGGTATGTGGAAATATAATTATATTACTAGAGAATCTGTCGTCAGTAAAGGCATTGGAGAATATGGTTATCGTTCTTTACATGAAAACAATCGGAATGACATGTTTATGGTTGGTGGTGGTTTTGACTATGTTCATTATAACGGCGTAACATGGGATTACAACACAATATTGTTAGATGAATATGATTTTTCATCTACATCAGGGATAATAAAAGGAAATACTGCGATTATTGTAGGACATATTCAAGATTTAAGTAATGCAATTATTGCTATTGGGAGAAGGTGATGTTTTATTCGTAGGGACAAGTTATTAACTTGTCCGAATTACCCTAAACGGCCTGACACAATAATGAACCGGATTAGCCGGATAAGACACAGTTTTATCCCTACAGATGTGAATGATGTTCATTTTGCCGGGAATTATACTTTCATTAGATCGGTGGTAATACCTATATTTCTCGCGCAATGAATATAAATACCCAATATTCACAGAAAATACCTCATTTTCATGGAAGGACGCTTCCGGAACCCGGCCATATTGTTGGATATGCTGCTATAATTGCAGCGCTGGATTTGCCTGTGCCCCCACCGGACCAAGTTGTTTTGATATGCCAGCGGAACAAACAATATAAAAAAGATGGCTGGCTGGTTTTTCCGGCCAAGTACCAACCGGAAGAATCCCTGTACCGTCAACTGGTTTTTGCGCTTAAATATGAGGGAGTAAACCTGCTGTTCTTTAAAAAGCTGTACCTGGCGATGAACAACAGGCAGATCCTGGACATTATTAGCATCGAACCTACCGGTCAGTACAGCCGTAAAATCTGGTTTCTGTATGAGTGGCTGATGGGTGAACAGCTTGCTGTGCCTGATCTTAAGATTAAAAACCCGGTGCCACTCCTGGATGAAAAACTTCAATATACCATCCCCGGTATTTCATCACCGCGTCATCGTATTATAAACAACCTGCCGGGAACACCGGGATTTTGTCCACTGATTCGAAAAACACCAGGTCTTAAACAGGAGCAGCAAGCTGATTGGGCTGAACAAAAGCAAAAGATATTGGGAGCAGTACATCGTGATATACTGCAACGTGCAGCCGCTTTTCTATTGCTAAAGGATTCCAAAGCATCATTTACTATTGAAAACGAAACCCCTTCAAATCGTCGGGCCCAGTACTGGGGCGAGGCAATCGGTCAGGCCGGACTTCAGCCACTTAGTAAAGCAGAGTTGCTGCGACTCCAGAAATTGGTTATCGGCAGTGACCGCTTCATTAATATGGGATTCAGGACTGAGGGTGGGTTTGTCGGATCACATGACCGGATATCCGGCGATCCGATTCCTGACCACATCTCAGCCCGTTGGCAGGATGTAGAAGAAATACTTGATGCCCTTATTGAAACTGACACAGTGCTGGAGTCCAATAAATTTGATGCTGTGCTGGCAGCTACTGTAATTGCATTTGGTTTTGTTTTTATTCATCCATTCGTTGATGGTAACGGGCGTATTCATCGTTACCTCATTCATCATATTTTGACCCGTCTTAAAATGACTGATCCCGGGTTGGTATTCCCTGTATCTGCCGCAATGCTAAATGACCTACCAGCTTACCACAGGGCTTTGGAGTATTATTCCAAACCACTATTAAACTTGATCGAGTGGGAGGCTACACCCAGGAAAAACGTCGAAGTTCTGAATGAAACCGCAGACTATTATCGTTATTTTGATGCCACTAGCCAGGCGGAATACCTTTATAGCTGCGTGCGTGAGACGGTTGAAGTAATCATTCCGGAGGAGGTTCAGTATCTGATCCGTTATGAAGAAATGAAAATTTATCTGGATGCAGAATACGCAATGCCGGACAGACTGGTGGCATTGTTAATCAGGTTTTTAGAGCAGAATGATGGCAAGCTGTCTGAAAGAGCAATATCCAGAGAATTCTCTCAATTAAAAGCCAGAGAAATAGAGGCTATCGAATCCAGGTTTACTGAAATATTTGATGTGATTTGAGGTAATTCAATTGGGCATCAGCCTGAAGCGAATAGATAGTCAAATTAGTTTTATGCGTGTTAATAGATGAATATGAAACAACAGCGTTACTTAATACTGTGTTGCAAAACCTGATTCGAATACCAGACTTGAGGGAGCCAATTAGTCTAGTGAAATCTCCATTTCTCCGGTTTTTCATTATTATTTTTTCCTTCTTTCTTTTCCTGGCTTGCCCGGATCCCCCTGATGATCCCATAGAATGTGGAAATAACCAAGAGTTGATTGATTCAGAATGCCAGTGTATAGAGGGGTTTCATTGGAATGAAACTGAAACAGA
>CAYPJE010000002.1:12707-144054 GCA_964410945.1 uncultured bacterium
TTGATTCAGAATGCCAGTGTATAGAGGGGTTTCATTGGAATGAAACTGAAACAGAATGTATAAGAGACATAACGGTTCAAAATTTTGTATGGGAAGTAGATTCTTTTGGGATCAGTTTGAGTTATTTCAATAATGTGACAATTACCGACGATGGACAAATATGGGCTGTAGGTAAGATTAGTGATGATAGTACATATTCAGGGGCAGTTGTGTGGGATGGTGAAGATTGGATTATTCTTCAATTAGATGGTCCGACTGTGTCAACTACCTCTTTAGAGCCCAAGGCGGTTAGGTATTTTTGTGAGAATGATGTCTGGTTTGCTGCTGGTAGTATTTTCCACTACGATGGATCAGAAACAAATATAATTTGGCAGAGAGATTTTTATAACTCAGACGAGTCAGTTACTGAACTATGGGCCAACAATGAGAATAATATATTTTTTGTTGGAGATGACGGGACCATTGTTCATTATAATGGTACAAACTGTGAGAAGTTAAATTCACCCAATTCCGCCAAACTAATTTCAGTTAGTGGCAGCACTGACGGGGAATATGTGTTTGCTGCCGGTTATGATATAATGGTCCCGACGAATACAACTGCATTAATGATTCATGAAGGAGTGGTTGAAGAACTATATTACTCCGATGACTTACAACCCCAATCCTCGAGTGATTTTGGAGCTGTGTCAAGTGTAAGTGTATGGGGTGATACGGCATATTTTGTCACACGCCAAGGATTATGGAAGTACAACTTCATAACTGAAGAATCTATTATGGATGATGGAATAGAAAACTATGAATATCATGCCCTTACCGTCCAAAATCCAAATGATATGTTTATGGTTGGCGGTGGATTTCAATATGTGCACTATAATGGTGCAACCTGGGATCATAACAATACATTATATGATGAGTATGATTTTTCATCAAACTCAGGAGCATTTAGTGGAGATACTGCTGTTATAGTCGGATATCTTCTCGATGGTAGTCGGGCAATTATTGCAGTGGGGAGAAGGTGATGTTTTATTCGTAGGGACAAGTTATTAACTTGTCCGAATTATTAAAATCACACCAGACATTGGGGAGCCTGGAAGGTCGGACAAGACATTGTCTTGTCCCTACCGATAATTGTTGGATTGTTTAATGGGGATATTTTATCGCCACGCCTCGAAATTCAGAGTTAAAGGTGGGCGCGGCCTTATGTATAAAACCACAGCTAAGACAATATATTTGCTAGTACGTATAAATATTCCTTAATTATTTATTGCTTATCGCATATTTACTTAAATAATTTAAGTCATGCTTGATTCCAAAGATTATGAGATTTTGAGCCTCCTGCAGGATAATGCCCGCATCACAGCCAGTGAAGTGGCGTCTGATGTGAGACTGTCGGTTCCGGCTGCCGCGGAACGCATTAAGAAGCTGACCGAGGCGGGCCTGATCAAGGAATTCACCGTGATTCTGGATCACAAAAAGCTGGGTTACGACCTGACGGCCTATATTACCGTTGTCAGTTCATCTTCCGATCACTATGAGGAGGTGATCAATTGCGCCAAGGATTCTCCGGCGGTTCTGGAATGCCATTCCGTAACCGGTGATGGCTCCCACCTGCTTAAGGTACGGGTGGAAAATTCCAGCGCCCTGGAAAATCTTTTGCGCGATATCCAGCTCTGGCCGGGTGTAGCCAGAACACAAACGATGGTAGTCTTGTCCACTTATAAGGAAGGCGTCAAGCTGGAACTGCAGGGCAAAGCCCGGCAATAATTAATGCTCTGATCCTGCTCATCAGCAGTCCTGGATCGAATAAAAATTTCAATCAACCGGTACTCACCGGTGTTTTTAAACCAATTTGAATAATGAGGAAAATCATGACAAAAGAAAAAATATTAGCCCAGGCTAAAGAAGAAGATGTCAAGTTCGTTGACATGCAGTTCTCTGATCTGGCCGGAATTGTAAAGGCTTTGACAATCCCCGCCACCAAGCTGGCTGAGGCTCTGGACAATAATGTCTGGTTTGACGGGTCATCGATTGAGGGTTTCACCAGAATTTTCGAAAGTGACATGTACCTGAAGCCCGATCTAAACACCTTTGCGATCCTGCCCTGGACTAAAGGGACGAGCAATGTAACCGCCCGGCTGATCTGCGATGTTTATATGCCCGATGGCAGTATGTATGAAGGATCGCCACGAACCATTTTAAAGAAACAGTTAGCCAGAGCGGAAAAACTGGGCTTTGAATTCAATGTGGGCCCTGAGCTGGAATTTTTCCTGTTCCGGAAAGAGAACGGTGAGATTCGTCCCCTGCCCCATGATAAAGGCGGATATTTCGATCAATCCACCGACCTGGCCACGGAAATCCGGCAGGAAATGGCCAAGGCTCTTCAGGGGCTGGGTATTGATGTGGAAGCCCTGCACCACGAAGTGGCCGAAGGTCAGCATGAAATTGATTTTAAATACGGGGAGGCCCTGCCGGTCGCCGACAATGTAATTTCCTTTAAATTTGCCGTTAAGGCGGTGGCCCACCATCACGGTCTGCACGCCACATTCATGCCCAAGCCGATTGCCGGTATTAATGGTTCCGGCATGCATGTGCACCAGAGCATGTTTAAAGGTGATACCAACGTATTTTACAATAAGGATGGAAAATATCATCTCTCCGATCTGGCCCGCCATTATGTGGGTGGCCAGCTGAAACATGCCCGCGCCATCACAGCTATCATGAATCCGATTGTTAATTCCTATAAACGGCTGGTTCCCGGTTACGAGGCACCGGTGTATGTTTCCTGGGCCAACACCAACCGGTCGGCCCTGATCCGGATTCCCCGCTATACGCCGGGACGTGAAAATTCCACCAGATGCGAACTGCGCTCCGGTGATCCCACTACCAATCCTTATCTGACCTTTGCCGTAATGCTGGCGGCCGGTCTTGATGGAATTAAAAACAAGATCGAGCCACCGGCTCCCATGGAAGAGAATATTTATGCTCTCACGGAAGCCGATCTGAAATTGAAAAAAGTGGAAACCCTGCCCGCCAGCCTGCGGGAGGCAATTACCGAATTGAACAATGATGAGGTAATCAAGGAGGCTCTGGGGTCTGATGTAACTGAAAAATTCACCACTGCCAAGATGGCCGAATGGAAAGAATACTCCACCAGTGTCAGCCAGTGGGAACTGGACCGCTACCTGGAAATCCATTAAGCCTTCCGGTTAACTATTACTAAAAAAAGCGGGAGTTTGTGGTTGCCGGCACGCTCCCGCTTTCTTGATTTACCGGCGTTGTCTGTTTACTGTAAATTTTAACATGTTTTTAGAGCGGGTAAATCATTTCAACCGGTTTTTATTGCCGGCCATACTGTCCTTTGGATTATTAACAGGGCTGAACGCCAATAACAATTACCCGGTTATTCTGGTCCATGGATTTTTGGGATGGGGTACCGATGAGATGAGCGGCTACCGCTACTGGGGGGGGGAACATGACCTTGAAACCTACCTTGATTCACTGGGCTATCAGGTATTAACCGCCTCCATCGGACCGGTATCTTCCAATTGGGACCGGGCGGTGGAATTATATTACTGCATCAAGGGCGGTCAGGTCGATTACGGTCAGGCCCATTCCGATCGCTATGGTTTGATCCGTAAACCAGAGGGTAAGGTTTATCCGGGATTGTATCCGGAATGGGATCAGAACCACCCTGTCCATATAATTGCTCATAGTATGGGTGGACAAACGGCCCGGATGCTCCAGTTCCTGCTGGTTAATGATTTTTATCTGGATTCCGGTTACTCGGTCCCGGAGGAGAGTTTTTTTCTGGGGCAGATCAATAGCGGTTGGATTAGATCGATAACAACCGTTTCAACGCCCCACAATGGAACAACACTGTCAAATATTATCACCAAGAATATGCCTTTTTTACAGGATTTGATTGGAGTAGCTGCGGTAACCGGATCGGAATTTTATGATTTTGACCTGGAACAATGGAATTTCATCAGGCATAAAGATGAACGCTGGCTGGATTATTTTCAAAGGATGCGCGATCATCAGGCCTGGAAAACACGGAATACCTGTGTTTGGGATTTATGTCTCGATGGTGCCCGTGATCTGAATACCGGTCTGATGGCCGATCCGGATATTTTCTATTTTTCCTATGCCACCTACAGCACGGTACTTGACTCAAATTCCGGCCGCCATGTTCCCGACCGGGAACTCAGCCTGGTTTACCAGGGCAACGCCCGGATTCTGGGTTACAAACCGGCTTTCTGGAGTAACGGGCAGGCCACCGATTCGACCTGGTTTGAGAACGATGGTCTGGTGAACACCAAATCGATGATCGGTCCCGGGTCCGGTTTGAACGGACCCGACCCGGTGGCAAGTTATCATGAGGATGAACTATTACTCCCCGGCCAGTGGTATTTCATGGGGCGCCTTAATTTCGACCATAAACAGATTGTAGGGCATAGCCTTAACAAACAACGTACCTGGAATGAAGTACGCGAAATCTATCGTAATCACTGTGAAATCCTGTACCGGTTACCGGAATAAGGTGTTATCTTATTACCATAAAATCATCTTTGCTATTAATTGTTCAATAAAGGATTATTGGAATGAGTAAGCAACCGATTCAGTTTTCTGATATTTATAAATTCAAACTGGTGGGCGATCCACAGGTGTCACCGGACGGCAAGCAGGTGGCTTTTGTAGTGGAAACCATGCACAAGGAAGACAAGACCTACTATCAAAACCTCTGGATAATGAAGTCCAATGGTCATCATCCGCGCCAGATCACTTATGGGAAGCGCAGTGATCACACCCCCCGCTGGAGTCCCGATGGCAAGACCCTGGCTTTTATCAGTAAACGTGATACCGGGCACGGTGACGCACCCAGTGATCAGGTTTGGGTATTACCCATGGCCGGTAGTGAGGCCCGTCCGTTGACCAAGCTGAAACGGGGATCACTGTCGAATCTCCAGTGGGCTCCCGATGGGAAGAAACTGGCTTTTCTTTTCCATCCGCTGGGCAAGGAAGTTAAAATCGGTGATGACGGTAAACCTGAAGTGCCTGCCTACCGGCATATTAAGGATGTGTTTTTCCGCCTCGATAGCAGTGGCTATTTCGACAGTGAGAATACCCATGTCTGGGTAGCCCAGGCTGGTTCGGGGAATGCCAAACAACTGGTTGACGGCCGCTATAACGATAATCATTTTGCCTGGTCGCCGGACAGTTCGGAGATCGCTTTTATTTCTTTCCGGCATGCTGACTGGCAACTACGGATGGAGGAACAGAAAATATATACTGTTCCCGCCAGCAGTGGCGATATCAGGGAAATACCAACCCCAATCGGCCCGAAAGATGGAATATCATACTCTCCGGATGGTAAAACGCTGGCGTATTTTGGTCATGATAAACCCTACACCGGCTGGGGGGTTGTCAACTATCTGGTAAACACCATCGGTGTTGACGGTAAAGGTCACCGGATGCTTGGGGCCGATCTTGACCGTACGGCAGTTTCTTTGACCATCGGAGATATTTCACCATCCTTCCTGTTCGATGCACCGATCTGGTCTGAAGATGGGGAACGGATCTATTATTATGTTTCAGCTGATGGAGGGCAACCTCTGGTGGCTATTGATCTGGCAAACGATATGATTGAATTAGTGACCACCCGGGAACAGGTGGTCCTGAGCGGTTCAATGGATTTTGCCCGGCGGAAATATTTTTATCACGGGGCCTCTCTGGAGTCGCCTGATGAAATCTATGCGGTAAATATTGATAACGGCACCATAGATCAACTTACCCATTTGAATCGTTCCTATCTGCGCGGCCGTGATTTTCTGGTGGCGGAGGAACTGGAAATCTTAAATGACGGTCATAAAATCCAGGGCTGGATGGTAAAACCACCGGATTTCGATGCTAAGAAAAAATACCCGCTGATCCTGGAAATCCATGGTGGACCCCGGGCCCAGTACGGCCGGACCTTTTTCCATGAGATGTATGTACTGGCTGCTGCCGGTTATGTAGTAGTATATACCAATCCCCGGGGCAGCCAGGGCTACGGTGAGGATTTTGCCGCTGCGATTGCTTCCAAGTGGGGCGAACCGGCCATGGGTGACGTAATGGCCGCCGTGGATCATGTGATTGGCCTGGGATTCATCGATGAGGAGCGGCTGGGCGTGACCGGTGGAAGTTATGGCGGGTATATGACCAATTGGATCGTGACCCACACCGACCGTTTCAAGGCGGCTGTGACCCAGCGTTGCGTATCTGATTTATCCAGCATGTTCGGAAATTCAGACATCGGCTGGGATATGGCTGATGAATTCGGCGGCCCACCCTGGAAGAATCGGGAGGTTTACCTGGAATGGTCGCCCATGACCCATATCGAAAACTGCCACACACCCCTGTTGATCATCCACAGCGAATTTGACCAGCGCTGTAATGTGGAACAGGCCGACCAGGTTTTCACAGCCCTGAAGTATCTTCGCCGTGAAGTGGAATATGTCCGTTTCCCGGAAGAGAGCCATGGCTTGTCCCGGCATGGTCGTCCTGACCGGCGTATCGACCGTTTGAAATTCATTGTGGACTGGTTTGATAAATACCTTAAATAACGACTGATAACTACGGAATACGACTTATGATCAAGGCGCTGTTATTTGATATGGATGGAGTGGTGATTGACTCCGAACCGCTTTACGAGCGGGTGCAGACCCGCGGGATGGCCCAGTATGGGGTCGAGCTGACTGCTGAAGACCATCAACGGTTTAAAGGGCTATCGGAGAAGGCGGTTCTTGATATGCTGGAGCAGGATTTCAATTTGAAATGGGATCGTGTCGAGTTGATGGCCGATATCCGGAAGCTGATGCTGGAGGAGTTCCGGCAGAACCTGGAATATATGGCCGGTTTCCCCGATGTGTTAAGTCGGATTGCCAATGGCCGTCAGGTAGGGTTGGTGACTTCCACCGAACGGCATTTTCTTGATGCGCTGGATGAAATTAAACCGGTTAAAAAATATTTCCCGGTGATTATCGCTGGTGGTGACGTACCCAATACCAAACCGCACCCCGAGCCGTATCAGGCAATCATGTCACAAATTGGTGTAAACCCGGAAGAATGTGTTGTGATTGAAGATTCTATTAATGGGATCGCCGCCGGGAAGGCGGCGGGAGCCAGGGTGATTGGTATATCGGCCACCTATCCCTGCGAAAGTCTGTCCCAGGCCGATATCTGTGTTAATTCCCTGGACGAAATAACGGTGAAAATGATCGATGGACTTGGCTGAACCGGATCTTATATTGATGCCCATCGGGCCGGAATATCTGGATTTCTGGCACCGTCTGCGTAACGATCCCGAGACCATGCGTCACCAGCCGATCGCACCAAGTACGGCCGAGCATTTAAAACTGGTCATGCGCCAGTATCCCAGTGGTGAACTGGACAATGAACTGATCCTTTCCTACCGCTGGATCATTCTGGATAAACATGATAACAGTCCAATGGGCGAAATTTCCTTCCACCGGGTGCAGCCCGAACAGCAGATCGGCCGGGTTGGTTATTCGATCACACCGGCGTACTGGAACCGGGGTGTTGGCACGGGAGCATTACGGAAATTGATTGATATGGTATTCACCCTGACCAATATTGAGCGGCTGGAAGCAGTTTGCAGTATTCATAATCTGGCCAGCCGCCGGGTACTTGAAAAAGTCGGTTTTAAATACGAAGGGATTAAGCGCGGCTATCTGAAAATCCGTGGAGAGCGGATCGATCATTTCAGTTTCGGACTGTTAAAAAGCGATTGGATATAGTTCTGAAGACGGGGAGGGCAGATCCAGACATGTACGACCGGTTCCTGAAAAGGATGCGGGCCGGAGAAATCCTGGTGCTGGACGGGGCCATGGGAACGGAACTGATCCGACGGGGGATACCGATCCCCGAGCCGCTGTGGTCGGCGGCCGCCAATCTGGAGAATCCTGCGGCGGTTTTGAATATACACCAGGAATATGTTGCCAGCGGAGCGCAGATCATCACCACCAATACCTTCCGAACTACACCCCGGAGCTACCGGCGGGCCGGTTATTCCCAGCCGGAAGAAACGGCTTGGAGAAGTCTGGGATCGGCTGTTACCCTGGCGAAACAAGCCGCTGGAGATGAATGCCTGGTAGCCGGTTCTATTGCGCCGCTGGAAGATTGTTACCAGCCCCAGGATTTTCCCGGGGCGGCAACAGCCGCTGAGGAATTTGGTGTAATTGCCAACCGACTGGTTGATGCCGGAGTTGATTTTCTGCTGCTGGAGACAATGGGTAATTGCCGTGAAGTCGAGGCGGTCCTGCGGGCCACGGCTTTCCTTGGGGTTCCCTGCTGGCTGAGCTTTATTACTACTGACGGCAAACACCTGCTGGACGGTACGCCGCTGCGGAAAGCCGTAGAGCTGGCTTGCCGGTTTGATATCGATGTCCTGTTATTGAATTGTTCGTTGTTATCCAATATCCTGATCGGGGTGGATGAAGTGGCAAGACACTGGCCCGGACTGTGGGGCGCCTATCCCAATCTTGGTGTCGATATGCCGTCTTCCGATGGAGTTTTTGAAGATGTTATTAGCGAAAGTGAATTCATTACTGGAATGAAGCAGTTACTGGACAGAGGTGCCAGTGTTCTGGGGGCCTGCTGTGGTTCGGGTCCGGGGCATATCCGGTTGATTAACAGTATATTGTAAATATTTTGATGAAATAGATAAATTATGTAATACTATATATTGTTAGTTGAGAGTTTTTTACTGACGCGTTAAATAATGCTTGCATATATTCATTCTACCCTGTATCATGTTTTTATATTTGATAAGGTTTATTAGTTAAATGTTGAAATGTTGGTCTATGAATTAATAACTGACAAATGAGTATTTTGCGATTATAACTGATTATTGTTTCCCGCTGGTCTGTTGCTGACTGAAAGCTGTTGATTGATAAATCAAGTTTTGGTAATTGTATAAATTGAAACAGGGGTAGATAATATTTGAAATTTTGCACAATGTACGTTTTTAACAAAACCATTTTATTGAAAAAGTACTTAGGTACAGCATTACAATCATGTACCTCCTATATTTATCTTTTATCTTTTATCTCTTATCTTGTTCTCTCGTCCTGCCTGGATAATGGCGCAAACCAGCGTGACACTACCATCTACCTGGAGCTGGATGGCACCGGTGTTACATCGGTAACGCTACAGGTAAGCGTGGAAGATTCAAGCGATGAATGGAATTTTGCTCTGGCGCGCAATGATTCGATTGTAATGGAACATACCGTAACCGGCAAAGACACCACCGTTAGGGATACCGGCCTTGAGCCGGGCACGGAGTACGACTATTTAGCCTATTGGCTTGCCAACGGTAAAATCAAAGATTCCAGCAACGCGGTAATTGCCAGCACATTGGATACCACCAGCCACAATTTTACCTGGACCATCGACACCCTGGGCGAATACGGCAGTTATCTGAAAGATGCCTGGATCGTGGATGAGAATGATATTTGGGTAGTGGGAAATATTGAGACCGACAGTGGTGAATACAATGCCGCCCATTGGGATGGGAATGATTGGGAATTGTTGGGAATACACAGTAATACTTTGGACTTACGCAGCATTTGGTATTTTGATAAGAATGATATTTGGGTAACTGATTATTGTTCTCCTATTCATTGGGATGGAGATGAATGGATATACTATCATATCCAAAATATGGGTTTAGATGCTTGTGCTGGATTTGGCATTTGGGGAACCTCATCATCTAATATTTATTTTGTGGGGTATCAGGGTTCAATTATCCACCACGACGGCCAGGAGTTTGAGAAGATGGAGAGCGGGACGGAAGTGAAATTAAAAAATATATCTGGTTCAGGCCCTGATAATATCTGGGTCAGTGGGCATGACCTGGATACGGGCGGCGACCAGGTTGTTTTATTACATTATGATGGGATGGCCTGGAATAAAGTAATTGAACAGTCGGTAACAACTTACCTGACTCCCGGTCAGATTTCCGGTGGTATTGTGGGGATTTATACCGATTCGGCCGATAGTGTGTGGGTATATACCCATCTGGGTTTTTATAGCTGTCCCGTAACCACCACCGGTGAAGGAAACCTAATCTGGGATACATCCATTGATGAAACAGCTATTGAAGCTTTTGGTGGAACGAGTCATAACGACTTGTTCTCCGCCGGTACCTTTAGCATCATCTGGCATTACAACGGGCTAACCTGGCATCGTTACAAAGAAATCCCGGAGATTGGTACAATTTATGGAATGGCGGCTCAATCCAATATGGCCGTTTTCGTTGGCTATATTTACTCACCCGATCGTGCTTTTGTTATAAGGGGCTATCGATGAATTAGAAAATCAATAATTGCCCCTGCGCAAGTAAGGAAGACTGGCAGGGGCAATTCGAAACCGCATCCAAGGCGATCTCGGTATGCAATATACGTTATCGCCTGAAGAAAAGAAAGGCACAACGATGCAAACTAAAGTAACTAGAAGTATCATGCTATTGGTATTGATTGTATTAATTTCAATGCCGTTTACTCAGGGTTATACACCAGTGAATTTTAACGAAACCGATGATCCGGTGTTTTCCAATACCAGAACTTTCGCCAGCAGCAGTACATTAACTCACCCGGAAGGATTTGCAGAAAATTATGTGTTATATGTCCAGAGTCATCTATTAGCAGATGAAATATGGTTAGAACCATATTATAAAGTTGATATGAATAATGATGGCACATGGGATTCTGGAAATTACTGGTGTTTGAACGATAGAAAAGTGTCATTTGATTATCCTGAAGTGGCTATAGGTGAAACAGGTTCGGCTACAATCAGGGTTAAAGTACGGCATCTTGAAGACAATGAATATGTCTATGAGGATTTTTATTTCAATGTGGTAACCTTACACACTCCGGAAATATCTTATTCTACAGCCGATGGTGATTTGATAACAACATTTATCAGCGCCGACGGTGTAATGGATAAACCTCTGGTAATTGTCGAAGGATTTGATGTATTCAATTCAACCTGGCCTTCTTACTATTATTACAGTTTCATGGATATGATAACAAACTACCTGAGTCCCGCCGGGTACGATGTATCTTTCGTGAATTTTGCCGATGGATCAACTCTTTTACAGAACAATGCAATGGTTCTTCTTGGGGCGCTTAATATGATTGCCGGTAATAATTATACCAATCCCAGCCGGGTTATGGGCTTGAGTATGGGAGGTGTAATTGCCCGCTATGCCTTAGCCTTTGCCGAAGATCCGGCAAATGCAATCGATCATGGCTGTAATATGTTCATCTCCTACGATTCCCCGCAGCAGGGAGGGTACATCAGTACCGCATTGCAGGATTTTTTTGGAGGCATTGATAATGATGATATTGATAACCCAATGGTTTCAATTATTCAGGAACAATTACAATCACCGGCAGCGAAACAAATGTTACGCTATAATTACTATGATCCTGCATCATCCGGTGATTTGACTAAAATCACTGTAAGCAGTTCAATTGATGGTGGCCCTATGTATGAAGCATTTTACACCGAGCTTAATGCACTTAATGGTGACGGCTATCCCGATCAGGCCTACAATATCGGAATATCCAATGGACAGGGCAATGTAAGTAATCACACGATGGAGAGTGTTTGGCCTGAAGGATATGAAGATCATGGATTTGTACAACTAGAGGTAGTTGGACTGCCGCTGGAAACGATCGGTTTTTCTTTAACAGATATTATACCCGGTTCTTATCTGCCAGCTTTTCGGGATGAAGGTAGTATTCCCGGTTCTATAACCATGTTTGCAGGGATGGATTTTCCATGGCCGATTAGCAAGTATGATGTAGACCCGGTAGCTCTTGATTATATGGTAACAACCGGTGATGCCCCCTGCTATATCTGGGCACAATCCGCACTAGACTTGGTAAATCCAGATTATGGAGACGATCCGTCCACATACGCTAATATAGAATCCTGGGATTATTCTATGTTTGATGAAATATATGCTCAAAGCGATCAATCATATTACCACGATGTGATATCTGAGCAGACAATGTCATATGTTCTAAATCAATTATTGAATCCAAATCCAATATCGGTCACATTTAAAAATGTTGCTGACGACGGTTCCGAACTTGATGGGTATTTATCAGTGTCTGATTATTATACACAAATAACATCAGGTGCTGTTAAATCGGTACCTGGTTTTACACCGCTTACTGTTTTTACCAATCAACAAAATCTCTCGAATAATGAGGATGAATTGCTGCAGCATCATCATTGGAATGATGATGAGGGGGAATTACTGATTTCGCATTCTAAAATATTTTTCCCCAATGTTGTTGATAAGGCTATATTCAAAAATGTTGAAGACGTCACACTATCAGATAATATTCAGGGCTACAATGTTGATTTCTGGTTTAAGGATCCCTGGTATGTGGAAAACCCGGAAGATGATCTTGAAGACTGGGCCCAGCCCGATGATTACCGTACAATTTCTTCCGGTGATTTTGATGTTTTCCTTGATCAGAATGAAAAATTCTTAGACGGTATTCCCATTTACTCGTTGAAAGCTCCCCGTATCCACCAGGAGAGCGATAAATGGTACCTGTTCAAACAATGGTCCGGCAGCAATGTGGACTTCGGTGGCGGGGCCACCACTACTACCGAACTGGAAACGCCGGTAGTGTTTTCAGCCGGGGCTGAAGTCGAGGCGGAGTATGATGTAGTAACGATTACTGATCCTGATGTGAAAATAACGCATAGTAATGGGGAGTACCACCTCGATGCACCAAGCCATACCGCCACTACCAATATGATCTACCGGTTCTATAACTGGGAAGTAACCAACATGATCATCGCCGCCTCTCAACAGGAAGAGACTGTGATAACGAGTATTTCCGGGAATGCAACGGCTTATCCTGCGTACTCAGCAGTTGATTTTGACGGTGATGTGTTAAAACTGTCGGAACACTTGACTATTCCGGCCGGGGCTCATTACGAATTCGGTCCTGAATTTGCCTTTACTGTAATGAACATTGGAGATCTGCATTTGAATGGTACTGTTACCGATCCCGTTATTCTCTCATCAGTAGATGATGAAGGTTGGCTTGGTATTGATCTCAGTGAATTCAGTACCGTCACCGCGCAATACTGCGTGATCGAAAATGCTGCGATGGCATTGGATATAGAAGGTAGTTATTGGGACATGGACCACATGGTGTTCTATGACAATGAGGTTGCTGTTACCATAACAGATAATGTCCTCCAGGAATGGGGTAGCATCAATAACTCCATATTCTCTAATAATAACACCAGTGTGGTGTTGGTCAATTGTGAACCGCCTAATAATGATATCGACATCGATTACAGTCTATTTTATAACAGCTCAATTCCCGGCGATTTGAATTCGACTAACATGACCAACCTATCGCCTCAATTTACCAGCGCCGCCAGTGGTGATTTTACCCTGAAGCACACCAGCCCCGGCATCGATGCCGGCGATCCCAACTCCGCTTATGATCCTGATGGTACCCGCGCTGATATTGGCGCCTATTACTACCAGATCCCAACTCCGGTCCTGTCAATCTCAGGCTCAGTGGGTGAGAACCCGACTTTATCCTGGACCGTAGGCGGAATTACCAATTATGACCAGGGGGAAGTCTGGCGCTACTACGATACAATCGAGTCGGATGGCCGCTTGATGGCCACGGTATCAGGTTACAGTTGGACCGATACCGATTATGAGATAACCCTGGCTGATGGTGGTACTGCCAATCCACTGGGTGTGATTGGTGAGGAAGGCATGATCGGTGAAGATCCTATCGATAATACCGAAACACTGAAGGTGAAATACCGGGTGAAGGTTTGTGATACTAACAATCACCTATCTCCTTACTCCAATGAAAAGTATACTTACCGCCTGGTTGAAAGCGGCTATTCACCATTAAAACAACTGGTAGCTTTGATACCATCGGAATTTGCCCTGCACCAGAACTACCCCAATCCCTTCAATCCCACTACCACCGTTAAATATGATCTGCCGGAGGAGAGCCAGGTGACGATTGTGATTTATGATTTCCTGGGCCGGGAAGTCAGAACCCTGGTGGATGGTACCATCGAGGCCGGCTACAATCATATCGTTTGGGATGGTAAAACCGATGCCGGTCGTCCGGCAGCTACGGGAATGTACATTCTGGTATTTAAAGCCCGCGGACTGGACAACGGCGAAAGGATTCAGTCAAATATGAAATTAATACTGATCAAATAAACCTTGATTTAATCTTCCCGGCCTGACATTGGTCATAACGATAATGCAGGCTGGGAAGATATTTGACTCGATCAGATTTTTAAAATAATGGTAATGTAATAGTAATTATTAAAGGAAGTTTTATGGAAAACTCAATTAAGGATCCAAATATAATATTTTTTCCGCCATCCGATTCGTGGAATGCTCATGACCTTTTTTCAAATGATGGGGGCCTTAGTTCTTGTTGATGATTTAATGCAACTGTTTGGTTTGGGTCTATTGATACAGAGTAAATTCGTGTTTTATTTTACCTGTGTTTTTGTTGGGATTTTTCTTCCTCTGTCTCTAAAGCTCCGTTTCAGGAAAAAGTTAAAGCTTTAATGGAATCTTAAACCGAATTCTATTTTGAAAATCTTCCAGGTCACAGTGTGAGACCTGGAGGGTTACCTTTCCCAGCTGCCCATACTCACACTGTTACCTATAGCATGGCAGCATCATTTTGTAGTAGTTATCTGTTTTCCATCCCCAATTATTAACCATTTGCCGAACTCCTCCGGGCAGTGCTATAATCCTGTCTGTTCTCCGGTCAGAATTATGAATCCATTAATGTCAAAAACCAGCTAATGCCCCGCACCCTCAGTGATCGCCTGAAAGAACTGGATAGCAAAAGCCAATCCGAATCACAAGTTGATCTCCGGCAGAAACTGGAACGGTTATACCGTAAAGGTAATGCCCCCAAAACCTTTCCCGATGAACAGGTGGTCCGTGATGTGCGCGGTATTCATGAGTATGTTAACGGCAGTTATGAGAACACCAGCTTCGGCGATATCTTTGTTGCCCGGCGTGAATTCTCCTGGGGACAACTGCACGGCAGCATCGAATTACAATCATTACAGGGGGTATCCGGAAACTGGCTCAGCCGCCTGGGGAAATTTGAATCACTGGTTGATTTTGATCTGGAGAGTACGGTATTCATGGACACGGAGACCACCGGACTGGCGGGAGGCAGCGGCACCCTGGCTTTTCTTATCGGGCTGGGCTTTACCGATGAAAACGGTTTTGTTGTGCAGCAGTATTTTGCCGATGCCTTCAACTCCGAGGAAGGTATGTTGGACCTGGTTCAAGAGCTGGTCAAAGATTATTCAACAGTAGTGACCTTCAATGGCAAGACTTATGACGTACCGCTGCTGTCATCGCGTTATATCCTTAACCGGAAGCAGTCGCCATTTGATGAATTGAATCACCTGGACCTTCTGCATCCCGCCCGACAGATATGGGGTTATACCCTGGAGGATTGCCGGCTCCAGACCCTGGAGCGGGAGATTCTGGAATTTGAGCGGGATGACGATCTGCCCGGGAGCGAGGTTCCGGCAGCCTATTTCAAATTTCTCCGTGGACAGGGTGCCGATCCCCTGTACCGGGTTTTCGAGCATAACAGCAATGATATCCTTACCCTGGGTGCCTTGGTTCCGTTAGTTTGGGAATTAACCCGCCCGGACGGTAAATCGAATGAGCATCAGCTGGAACGGGCCAGAATTCTGGTCCGTCATGATGAACGGGAAGCAGCCATCCGTGTTCTGGAAAAATTAGTTGCCAGCGATAACCAGGCCCGGTTACGTCAACGCGGGTACCTGGAATTGGGTCGATTATACAAAAAATCGAAAAATTGGGAACAGGCCTGCAGGCAGTGGAAACAATCTTTGAAGGTTGAGCAGTTGGTATTTGCTGAACCATATGTTGATCTGGCCATATATTATGAGCATCGTATTAAGAATTTTGCCCGGGCCCTGGATTATACTGAGCAGATATTGAGTAAATTAACAACCGGCCGGATCGATGAACGGACGGCTTTGGAACATCGCCGGGAGCGCTTGCGGAGAAAAATTGAAAAATATTCTACTGATAATACTTAATCTGTTTATTTGGCCACTGGCCCTGGTATCGTTTGGCATTAGCGGCAGTTTCCTTTTACTGGCCCTGCTGATTTTTCCGGCTCGCCATTTGCACCATTTAATTCGGGTGATTTCCCGGTTTATTTTATTATCCGCCGGACAAATACTGGTGGTGAAAAGGGACGATAAACATACCGGGATGGGACCGTTTATTTATATGTTCAACCATGAGTCCATGTTTGATGCCTTTATGGTAGGTGCGATTGTACCGCATTATGTGACAGCCGTTGCAGCCGACTATCAGTTCGATTATCCGATCTGGGGTTCCTTGTTGAGGAGATATGGTATTATCCCAATCGAGCGAAAAAACTTAAAAAATGCGGTCAGCAGCCTGTCAAAGGCAGAAGATGCCCTGCTGGAAGGGAAATCATTTTTTGTAGCACCGGAAGGGACGCGAACTGTAGATGGTAATCTGAGAGAATTCAAAAAAGGCCCCTTTCATGTAGCCCGGAATACCGGGGCAACTATTATTCCTATTGGTTTCCGGGGTGGATTTCGGGCTAAACCGAAATTCAGGCGCCTCATTTGTCCGGGAATATTATCTGCTCGTGTCGGACAACCGATCAGTCAATCGGAATACCGGGATTTATCTGTGGTTGAATTAAGGGATTTGACTCGTCGGAAAATTCAGGATTTATTAATCCAAAAAGAACAGTAAATTATCGGTTGATAAATTTGTTTCAATGTTACGGTTTATGGAGAAACCGTATGGTAATAGTGATACCCATATTTTGAGGGGCATGCAGGTGATGATCCAATGAACAGGAAGTTAAATGATTTAACCTGTTTAATTATCGGAGCAGGCGGGAAGACCGGTGATCTGATTGCCAGTCGACTGGTAGAGAATGGGATTCGGGTTATTGAGATTGAACCGGCCAGCGAAGAATCCATCACTGAAGTTTCCTCCCGGCACCTACGGGCAACAGGTTTCTTCCAGCTGGAGAAAAACGTCAGTGGACTGGTGGAACGGCTGACAGACCGTTTCGGCAACCAATTGGCGGTTATTAATATTATTACCGAATTTGATGCGGATTTCGAGCAACTGGGTGCCAATTTTTCGACTGCTCTGAATTGGAGTAAGGTATTGCTTCCCATTATGCGGCAGCGATCAGGCGGGCGGATAGTCAACCTGGATCGCTTCAGCACCGCGGTTGAGTCTGATAAAACAGTTGTCAGTTCACTAACAGCAACATTGAACCGGGAGGGCTTCGAAGACAATATTGCCACCCGGACCATTCTTTTTGGGGAACTCGATTTTGATCCTGAAAGTGTGATTGATCCGCAAAGCAATCTGTTTCCCGTTCGAGCCGTAATTGATCGGCTAATCGAGACTATCCAAAGCGAGCAGCCACCCGAAGAAATAACTATGATTCTGGGTGCCGTGGAAAAACCTGCGGAAACTGAAGAAACTGTTGAAGAATCCGAACAGTTGTCTTCTGAAACCATAGAGGGAAATCAAAGCGTGAAAGAAAAAGAAACTGAAGATTTAATGTCAACTTTAGGTTTTAAAACCGATTCGGAAAAACCAGACCAGGAACCGGAAGAAGAAAAAGATGACGAGCTCAGTTCATTTGATATCGATAATGCTGAGGCCGATAATGTTGTACCGCAGGAACCTGTTATTTCTGAGGGCGCTGCCGAAGAAGAGCCGGAAAAACCGGACATTGAGGATCTACAGATACCTCCGGTCAAGCAGGATGGGCCAGCCGACTCTTCATACCTGACCGATTCTGATTTCAGTAATTTCACCGTGGATGAAAAGGTAATCAGCAACTACCGGACTTCATTAGCGGAATATGAAGCGGAAGTGAGCCGCAAAGCCATTGAAGATGGTACTCCAGCCACGGAAGAACCGCCGAAACCACCACAGCCGGTTGCAGCTGAAGAAAAACCACGGATTGAACCACAGAAGCCGGTGGATAAACCAGTGGAGAAACCGGTGGAACCGCAACCTGAGCCTGCGGAGCCGGTGCCCAGTGAAAAGCCCCAACCCACCTTTTATATGGTTGAATTGTACCGCAGGCAGGGTATGCTTGAAAAGGCGTTACAGGTTCTCGATATGCTTGAAAATCTGGATGTCGACCAGGATAAGCTGGCCCGTGAACGCCGTGAGATTAATGCCGAAATGATGGGGAAAGTACCCGCATCGATAGAGACAAAGGAAGTGGCAGCTGAACCAATTCCAGTTCCTGAACCGCAAGTGGAAGAGCCGGTTGTCGAAGCAGCTGAGCCAGTGGTTGAACCGGAGGAAAAACCGGCTGAAGCAGCACCCCCGGCCGAAACTGGACCTGACGAAGATGAGTATGAACGGCGACGACTGGAAGCATTGAAACGGCGGATGGGAGTGGACACCGATTCGGAAGAAGAACCTGAACCGGTTGTCGAAGAATCTGCCCCCAGTGAAGATGAAATGGAACAGCGCCGGATAGAAGCCCTCAAGCGTCGGGCCGGTATTGAAGAAGTCGCCGGGGAAGAACCGGTTTCCGAACCGATAACTGAAGAGACTCCTGTTGAACCGGAAACTGAACCTGTGGCTGTTGAAGATGATTTGCCGGTTTACAAGGCACCGGATGAAGACGAACCTGTCCCGGCACCGGCTAAGCCGGAAGTGCCTTTGGCGGTGGCCCCCGATGAACCGGACGAGCCGAAAACCATTACCAAGTGGTTGTGGCCCGCCGTTGCGGCTGTTGTGGCTGTTTTTGCAATCTGGTTATTGTGGCCCTCAGATGGCGATCAATCCGGATCACCGGAACTAGTGGAAACCGTTGAATCGCAGGTCGTTGAAACGATTGTCGAGCCACCGGTTGCAGCAATCGATACAATCCGGGAAATTGTCGAATCCGCTGAAGTACATGAGGTTGCAGCTGTACCAGAGGAATCCCCGGTGATCGAGGAAATACCGGTTGAAAAGCCGGTAGAAAAACCAATAGTGAAGAAAACACCGGCAACAGTAAAAACACTACCACTGCGAAACCTCAAAGTGAACCAATCAGCCCGGACACTGTTTATGGCCGGAGATTACTGGGAAGCGGCCCAGATCTGGGGTGAAGAAAAACACAATCTGCCGGACCATTACACTATAATCCTGCTATTCGGATGTGAAGTAACCACGATAAAGAATTCCTACCGGCAGCTTGGTAAACCGGATGATTTCTTTATATTGCCGCGTAATATTGGCGGGCGGGAATGTTATACGATTTGCTGGGGTGACTTCAGAAAAGTTGAGGACGCCCGGCAGTGGTATGGGGAAATACCAAAATGGTTTGCCGACAATGATGCCAAGCCCATCATCAGACCCTTCCGGAAAATTCGTATATCCGAATCCGAAGTCGTGAAAACCGAGTTGGAGAAACCAACACCCGAGCCGGTAATTATGGTTCCGCAACCGGAGCCGGTCGTGACTGCCGATGAACCATCAACGGGCGAACCGGAAACGGTTGAAATTGGTGATACCAGCGTCGTGGATGATAAAATTGCCGAGGCCGAACAGGCTTTCATGAGCGCTATGATTAACCTGCAGACACCGGAACCGGTTAGTGATACGATGGTTATTGTGGAACCTGTGGTTGACATTACTGAATCAGCTGCCGATTCGATTATTGTCATTACCGGAGCCCCTATCGATGGTGACTGGATCGAGATGGATACTACCACTCTGGCGATGGAACCGGAAACCAGTGAAGCCAGCCCGGAATTTGTCGATATCACCGATCTGGTAATCGATGAGGTTGTTCAAGCCACAGAGCCGGAACCCGAGCCGGTAATCGAAGAACCTGAACCCGACTATACCCCGCTGGAATTACTGAAACTGGAACGTTATTCCGAAGCGGCGGGAATCTGGGAAATTGAAAAGGGTGCCAATTCCAAAGCATACACCATAAAATTATTGGTAGCCTGCCAGGATATTTCGGTTGATGATGCCTTCAGGGTTATGAATTATTCGGAGGAATTCTTCATATTACCGAAAAATGTGGAGGGGGATAATTGCTACGCCCTGTGCTGGGGTAATTTCAGTTCCAAGAAGGCCGCCAAAAAACAGTTGAAAGAAGTTCCGCCTTGGTTTGAAAGAAATGGCGGTAAACCGGTTCCATCCCCCATTGGTGACATCCTGGATTAAATCACCGAAAAATCATTTTTTGTTATAAATGAATAAAGCCAGGTACCTGGCCGGCCTGATTATGCTGGCTTTAAATTATCCATTTGGCTGGGGTGGTGTTGCTTTTGGAGCGGCCCTTTACCTGAAAACCAAAAATGCCCTCTGGCTGGCGGTTGCGAGTGGTTTTTATTTATTGTCCTGGTTACTGCTGGTCTTGGGCTTCATTTTAGCCGGAACTGAGGGCCTTCGCCACCTGCGTTTTTTCTGGCGGCGTACTATCCGGCGTTTGAAATTCTTACATATGAGGATTAACAATGAAAAGAATTCTGGTTCCCCTGGCTGAGGGTTTTGAAGAAATTGAAGCAATAACTATAATTGATATTTTGCGGCGGGCCGGTGCCGAAGTGGTGGCCGCCGGACTGAACAAGCGCAATGTCAGCGGTTCCCATGGAATCCATCTGGTTGCTGACAGTGTGCTGGCAGAGGAATTAGATCGGGAATGGGACATGATCGTTTTGCCGGGAGGCGTACCGGGTACACCAAATCTGGCCGGGGATCAGCGCCTGATCGAGTTATTAAAATCACATGCCGGGAAGAATAAACCGGCTGCGGCGGTGTGTGCCGCACCATTCGTGCTTGAGCAGGCTGGGCTTGCCGATGATAAACAGGTGACAATTCACCCTTCCTGGGTTGATAAATTGGAACTGGCTCAATATTCCGGCCGGCGCGTTCAGGTGGATGAAAATATTATCACTGGCTGCAGTGCCGGTGCGGCAATGGAATTTGCTTTTGAACTGGTTAATATTCTGTTTGGACCGGAGAAGGTTACAGAAATAAACAATGGGGTGGTAGCCCGGTTGGATTGATATTGACCGGCTGGTAACGGCGTGAAAGATAATTTATTGTTCCTGTTCGATATCGATGGCACCCTGCTGTCACCTGGCTTGCTGCCACGGGAAATTCTGAATCGCGTATTTTTTGAGTTCACCGGTACCGATCCGGATATCCAGTTCAGTGAGGTGGCCGGACTGACTGACTATCTGATTATCCAGAACACCCTGACCCGGTTAGGAATCGTTGATGGCAGAATGCCGGATATGCGTGAAAAAGTATTGCAGGCATATTTAGCAGAGATGCGGGAATTGTACCCCCGATCAGGGCAGCCGGTTCTGTACCAGGATGCGGTCGATTTTCTGGATGCGGTGCAGATAGCCGGCCATTTCACCGCCTTGTTGACCGGCAATGTTCAGGTGGGGGCTCAAATCAAACTGGGCCGGTTTAACCTGTTTGAGCGCTTCAGCTTCGGTGCTTTTGGTGATGATTCTATTAACCGGGAAAATCTTGTGCCTATTGCCCAGGCCCGAGCTGTTCAGGTACTTGGAATTAATTTCAATTTTTCAGAGTTAATAATTGTTGGCGACACACCATCCGATGCCCATGTTGCCCATTGTGCCGGTGCCAAATCGATTATCGTCTGCCGTCGTCCTGGCTGGGAAGATGAAATTAGGCTGGCCGGTGCTGATATTGTTGTCAACCACCTGGATGATACTCACGACTTGTTGAATCGCCTGTATCGGTTGTACGACCAATAATCCCAATCCATCAGCCGCTGGTCCAACCGGTGTTGCAATATTACTATTTTTACTGTAAAATCCGGCCAAAGGGGTTTGAAATGAAGCAAAGTATTATATTATTGTGTTGTCTGCTGGCCGGTCTATCAGGTCAGGCCGACCAGATATTCACCACAATCAACAACGATACGGTAACAATCTGGCATACCGGAACTAACCGGAATTGCTGTTCTTTGTTTGACATGCAGGTTGCCATCAATGGAAATATGATTACGGTTACCGAATCAGATACAGCCAGTGAATTGTGCTATTGTACCTGCGATTTTGATTTATCGGTGTCCCTGACCGGATTGGAAAACGGATTTTATGTGGTGGAAATTTATGGCAATGACGTCGGGTATCAGGCCTACTGGGGTTCGACCAGTTTTACGATTGGGGATGGATTTACTGTTTACGATCCGGTTAATTCCGGATGTCTGACCACCCGGAATGACACGGCTTTTATTGAGTTAAGTGTTACTGGTGACACCCTGGATCTTTTCTGGGATACCCCCATGTTGAATTGCTGCCTGGAGCCGGTATGGTACGGCTGGCTGGAAGCCGACACTTTTCATGTTACCATGACCGATACCGGAGCGCCTTGTGATTGTATCTGTCCTTTTGAACTGCAGGCCGGCTTTGGTCCGTTTCCGGCGGGAACATACACTCTGGATTTCTGGTATGGAAATTATGGTTATCCTGAGTTTACGATCGGTGGTGGCAGCCGGGAGGCACTTGACTTCACTATTGTAGATCAGAATCAGAGCGATTGTTATCATTATATTATCGCTGAAGACCAGCAGCCGCCTGATAATTTCAGGCTCTACCCGGCCTATCCCAATCCCTTCAACCCGCAGACAAAGATTTTATATTATTTACCGGAAGCGGTTGATGTTGAATTAACCGTTTTTGATCTAAAAGGCCAATTGGTTGCCACCCTGGCTGTCGGCCGGCAGGAAGAGGGACTCCATTCAGCGATCTGGGATGGTCGGAATGAAAAAGGATACCAGGTTGGAACGGGGGTTTATCTTTATCGGTTGCAAACTGGCCAACATCACCAGACCGGGAAGCTGGTACTGCTTAAATAATCGGCTCTATCCCGGCCTGTTTCAACCCGGCCCGCCAGCGGTCAAGTTTAGTCCGACGATCCTCGGAGGTCATTCCAGGTCGGTAAATATAATCAAACTGTGTTTTCTTGATCACAGTGCTGTCGCTCGCTTTCTGTAACAATTTCAATACCCCCAGAGCAGTGTGGTCTTTCATGGATGTGTGGGCCACGGGGTGCTCCAGCAGATCGGCGATGAATTGTAACAGCGAGGTGCGCGATAGTCCACCACTGGCGGTAATGGTATGCAAATCAAGATCCAGATGGTGTTTGATCAAGGTAATGATATCATTGGTAAAAAAGCCGATCGATTCAACGGCCGCCCGGATAACCTGATTATTGTCTGTCTGGTCGATTCCGGGCATACTGGTTTTAAGCTGGTCCTGCCAATAGGGTGCCGCCAGTCCGCTGTAGCCCGGAATCAGGACACCATCGGTGGTGGTTTGCTGGCAGATCCGGTTCCACTTACGGCGGTGAATAGCAATATTGAGGTCATGCTCCAGCCAGTCGAACAGTGATTTACAGGTGTTGATCGTCCCTTCCAGCATGTAGGTTGTCCGGCCAGAGGATGAATGCAGTACACTGCTGATCAAGCCGGGAATCGTTACTGGTTCCGTTCCCACATTCAGCAATACTGATCCCGATGTACCATAATTAAGGGCCAGGTCCCCGGCTTCCCAACCGTCCTGCCCGACCAGGGCTGCCTGTTGATCGCCAATCACGCATTTCAGTGGAACACTGTCCTGATCAATGGAAATATTCCCGTATTCTGCATTGGTGGGCAGTAGGGGCGGGAGAATTTCAGGTGGAATTTGAAACAGCTGGCATAATTCCGCATCCCAGGCCAGTTGTTTGATGTCCATGAATAATGAGCGGCCGGCAATTGTGTGATCCACCGCTGGTTTTCCCGTCAGCGATTGGGTAAGAAAAGCGCTCAAGGGGCCGTAATAGACTGTGCCGGCTTGGGTCGCTGCCTCCAGATCGGGGTATTGTTTCAGCAAATGAATGTATTTGGGTCCGCCGAAATGGGCGCTGAGCGGAGTTCCGGTTTTCCCCTGTATTAATTCACTGAATGTGGATAGTGCCCTGGCCTCCTGCTCGGCCCGTGTATCCTGCCAGCTGATGGCCGGTGTCAGTGGGCGGGCGGTGGTTTTATCCCAGAAGAGAAAAGTTGAGCGCTGGACACTCAGGCCGGCACTTTGTATATCCCATCCATTCCGGTGGGCATATTCGAAAGCTTCCTTGACCAGATGAAAGCAGACCTCCAGGATAGCCAGGGGATCGCTCTCGACATGTTTTGGACAGGGCCGCTGCAGACGGTGGGGCAGGCGGCTGCTGAACCTGACTGAATGGCGGTCATCGAACAGAAATACTTTTGTTGATGATGTTCCCTGGTCAATGATTAAATACATGGCAGTTGAAATTAGTGGTACGGCTGGAATCCAGCCAGATTATTGTTTTAATCAGATGGAATTATTTCAAGGCCCGGATCGGTTTGTTCAGCAGGCCGTATATCCCGCACAGGGCGGCACCGATACCGATTGCCAGGAAGATGGTTTTAATAGCCACCACCTCGGCTATTATTCCGACCAGGGCCGATGATATGCCGGTCAACCCGACTACTGCCAGATGAATCATTGAAAAAACACGACCCTGCAGTTTATTGGGGACATAGCGTTGGATAATCGCTGTCCTCGAAACGGTAATCATTGGAATTCCCAGAGCATGAATTACTATCAGCACCATCACCATTGATACCGATCCGGCGATAAACAGCAGACAAAAGGTCAAGCCATCGACGATCATCCCCAGCATCAACAGCCAGCCTTTCCGGAAGCGATCTCCAAACCGGTAGATCAGGAATGAACTGACCAGCATACCGACGGCATAACTGGCCTCGATTGCGGCATAATCAGAGGCGGTTCCTCCCAGGGCGCTTTTTACCAAAATCGGCATTCCAACAATGGCCGGTCCCATTATGAACAGGTTGTTGATGATCGTCAGAAACACGATAATTCCGATTGTACGCTGTTCCCTGACATATCTGAGGCCCTGCTTAAGCTGGGACCAGCTGGGAGTGCTGGTATCAGGGGGCGATACCGTTTTCCGGCCGCGCAGGGTCAGTAGCAGTAGCAGGGCCACAATGAAAGTGGCACTGTCAATGGTAAACAGGTGTTGCAATGATATTACCCCCAACAGAACAGCGGCGGTAGCAGGCCCGATCAGGTAGGCCAGCTGGGCGGAGGTAGCCAGGAGTGAGTTGACCCTTACCAGATAACGGGTTGGTACAATTGTTGGTATATGGGCATTTAATGCCGGTGGAAAAATTGTACCAAAACTGCTGCGGACAAATGCCAGTAATCCAATTAAAATGGCGTTTGTATAACCGTAGGACATTAGAATTGGAATCATGATCACGGTAGCAGCCTGGCTGAAATTCGCAATCAGCATCAGGTTGACCCGATTAAAGCGGTCGGCCATTACACCGGCCATTAAACCGAAAAGCATGGCCGGGAGGTGAGCCACCAGCACGACCAGTCCGGTGATGGTGTTGGAACCGGTTATGTCAAGGACCAGCCAGATCAGGGCGATCTGGTAAATCGCATCCCCGGATGTGGAAATCAGCTGGGCCAACCAGATCGGTAATATATTTTTTGGCAGTTTATCCATTGGAAAGTCTAATAATTCCGGTTCTCAAATTAGTGTTTAAAAGACTTTTTACATTTGCTAAAAATCAGCTTAATTTCTTCACGCTTATGCATGATTTTTCACAATCTCACTTGAGAGAAAAGTTTACGAATTATTAATCAATCAGGAGTTGATATGTCTTTAACAATAACCGATGAATGCATCAATTGCGGAGCCTGTGAACCGGAATGTCCGAATGAAGCAATTACCGAAGGTGATGAATTTTATGAGATCGATCCGGAACTATGCACCGAATGCAAAGGCCATTTTGATGAATCCCAGTGTGTGGAAGTATGCCCGGTAGACTGTATTCCCGTTGGTATAGAAGAATCTGATGAAGTCTTGTTGGAGCGCTATAACCGTCTGACTGCCTAAGCGGTTTTCACAGCCTGGATTCGGGTTTATTCCCTGAATTATCCAGTAAAAGGAACAATAGCCGTCATTCAGTACTATAACTGCGGCCTGGTTGACAGGCTAAAGCAGTTGGTAGATGTTTTCAGCGGCTGCGAATCGCAGCCGCTTTTTTAATTGGAGCATTATGGATACAAATCAAATTCGGGAAATCCTGCAAACAGTCAAATACCCCGGTTTCAATCGCGACATAATCTCATTCGGCATGGTCCAGGATATCCAGATCGATGACGATAAAATTGTTATCATTCTGAAAATATCATCGGAGCAAACCGAAAAGGTCGAAGCTGTTGTCCAAGCAGTGCGAGAGACAATTTCTTCCAATACGGAATTCACCGATATCAGTGTTGAGTTGGTAAATCCGGCCCCTCAAGCAACCGTGGGACCAGCAGTTGATAAAGATCCGTTTGAGGGACAGGGCCCGTTACCGGGAATCAAATATATCGTCGCCATTGCCAGTGGAAAAGGTGGTGTCGGTAAATCCACAGTGGCTGCGAACCTGGCTATCGCCTTAAAAAATACCGGCCGATCAGTGGGATTGCTCGATCTCGATATCTATGGCCCGTCGCTGCCGATCATTTTTGATATTAACGAACGTCCTGGTGTGACCGCAGCCAAAAAATTACAGCCACTGGAAAAATATGATCTGAAACTGATGAGTTTTGGCTTTGTCAGTGGCAATAACGCACCTGCGGTCTGGCGGGGACCGATGGTGGCTAAAATGACCGAGCAGTTCTTCCAGGATGTTGACTGGGGAGAATTGGATTACCTGGTTCTGGATCTGCCGCCGGGAACAGGCGATGTACAGCTGACACTGGCGCAGAAGTTGAAAATATCCGGTGCCGTGATGGTTACGACTCCCCAGGATATTGCTCTGGCTGATGTCAGTAAAGGCGCCGATATGTTCCGTAAGGTGGAAACTCCCGTCCTGGGTGTGGTTGAGAATATGTCTGGTTTGCAATTAACCGGAAAAGTGCTGGATGAGGCCGGAAATCCGGTTGCCGGTGCGGTTATCGCGCTGGATGGAAAAGAGAATGTGAAGATCGATAATAAGGGCCGGTTTGACCTGCATTACGATTTATTCAAGCAGGGTGGCGGTAACCGTGAAAGTGCCCGCCTGGATGTGCCCCTGCTGGGTGAAATTCCCCTGTCCCGTGAGCTGATGGCAGCTACTGATTCCGGCCAACCCCTGGTTGAGTTAAATCCGGCTGCGCCGATCAGCCAGCTATACGGATCATTGGCTGGTAAAATTATAACTATTCTGGAGAAGCAATAATGGTTACTGAAAAACAGGTAATGGATGTATTGTATCAGTGTTTTGACCCCGAGATTCCGGTCAATATAGTTGATCTTGGGTTAATATATGATGTTAGTGTATCTGACAGCAAAGTGTCTATAATAATGACGTTAACGACTCCCGGTTGTCCGATGCACAGTCAGATCACTGCCAATGTGCGGCAAAATATCTTGAAACTTGAGGAGGTTGAGGAAGCCGAAGTGAAACTGGTTTTCGATCCTCGCTGGAACGCGGATATGATTACGCCAGCAGGTCGAAAAGCGCTGGGGCTTCCCGATCAATCCTGATTCCAGATTTTATTATCAGATAGGTAAAACCAGTTGATTTCGGTAGATATTTTTGGTGTGACAATTCTTCCTCTGGCCAGTATTTACCCACTGTGTCTATGGTTTAATTACCGTCATAGGATCGCGGGTTACTACTATAAACACCTATTAATAGCGACCCTGGCCGCTGCAATCTGTACCGTCTTCATTTGGGTGATACCGATTGGATTTCAACTACGGCTGTCGGCACTGGTGTGGTTGATAAGCCTGATCGCCATTACCCTTTTTTTCTGGAATCGTGACCGAATAAATAACTGGATCGCGTCATTGCCGGTATTGTTTGGCCTGATAATTACGGAACAGGTCGTCACCGGTATTATACAGCCGGATTGGATAACGTATTTCTCTGTTTTTGCCGGTGCCGTGTGTGTGGGATTGTTGGCTGTACTTATTTCAAACCTGAAGATTGACGATAATACCGTTATGACTCCCACCAACCGGAGGATTCTGCTGACAATCATAATATTGATATTCCTGCGCTTGCTGGTTGTTTATTTTAACTATCGCTGGGGTCACCTGAGTTCAATGCTTGGCGATGAAGGTTTGGGAATACTGTGGTATGATTTGGAAGGACATATTTTGGTTTTCGGAATATTTTCGGGAATGTTGATTCCGGTGATCGCCGCAGGCGTAGTTTTAGTTGATATCAGTCAAAAAGCCTTCAATGCCGCCCGTAAATTAGTATGGCCTGTACTGGTATTTGTGATAATTGCTGAACTGATTTTAAAATACTATTTACTTAAATATGGTATTGCGATCTAAGGTCTGACAAGGGGGTAATTTCATAGGCGGACTGACTATTGACTGATGGAGAACGGCAAGGGTAATTTTGATTTTCTGTTTCCTGCATTACAAGTGTAAATGACAACAGCAAGCGAACTACGTACAAAAATTCTGGATCAGGGTGATTTGCCGGTCCATATTGCTATCGTGATGGATGGCAATGGCCGTTGGGCCAAGCAGCGGCATTTACCCCGTGTCGCCGGTCACCGCGAGGGGATCAATTCGGTGCGTGAAATAACCAGGGTTTGTGGTGAGCTGGGGGTCAAGCACCTCACTTTGTATACTTTTTCGAAGGAAAACTGGAGCCGTCCCCGCCAGGAAGTATCGGCTATTATGCAGTTATTAATGAGTACTATCCGGGCCGAAGTGGATAATCTCAATTCGAATAATGTAAAATTGACTGTCATCGGACAACTAGATGATCTGGGTAAGGAAACACGCCAGGGGATGACAGACGGAATCGAATTGACCGCCCAGAATACAGGCTTGAATTTAAACCTGGCATTAAGCTACGGCGGCCGCCAGGAAATTACCCGGGCTGTCCAACGATTGGCGGAAAAGGTTGAACATTCGGAATTGGCAGCCGGTGAAATCAATGAAGATTTGATAAGCCGTCATTTATATACCAGCGATATTCCCGACCCCGATTTATTAATTCGTACCGGTGGTGAGTTTAGAATTAGTAATTTTCTACTGTGGCAAATGGCTTATACGGAGGTATTTGTTACTGATATTTTTTGGCCCGCGTTCAGAGAACGGGAACTTTTAACAGCGATTGACGAATACCAGAGACGAGAGCGACGATTTGGAAAAGTTAGCGAACAATTGAAATAATAGTACCATGTTTAAAAAAATACCTGCCTTGATTTTTACATCCCTATTGCTGATTGCCCAGGAAACCCAGGAATTGAAACTTATGGAAGTCAATGTCGAGGGGAATATCATCACTTCGGCCAGTGTAATTCGATATACCAGTGGATTAACAGAAGGTAAATCAATTACCGGGTCCGAGTTTCCCCGGGCTGTCAAAAGGCTGTGGGAGCTGGGAGTATTCGGGGATATACAGATCAACCTTGATGAAGAAACAATTGACGGAATTTCCATAACAATTACCGTAGTGGAGAATTATGTCCTGGGGCGCGTTCATTATGAGGGACATAAAAAGCTAAAGCTATCGCATTTTGAGGAAGAACTGGACTTAACCAGTGGTCAGAGAATCACACCCAGTACAATCTCTCAGACCATCCGTAAACTTGAGGAACTGTATGCCGAGAAGGGATACCTTAAAGTTGACATCGCCGGTGAGATTATTGATCCGCGCCCGTTAGAGGAATCCAGAAAAAAGCGTTCTGGCCGGACCGCCCAGCCCCTTCCCACCCCATCGACAAAAGATATTGTTTTTAAGATCGATGAGAACAGTAAGGTTAAAACCGGTAAAATTGTCATTAATGGCAATGATGAATTTTCTGATTTTCGCCTGCGCCGGGTTCTGAAAGAGACCAAGCAACAGCGCTGGTATCTGTTCTGGCGCAGTCATTATGAAGAAAGCAAATACGAGGAGGATAAACTGGCGCTGGTCACCTTCTATCGTAACCATGGTTTTCGTGATTTCCGGGTCCTGGGTGATTCTGTAGGTTATGCCGAGGATAAAAACCGGATGAATATTTATATGGATGTTTATGAAGGACCTAAATATAAATATCGCAATGTTACCTGGGAGGGGAATACACTCTATTCCACCGATGAACTGAACCGGCGGCTGAATATTGCCCGCGGCAGTATCTACGGTGAGGAAGATTTCAATCTGGCGGTCTTTGACCGGGTGCAGGGCCTGTATATGGACAATGGGTATATTTACAGCCAGATAATTCCACAGTTCACACCGGTGGCTTCCGATTCCCTGGATATTCATTTTCAGGTTGTGGAGAATCACCAGGTTTCGGTCCGCAATATCAGGATTGTCGGTAACAGTAAAACCAGGGAAAATGTAATCCGCCGCGAATTGATGCTTTACCCTGGTGATGTCTTCAACCGTGAAAAACTGATCCAGAGCCAGCGTAAGATTTTTGTCCTGAATTATTTTGGTGATGTGGTCCCGGATGTATTGCCCGTTGATGAAGATGAGGTCGATCTGGAAATCACCGTCGAGGAACGTTCCTCTGATCGCGCCAGTGCCAATATTGGTTTTTCCGGTGAGTACGGGATGACCGGTGGGGGCGGACTCGAATTTAATAATTTCGATCTGGCCAATCCTTTCAGAAGCGGCAATGGTCAGCAATTCAGTATTAATTTTAATGTTGGTACCCAGTACAACTGGTCTACATCCACTCAGGCCTCCAAATATCGGTCGGTATCCATCAGCTTCATTGATCCCATGGTGCGGGACAGTCGCAACCTGCTTGGTTTTTCGTTGTTCTATACTTTGCGGGGTCAGTCGTCCTACTATTATTTCCCGTTGGATATTGAATTGCGCGGTGGATCAGTCCGCTGGGGACGGCGATTCAGATGGCCCGATGATTATTTCCGCGGGACGTGGGTTTTCGAGGCCGTTCAGCGTGTTTACACCGGTACACAGGAAAATCTGGATATATATGCCAACGGATTGAATTCTACGGTCGGTGTCAACCTGACCCAGATCATAACCCGCGAAAGTCGTGATCACTCCGAATTTCCGACACGTGGTTCCCGGATGCAGTGGGAAACAACCCTGTCCGGAGGTATTTTTCCCGGTAATGAGGATTACCATAAACATATATTGAATTTGGAGTGGTATACACCTACATTCAGCAAATTTGTTTTGAACAGTTCTTTAAAAATGGGTGTCATTCAACCCCTGCCGGAACGAAAAGGCGAATATTCTCTGGTGCCATTGGATGAAAAATACATCATGGGTGGCAGCGGTATTCCTTATGGAAATATGCTCCGTGGTTATCCTGATAATGCCATCGGACCACAGAGCAACGGCAGTCCCATTGGCGGAAATGCCATGCTGAAATGGGCCTCAGAATTCAGATTCCCGCTTTCAGAAAATCCGGTGGTTTATGTCCTGGCTTTTGCTGAGGCCGGCAATGTATGGGAAACCCATCAGATGCAGGAACCTTTCAGTACTTCCCGGTCATCGGCCCTCAACCTGCGCCGCTCGGTGGGTGGTGGAATCAGGTTTTTTATGCCCATGGTGGGTATGCTTGGATTTGATATGGGTTATGGTTTTGATGACATAGCCGGCGATGGAAAACCCCATGGCTGGGAATATCACATAATTTTTGGTCAACAATTTTAATAGTCACAAGGAGGAAATTAGTGACCCGTAAATCGATTTTATTAGCTCTCACATTAGGTTTGTTTGTACTGCCGATGGCTGTGCAGGCCCAAATTCAAATCGGCTATGTTCAATCGGAACGGATTCGTGCCGAATACGAAGAATTCCAGGATGCGGAAGCCCAACTGCAAATGGATTTCCAGAAGGTTCAGATTGAATTTCAATCGATGGCCATTAAACTGGATAGCCTCAAACAGGATTTTGATACCCAGCGGTTAATGAGTTCACCGGAATGGCGCCGTGAAAAAGAGCGTGAAATAGCTCAACTTGAACAGAATATGGCTGCCTACCAGGAACAAAAGGTTGGTCCGGAAGGCGAACTTTATCAGAAACAGGCTCAACTGGAGTATGATATTCTGGCACGGGTAAAACAGGCGGTCGATAAAGTGGCCATTGATAAAGGCTATGATTATATCATTGATGCATCGGTTTCTTTGCTCTATGCCAAACCAACCCATGATGTCACCGATGATGTCCTGCACGAATTAAGGAAACTTAGTTCCGAAAACTAAATTGCCCAGACTACAAGACTTAGCAACCCTGATCAACGGCGAACTGGTTGGCGATCCGGAGTTGGAGATAACTGGCGTTTCGGAAATTCAGCAGGGGCAGGCCGGGACAATCACATTTTTGTCCAATCCCCAGTACCGGAAATTCGCTAAAAGCACTTCCGCATCGGCGATTATCGTCAACGATCCTGAGCTATTGGGCTCCAAGTCGGGAATCGTCGTAAAACACCCCCAATTGTCCATTGCCCGGGTATTGGAGGAATTTCGACCACAGCTTGATCAAAGGTCCGGCATCCATCCTACCGCAGTGGTTGATCCCACGGCTCAGATTGGCACTGATGTTGCGATCGGGCCGTTCACTGTTATAGATTCACAGGCTGTGATCGGGGACGGAACTGTGCTGGAGGCTCATGTTACAGTCGGACAGGGGGCGGTTTTAGGATCGAATGTGCATTTGCATTCCCAGGTGGTTGTTTATCACCATTGCCAGGTAGGCGATGATTCCGTAATCCAGGCCGGAACAGTCGTTGGGAGTGATGGCTTCGGATTTGCCACAGTGGACAACCAGCACCATAAAATACCTCAGAATGGCCGGGTAGTTATCGGCCGCAATGTTGAGTTGGGTGCTAATTGTGCAATCGACCGCGGTACGATCGGTGACACAAAAATTGGCGATGACTGTAAATTTGACAACTTGGTTCACATAGCCCACAATGTTGAAATTGGCCGCGGCAGTCTGTTGGCAGGCGAGGTGGGTATCGCCGGTAGTGCGAAAATTGGTGATTATTGCATTTTTGCCGGACAGGTAGGGGTTGCACCGCATGTGACCGTCGGTGACCGGGCGATTTGCGCCGCCAAGACCGGGGTTACCAAATCGCTGGACGGAGGGAAGATTTATGCCGGAATGCCGGTGAGAGAAATTCGCGAACAGAACAAGAGAGATGCCGTTTTAACGGCAGTTGCTTTATTGAAAAAACGCGTATTAAAATTAGAGGATGCGCTGGCATCCCGGATTCAAGACACGAAATGAGTAAATTTCAGAAAACAATATCAAAAGCCGTATCAATTGTAGGTACCGGTTTACACACCGGTGTTGAGTGTACTGCTACTTTTAAACCGGCCGCGCCCAACTATGGGGTGCGGTTTATCCGCACCGATGTCGAGGGCTGTCCGGAAATCAAGGCTGATATCGATCATGTTGTTGATATTTCGCGCGGTACCACCATCAAGCAAAATGGTGTTCGTGTACATACCGTCGAGCATGTCCTGGCGGCGATATCGGGACTGGGAATCAATAATATACTGATTGAACTGACTGAGAAAGAACCACCGGTGATAGACGGTAGTTCCAAGGATTTTGTCGATGCCCTGCTTAAGGCCGGGATAGTTGAGCAGAATGCCCGCCAGGAAGTTCTTGAAATAGAAAAAACACTTACTTTTTCCGATCCGGCCCGGGGGATTGACATTCATGTTTTGCCATCGGACCGTTTCCGGGTTACTTTTATGGTCGATTATAAGATTCAGACCCTTGGTACCCAGTACACAGCGATCTATAACATGGAAAAGGATTTTGCCGAACAGATTGCACCGGCCCGTACCTTTTGTTTCCTGAGTGAAGTGGAAGAATTACGTGACCAGGGCTTGATCAAGGGGGGCGCCTTGGATAACGCCGTTGTTATTATCGACAAGGAAATCGATCGCAAGGAAGTTGAACGCCTCCGTGATTCCTTTGGTATCAACGAGGATATTATTCTCGGTGCCAACGGTATTTTAAACGGTAAAAAATTGCGTTTCAAGAATGAGCCGGTGCGCCACAAAGCCCTTGATCTGATTGGCGATTTGGCCCTGCTGGGAATTCCGATTCGCGGTCATGTGATTGCCGCCCGCAGCGGGCATGCCAGTAATGTGGAGTTGGTCAAGAAGATCAAAAAAGAATACGAAAAGAAAATTTTACAGAAACGGTTTCAATCTAAAGCGGCCAGCGATTATTTATTCGATATCCAGGGTGTATTGAATATTTTACCGCACCGCTATCCGTTTGTCCTGGTGGACCGGGTGGTTGATATGGTGCCGGGTGAAAAACTGACGGCTGTAAAAAATGTTACTGTTAATGAACCGTTTTTTACCGGTCATTTCCCTGGCCAGCCGGTTATGCCGGGCGTAATGATTATTGAAGCCATGGCCCAGGCCGGTGCCTTTCTGATCCTTCATTCTTTGGACCGTGACCATAAAAAGAATATGTATATAACCGGAATCGAATCAGCTCGTTTCAGATCACTGGTAATCCCCGGCGATCAACTCAGGATCGAGATGGAATTGACCAAGTTCCGGTTAGGTACGGCCCGCCTGGTGGGCCGCAGCTATGTGGGTGAGAAATTAGCCACCGAGGCTACTTTGACCGCCCGCCTGGTCGATCGCATGGGGGAATAGTCATTTCTATTCAGATTCATCCTACCGCTATCGTCAACTCACAGGCGCAATTAGGTGCTGATGTTGTTGTCGGGCCCTATTCAGTTATTGATGGCGATGTGTCGATTGGTGATGGGACAGTTGTTGGCAATTACGTGACGATCGAGGATGGTACTGCCATTGGAAACAATTGCCAGGTTTATCATAATTCATCGATCGGTTGTGCGCCCCAGGATTTGAAGTATGATGGCGAACCAACCAAGCTGATCATTGGAAATAATGTACTGATTCGTGAATCATGTACCCTGAACCGTGGTACGGCCGCATATGGCACCACTGAAATAGGTGATAATTGTCTGCTGATGGCTTATGTTCATGTGGCCCACGACTGCAAAGTGGAGGATAATGTAATTCTGGCCAATCAGGCAACCCTGGGAGGGCATTCCTTCATTGGCGAATGGGCATCGCTGGGTGGTGGAGTACTATTACACCAATTCTGCCGGGTCGGCGAACAGGCCTTTGTCGGCGGCGGATTCAGGATTACCCAGGACGTACCACCCTATATACTGGCGGCCGGGGTTCCTCTGCGTTATGCCGGTATCAACCGGGTGGGGCTCCAGCGGCGGGGATTTTCACAGGAAACCCGTGAGTCGATTAAACATGCCTATCGCTTGTTTTTCAGGTCCAAATTACCGCGCCGGGAAGCGGTGGAAGAAATGAAGAAAATATCACCACGCTCCAAAGAGCTGGACCGCATAATAACTTTTATCGAGAGCAGCGACCGGAGCATTATTTAGCTCAGTGACAGGGTATGTGCAAGGTTTTACCCAGGTCCTTTTTCCTTATCATCCTATTCATTTCCGGAATAGCCCCGGTAAGCGGGCAACTGCAAACCTATGATCTCGATCCGGCCTTGGCCGGGAATTTTAATTCCGAATCTGAAATTTATTCCCGTGGCACAGCATTGAATCTCGGGCACCACCCCCACTTTGGTTTTAATACCACCCGCCGCCTGCGCCTGGGAATTTCACTGACCAGAGCCGTGGCCGTCAAATCAGCTCCTTTTGCGACCGAGGAGTTTGGGTTGATCCCGGTTCTCGAGGCCGGTTATCTTTTGTCATCCAATCTGCTTCTGACTGGTAAAATGAGTGGACATACGAGCGGTGGTGATCAGGTCCAGATCCTCTCTTACGGTGGTTCACTGTTGTTGGGCCGGTCCGACCAGGAAAAACGCGCCAGGATGGATCTGAATTTCGCCGCACTTCGCGGGCCGGATGATATTGATCTTCGACAGACCGATATTCTTTTTCAGCGGCAATACAATCTTCTGATCCCGCTTCAGCTAGGTGTGGGCGTCAATCTTTTTACCTCTGATGTTGACCTGACCGGTATAAGCCGCAAATGGGAAGGTCAAACCAATTATTTTTACCTGGGGGGGCTGGTAAATACAAAATATTTTAACCTGGGTTGGCACAGCCGCTGGCATCCGCACCTGTTTACTTTTGCTGTTGATATTTCCGGGGAATTCTTTTAGATGCGCCGCCTGACAATATTTGGTTCCACCGGTTCGATCGGGGTTAACGCCCTGAAGGTCGTTGATAACCTGCCCGGCGAATTTCAACTGGTAGGCTTAACGGCCCACCGGAATCATGATCTGCTTATCAGGCAGGCCCGGAAATATAAACCGGAATTCGTGGTGCTTTCCGATCCCGAAGCAGGCCGCCTGGTGGAACGGGAATTATCCGGCCGGGGGATTGACATTCTGATCGGCCGCCGGGAGTTGGTCGATGCTGCCGGACGAAAAGATGTAGATTTATTGTTGAATGCCCTGGTTGGTGCCGCCGGTATGGAACCGACAATTGTTGCCCTGAAAGCCGGTATCGATGTTGCTTTGAGCAACAAGGAGAGCTTGGTGATGGCCGGCAGCCAGATCGAAAAAATAAAGGCCGCATCAGGGGCGCGTCTGTTACCGGTGGACAGTGAACACTCGGCTATCTGGCAATGTCTTAGCGGTGAAACGGCCGAGGATGTTAAACGGCTTATTCTGACCGGGAGCGGCGGACCATTCCGAACCTGGGATCGGGAGCAATTTGCCACGATTACACCGGAGCAGGCCCTCAGACACCCCAACTGGTCCATGGGAAATAAAATTACCATCGATTCGGCCACGATGATGAATAAGGGACTGGAGGTTATCGAAGCCCGCTGGTTGTTTGATATTCCGGCTGACAGGATTGATATTGTGATCCATCCCCAATCGATAATCCACTCCCTGGTTGAATTCATGGATGGTTCACAGAAAGCCCAGCTCGGTCTTCCTGATATGAAAATCCCGATCCAGTTTGCCCTGACCTGGCCCCGCCACCGGCCGGCGGACTGGGAAAGCCTGAGTCTGGCAGAGATCGGCCGTCTGGATTTTGAAGAACCGGACCTTGATAAATTTCCCTGTATCGGACTGGCATTTGAAGCGCTGAAACGTGGTGGAACAGCCACTGCCGCGCTGAACGTGGCCAATGAACAGGCCGTTTACCGCTTTCTTAAATCGGAACTAGGCTTTAATGCGATTCCGGAACTGATAGCGGCAGCCATGGATAAGCATCCCTGGGAACCAGAACCCGATTTGACAGGCCTGCTGGAAATTGAACGGTGGGTCAGGGAATTCATTTGGAAATCTACTTGAGAAACTTATTGGCATAACGTACATTGAAGGCGTAGTGTATAAAGGAAGAAGCAACTCATTATGACAACCATATTTGCCTTTGTTATTGTAATTACCGTCCTGGTTTTCGTGCACGAACTTGGCCACTATCTGGCGGCTCGTTCGGTCGGTGTCCGGGTAGAACGATTCTCAATTCTATTACCTCCGCGTATCATTTCATTTACCTCGGTGCCCGGAGGTTGGGAATTCCGCTTTTTCTTTTTCGGCCGTGATGAATTCGGAAAAATTATCTGGAAGCCGATTTATGAACGGATGATAAACCGTCCCGGCCGTAAAGGCAGCCTGACTGAATATACTCTGGCCCTGATCCCTTTTGGCGGCTACGTGAAGATGTCGGGTATGATCGATGAAAGCCTGGATACGGAGGTCGAGCACCAACCTTATGAAGTACTGTCCAAACCGAAATGGGCCCAAATCTGGGTGATGAGCGCTGGTGTGATAATGAATATTGTGCTGGCTTTCATCCTGTTCAGTTGGATAACGGGTGTAACGGGTATTCCCGAGGCCACCAATGAGCCGGTGGTGGGCTCCATCCTGGAGGGTCTGCCGGCCCAGGAGATCGGTATGGAACCGGGCGACCGGATTATTTCTATTGAGGGGCAATCAGTGGAAACCTGGAGTGCTATGACCGAACTGATCCGTCCCCGTGCGAACGAATCGGTGCACCTGGTCTGGGAGCGTGGCCGGGAGATCATCGAGCGCGATGTGGTTATCGGAATTGATCCGACCGGTATGGTCGAAGGTGAAAAAGGTATGTTGGGGATCGGGCCGGAGTGGACCTATCAGCCGGTGAGTTTCGGTGGCGCCCTGAAAGCCGGTGCCATATCCACCATCAATGGTTTTGGCCTGATAGTTCTATCGATGAAAATGATTGCTTCCGGCACCGCTCAAATGAGTGATATCGGTGGGCCGATCGCTATTGCCCAATATGCCGGTGATGCTGCCGAAATGGGTTGGATTTACCTGGTGCAGTTCATGGCGCTGATCAGTGTCAATCTGGCCTTTATCAATATATTGCCGATTCCCGGATTGGACGGAGGGCATATCCTGATCACAATTGTGGAAGCCATCCGGCGCAAGCCGCTGACCATAAAAAGCAGAATGGTTATTCAGCAGATCGGAATGGCCGTGCTGCTGGTGCTGATCGTTTTTGTAATGGCCAACGATATCGGGAAACTGTTTACCCGGTAAGCGGTGCTTTCAGACTACCCGGTTTCTTTTGCCTTACCCGGGCAACCAGGTCCTTGATGGCAAAAGGACTGTAGTAAATATAGAACGATACAATAGCCACTACTTCCAGCGTAAGTATATACCAGGGCCAGGGGCCCATGAAATCGATGAGGGATCCATCGACGGGTTTGTGGCAGATGAACAGGTAATTCCCGCCCGTAAGCCAGTTAAAACCAGCGATGAATACCATATAGATATTGGTAATCGCAAATACCCGCCAGATTGATTTGTGATTGGGCCGGTATCCGGCGGAAAATGTCAGGTACAGACTGGCCATGATAATCAGCCCATGGGAAATGAAAAACTGGAAATAGCGGAAATGGGGAAAACCGTAAATACCGATATCCGGGGTCAGCAGTGCTTGTACGGCACCTCCCAGGCCCCAGAAATAATTCAGTTCATACAGTTTAAAATTCCTATTTACCAGCATCACCGCTGACAGTATTACGGCCACACCGCAGAGGTGCAGCGGCAGGGATGTGGCCACGGCCCAGGCACCATTGGCCAGACGCCAGATATTGAGGGTCAATTCCTGCAGGATCAGCAGGGATGCCAGTGTGTAGCGGGTGTATTTATCGAGACTGGCGCGCTGAAATTGTTTGCGATTGACATGCAGCAGGATGTAAAGCGATACTAAAATCAGCAAGGCTGTCCAATGCGGAGCGGTGAAAAATTCAAAACGTTCACCGGTGTATTCAGTGGTGAAATATTTACCCAAAACCGTTACTCCCCAAAAGTCGTTTAATGGATTAATCTGACCGATGAAGATACGTATGGAAGAATGTTATTTGCCAGGGTTGCTGGTTATTGGTCAGTGGTCATTAGTCATTGAATCAATGATTGTAGTTTAACCAGCGGTGGTTTTCCCACTGACCATAAGAGCTATATGCAATTAATCGTTGGCAGGACGTAATTTAGGCCGTGGAAAATCTGAGAGAATTATTAGAGCAGGACCAGGTTGTCCTGGATACCCTAACGGCGGCGGGAGAATTAGGTGCCGAACTCGGTCGGCATGTCTATGTGGTAGGTGGCATGGTCCGTGACCTGCTGATTGGCCAGCCGTTGAAGGAAATCGACCTGATGGTTGTGGGCGATGGAATTACCTTTGCCCGCCAGCTGGCCGAACGACTGGGGGTGAAAAAGATCGTTCCTTTCGATAAATTTTCCACTGCCAAGATACCATATAAGCAGATACCGGTGGAGGTGGCGGCGGCCCGGACCGAAGAATATACCGACGATTCGCGCAAGCCGGTGGAGGTGCGTTATACCGATCTGAAAGGCGATTTGATCCGCCGGGATTTTACTATCAACGCCATGGCAATTGACCTGTGGCCGGAACGGTTCGGCGATCTTCACGATCCCTTCCATGGAATCCGCGATCTGAATGACCGCCTGCTGATAACACCACTCGATCCAGGCGAGACCTTTTCCGAAGATCCGCTAAGAATGATGCGGGCGGCTTATTTTGCCGCCAAGCTGGATTGTGATATCGATGTCGATTGCTGGGATGCTATTCGAAAACAGCGCCAACGGATCTCAATCGTATCCCCTGAGCGGGTTACGGCCGAAATCCTGAAAATCCTGGCGACCCCCAAACCATCCATTGGATTGCTGATCCTGCAGGAAACCGGCCTGATGGAACTGGTTTTCCCCGAGATTCATGTTATGGGCGGTATGCAGCAACCGAAGGAATGGCATCACAAGGATGTATTTCGGCACACCCTGGAAGTGGTTGACAATACGGCCCGCCTGTCGGATAAAATGGAATTGCGGTTCGCGGCCCTGGTCCATGATATTGCCAAGCCGGTTACCCGCCGTGTCGATCCCGATAAGGGTGTGTCATTCCATGGGCATGATGAAATCGGCGCCCGGCTGCTCTATCGGGTGGCCCGCCGGATGAAGCTGTCCAACGAACTCCGGGACTATCTCCAGAAAATGACCCGCCTGCACCTGCGGCCCATCGCCCTGGCTAAAGACGGCGTTACCGATTCGGCTGTCCGGCGCCTGATGGTGGCGGCCGGCGAGGAAATTGATGATCTGTTGATCCTGTGCCGGGCTGATATCACGACCAAGAATCCCCGGCTGGTTAAAAAATATATGGGCAATTTCGAGCGGGTCGAGGCCCATATGGAGGATGTCCAGGAGCGGGACGCCATGAAGGCCTTTCAGTCACCGGTCCGGGGGAATGAGATCATGGAGATCTGTGGCCTGACCGAGGGACGGAAGATTGGTGAAATAAAAGGGGCTATCGAAGAGGCCATCCTCAGCGGGGAGATCGAGAATTCTTATGAGGCGGCACGAGCCTACCTGGATGAGTTAATCAATCAGGGCCTTTGATTAGAAAAAATATTGCACGATTATGATTTTATCCGATATATTTAGATAGTTAGCTAAATAGAAAACTACTGGAATTAAATGAATCAGGTATATAAAGCACTGGCCGATCCCACCCGCCGCCGCATCCTGGAGTTGCTGCGGGAAAAGGATATGACCGCCGGCGACCTGGCCGCTAATTTCAGCCTGACCAAACCCACCCTATCCAAACACTTCAGTATCCTGCAGAACGCAGGCCTGATCCACGGCGATAAGGCCGGTACTACCATAACCTATCGACTTAACGTGAGTGTCCTGGAAGAAGCCATGCTGGCCATGTTGAACACCTTTAAAATTGATGCACAATAAACATATGAGTAATGATCAAGATTTGTCCAAGAATATCAATTCGGTCCTGTTGTTCAGTATTGTAATATTAATTCTCATGCTGGCGGGCTCGGCCTGGATGTGGTCAGAGTTACCGGAGGATGCTACTGTACCGATTCATTGGAGTTTTGGCGGGCAACCGGATCTGTTAAGCAACCGTCTGTTGGGCCTGTTGTTGATGCCCTTAGTTGTAATTGGCAATACGACCCTGTTTTACTTCCTGCCCAGGATGGAGCCGCGGCGCCAGCATTTTTTCCAGTCCCTGCAGACATTTAAAATAATCTGGATCGGGGTAACGCTTTTACTGGCTGCAGTCCATTTAATAATTCTACTGGCTGCCTCCGGACGCCATCTCAATATCACTCAATATATCCCGTTGGCGGTGGGGATTCTTTTTCTCGTCATGAGAAATTACCAGGGGAAAATCCGCAGCAACTACATCCTGGGGATTAAAACACCCTGGACTTTGTCCAGTGAATTGTCCTGGAACAAGACCCATCGGCTGGCCGGTAAATTATTCATGCTATTGGGCGGTCTGTTGATCCTGTCAGTAATTATTGACAGCAGCCTGTTCCTGCGACTGGTTATTGGCATAGGGGTACCGGGGACGGTAATAACGGAATTTGTGTATTCATACCTGGTCTGGCGCAGTGATCCCAAGGCCGGGAAAAAGAATCAAATAACTGACAACCATTCAAAAACAACTATGGTCTAAACCATCTGGTTTGACCGGGTATTACGGAGGAAATATGTCATTCGCATCACGTTTGTTAAACATCTTTCTGGCGCCGGGCGAAACCTTTGAAGCTATCAGCGAGAAACAGGACTGGAAGGACCTTTGGATTCCGATCATCATTTTGGCACTGGTAGGTCTGGTTTCGTCGGTCCTGCTATATGATCTTGTCATCGACTATAAGCTCGATATGATTGAACAGAGTATCGAAAACAGCAGCCGTATTCCCGAAGACCGCAAAGCGGAGATCATCGATCAGCAGTTTGAACGGGTATTGAATCCCAAGCCGTTGGCCAATGCCATGAGTTATATTTCCGCTACTGTTATGAATCCGATCAGGATCGCTTTCTGGGCCCTGATCGCCCTGGTAGTCGGTAATTTTATCATGGGCGGGGATGCGAAATATATCCAGCTGCTGATGATGAGCGGTTATATCTACCTGATAAATATTCTAGAAATGGCGGTCAAGATACCGTTAATGCTTTACAAATGGGATATGGAAATCCACACTGGTTTTGGTCTACTGGGATTAGGTGAACGGGGTGAATTTATTTACAATTTTCTGGCTGGCCTTGATATATTCGCTATCTGGCGCGTCGTATTATTTGCTATCGCCATGGGGGTGATCTACAAGAAAACTTCCAAACCATTCTTGATTGCCATGTTGATTGCCTGGCTGGCTACTCTGGCCATTAATGCAGGATTAGGAGCTGCAGTAACTTGATTATGAAAAAAATACTAATACCAATATTAATAATTCTTTCCGGTTTTGCTTTCGGACAGCGTTATACCCTGGAGCAGTGTATTGAACTGGCTCTTAAAAACAAGGAAACGGTGAAGACTGCCGCCCTGGATGTTAAATCCGCTGAATATGGCAAGCGGGGCTCACTGAGCAATATATTGCCTTCCTTCGGCGCTGGGGCCGGTATGTCGGCATCCACTTTTCAGGAACGTACGAATTATGCCACCATGACCAATTACAGCTCCTCCACCGGTTCATCCTGGGGATTGCAGCTGTCGCAGAATATCTATGACGGCGGTGCCTGGTGGAATTCGATTGCCAGTGCCGGTAATAATTACCAGATCAGCCGGCAACTGGAACGGCAGACCAGGATCAATGTTATTTATTCCGTAGTTGAGGCCTATTACAGCCTGCTAAAAGCCCAGCAGCTGCTGGATGTGGCGCGGATGAACCTGATGCTGGCCAACCAGCAGGTGGAACTGGTAACCAATCAGTTTGAGATCGGTGCGGCCGCGAAAACAGATTTGTTAAAGGTAAATGTCCTCCGCGGACAGGCCCAGGTTGATGTAATTGCCCGCGATACTGAATCACAGAATGCTGCCCGCAATCTTCGTAATGCGATGGGCCTGATGGCCAGTACCAATCCGATTGTTATTGACGAATCGGTCGAAGCGGATTATTCCATCCCCGATGTAGAAGCGGCACTTGCAAAAATGGAAACTGGTAATCCCAGTATCCTGGCAAAGAAGGCTCAGATCAAGGGTGCCGTCCTGAATCATAAGATAGTACGGGGTAGCAGTTTACCAAGTGTCGATCTGGGATGGAATTACGGTTATCAGTCCGCTGATGCCACCGGTCTGGTAGCAGAAGACGACTGGAGTTCAACATTTTCTCTGAATTTTTCAGTGCCCCTGTTTACCGGGTTCGACCAAAGTACCAGAACCCAGCAGGCCCGGCTGAATATTTCCAAAGAGGAATATGAATATGTGACCCAACTCCATGACTTGCGTGTGCAGCTGGAAGGATTACTGGAAATACTGCATAATTACCAGGAAACAATCCCGATCAATGAAGAAGTGCTCACCTCGGCTGAAGAGGATTTGAAGCTGGTTCAGGAACAGTATGCCCTGGGATCGGTGACGATCCTGGAGGTGCTGGATGCCCAGCTATCGGTCACCCAGGCCCGGTCGTCGCTGGTATCGGCCAAATATAATGCCCAGATCAGCTCCGCGGCATTGGATGCACTGTTGGGAGAATTGGACTAAATATTTCATAAATTATCCGATCTATCGATCGATCCCGGAGGGAAACCGCGTTGTCACAAAAATCTAAGAAGAAATCGAAGAAAAAACGCCTGATCATTGCCGGCATTGTCATTATCTTATTAGTCGTAATCATTGCCGCTGTTGTTCAGCAGGATAAATCCGAGGCGTTGCCGGTTGAGACACAAAAAGTCGCCCGGCAGACCGTTATTCATAAAGTCAATGCCAGTGGAACGATCCAGCCGGAGGTGGAAGTCCAGATCAGTGCCACCATTTCAGCCTATATTACCGAGATCACAGTTGAACAGGGCGATTGGGTCGAAAAGGGCCAGCACCTGATTTCCCTGGATGAAAAACAGTATCGTGCCAGCCTGGAACTGGGTCGATCTTCCCTGAAATCAGCCAATGCCAGTCTGAAGCAGGTCAAGGCCCAGAAAGACCGGATCGAGACGCTCTTCAGCCAGAAACTGGTTTCCACCCAGGAGCTGGAATCGGTCCAGGCTCAGTACGAACTGGCAGAAAGCCAGGTGGAGCAGGCCTTGGCCACCCTGGCCACCAGGGAGGATGAACTGGCGAAGACGAAGATTTTGGCCCCCCAATCGGGAATCGTAACCAAGATTTATAAAGAAGTCGGTGAGATGGCCCTGGGTTCCATGTTTCAGGCCGAAGTGCTGATGATCGTATCCGATCTGAACCGGATGGAAGTTGTGGTTGAGGTCAACGAAAATGATGTCGTCGATGTGGCCCTGAACGATACAGTGGAAATAGCCGTGGATGCCTTCCAGGATACATTATTCAAGGGTATCGTGAGTGAAATTGCCCACCTGGCCCAGACAACCGGTGTCGGTACTCAGGAGCAGGTCACGAATTTTGAGGTACGGGTCCGGATGCTGGAAATCCCGGAGCGTATTCGTCCCGGTATGAGTGCCACGGCGGATATAATCACCGATGTGCGCAATGACGTGCTGGCGGTGCCAATCCAGAGCTTGACTATCCGGCAGGAAGGTTTTGATAAACCGAAATTCGACCGTCGGGACCGTAAGCGCCGTGATCGATCCAGTAAACCCGAAGAAGAAACTACTCCGGAGGACACAGTTGAGACTGATACACCTCCGGCTGGCCCACCAGCCAAGAAGAAAATGCTGGAAGTGGTGTTTGTCGTGGCTGATAGTCTGGCCGGTGACAAAGAAGCCACACGCGGAAACGGGAAAAAACCTAAGGATGCACGCTATGTACATATCCGGCCGGTTGAAATGGGTATTTCCAGTGAAACCCATTATGAAATTCTGACTGGTTTGAACGAAGGTGATGAAATTGTCACCGGCAGCTACCGTGCCATCAGCCGGGACCTTCAGCATAATTCGGAAGTTACTACCGGTGATAATGACGGACCGAAACGGCGCCGGCGCTGATGTTGATCATTATCAGGTTAGGGGTGCTGTTGTGCAACTGATCGATCTGCATAAGATTTCCAAAATATATGAAGTGGGTACGGTTGAAGTCCGGGCTTTACGGGAAGTTGATCTGGTGATCAAGCCCAATGATTACATGTCAATTATGGGGCCTTCCGGTTCCGGTAAATCGACATTAATGAATATCATCGGCTGCCTGGATACGCCTACAAAAGGCGAGTATGAATTCGAGGGTGAACTGGTTCATGAAATGGATGACAACCAGCTGGCCTCGATCCGAAACCGCAAAATCGGTTTTGTATTCCAGACCTTCAATTTGCTTCCCAAGGCAACGGCTTTACGAAATGTTGAGCTTCCCCTGATCTATGCCAACCTGCCACGCCATGAACGACTGGAAATGGCCGAGGAAGCCCTGACTAAAGTCGGCCTGAAGGACCGGATCACCCACAAGCCGAATGAACTATCAGGTGGTCAGCGCCAGCGGGTGGCGATCGCCCGTGCCCTGGTAACCCAACCTTCAATCATTCTGGCAGACGAACCAACCGGTAACCTGGATTCCAAAAGCGGCCAGGAAATTATGGATATCCTGAACGGGCTGCATGATAATGGTAACACCATTATTCTGGTTACGCATGAAAAATATATCGCCGATCAGGCTAATCGATCGATCCACCTCTTAGACGGACGGATCGTTGATGATAAAACCAACCATCGTTAAGTGGGACGCTTGAGTTGCTGAGCCTGTTCTGGGAGGATTTCCGGATTGCCATGGAGGCAATTATAGCCAATAAGGTGCGATCCATTCTCACGCTGCTGGGAATCGTGATTGGAATTCTGGCGGTCACCTTGATGGGCACCCTTATCTCCGGCCTGGACGGTTCCTTTGAACGCAGTATGAGTTTTCTGGGCCGTGATGTGCTATATATCAGCAAGCATGCCTGGTTTGATAATCGCAGTTGGTGGGAAATCAGAAACCGGCCCAATATCAAGCCGGAGTATGCGGAGAAATTAAAGGCCGGTTCGGATCTGGTGCTGGCGGCGACACCCAGCCTGTCCCGGCGGGTCAATGTGGTTCGCGGTAAAAACAGCCTGCTGGGAGTCGAGCTGGAAGGAACGACCGCCGAGTATATGCAAACCACCAATGTAAATATTGAGCAGGGACGGTTTTTTACAGCGGGTGAGGACCGCTCCGGAGCCCGGGTAGCGGTAATTGGTTATGATGTGGCTGATGGACTGTTTGAGGGGGAGGATCCGGTTGGTGAGAAAATCAAACTGGGGAATTATACTTTCCGGGTGGTCGGTGTGGTGGAGAAACAGGGAAAATTTCTCGGATTGATAAGCCTGGATAATATGCTGGTTATACCGCTGGGAACTTTCGAACGTCTCTTTGCCCGCCGGGGCTGGTCCCAGATCGCTGTAAAGGTTGAGGGTGACAAGATCGAGGAAGCGAAGGATGAATTGACCGGGGTGATGCGCCGGATTCGTGGATTGAAACCGGATGAGGAAGATGATTTTGCTGTCAACCAGCAGGACGCCTTCCGCAGCCAGTATAATATGATCAAATTTGCCATCGGTGGTACCGGGGTTTTTATCACCATCCTATCGCTGGTGGTGGGCGGTATCGGAATCATGAATATTATGTTTGTCACAGTGAGAGAGCGGACCCGTGAGATCGGAATCCGTAAAGCCATTGGTGCCACCCGGACCATGATTCTGGGCCAGTTTATCCTGGAAGCTATCATAATCTGCCTGTTGGGTGGTTTCATCGGCTTGCTGCTATCCTATGGCGGCAGCCTGCTGATTGATAAATTTGTTTTTCCCTCCTCCATGCCGGTCTGGCTGGCCCTATTCGCTATTTTGCTGAGTGTAATCGTTGGTCTGGTGGCGGGACTGGCTCCCGCCTATAAAGCGGCTAAACTCGATCCGATTGAGGCCTTGCGCTATGAGTAAAACCCGGCGCGGACATTTACTGTTCACCCTGCGGGAAAGCCTGCAGATGGCCATGGAAGCGATCCGCAACAACAAACTGCGGGCTTCTCTGACCCTGCTGGGAATTACAATTGGTGTCTTTTCAGTAATTGGTGCAATGACAACCATCCGTACTCTGGAATCATCGATCAACTCCGGTTTGAGCATCTTTGGCAGTAATACATTTCTGATTCAGAAATACCCCCTGATCCAGCTGGGCGGCCACACCCGGAACAAATATCGCAACCGGAAAAACATCAATTATTACCAGTACGAAGAATTGAAGGAACGGGCCACCCTGCCGGTGCGCGTCAGTGTTATTGACGGTACCGGGGGTCGGATCATTAAATTTAAGGATAAACAGGCCAAGCTCAGCGCCCAGTTGAACGGCGGTGACGAAGGGGCCCTTCACACCCTGAAAACCTATATTGCCGATGGCCGTGACCTGACGGTCCACGATGTGGAATTCAACCGTAATGTGGCGGTGCTGGGAATGGATATTGTCGATCAGCTGTTCCCGTTTGAGGATCCCCTCGGGAAGACTATCACCATTGATGGTCTTAAATACAAGGTGATCGGCACCACCGAACGTCTGGGTAATCTGTTTGGCCAGAGCCAGGATAATTTCGTACTGATACCGATTACCACATTTTTAAACCGTTATAGCAGCCACTGGACCTCACTTTCAATTACAGTGGAAACACCCTCGGCCGAATTATATGAAAAAACCAAGGATGAGGTGATCGGAATCCTGCGGGCCATCCGCAAGGTTCCGCCCGGGGAGGAAAATGATTTTGAAGTATCTTCCAATGATGAGTTGATCGATACCTTCGGCCAGTTTACCGCCGGGGTAAAGGTATTCGCCTTTGCCATCTCCATCATTGCTTTGGTAGTGGCCGGGATTGGCATTATGAATATTATGCTGGTGTCGGTTTCTGAACGGATCAAGGAGATCGGCATCCGCAAAGCGGTGGGTGCCAACCGGCGGGATATCATGACCCAGTTCCTTACCGAGGCGGTTTTTCTCAGTGAATTCGGTGGGATTGCCGGTGTTATACTGGGGGTGGCCGGGGGTAATGCCGTGTCCTTGGTATTCAAGGTGCCGGCGGTGATCCCCATGGACTGGGCCTTCTACGGGTTGCTGGTATGTTCGGTGATCGGAATCGGATTTGGCATCTATCCGGCCTACCGGGCCGCTAAACTGGACCCGATTGACTCGCTGCATTCAGAATAAAATTATCCACCCTTTTCCTTGGACGCTCACCTGTGAAGTGATAAATTTTTGCCAGCCAACTAAGCTGTTGGCATGGTAATTGTAAAACGCGGCTCCCTGCAAGGGGCCGGGGATTAATCAGGCTCATTCAACCAGCCAGTGTATTTTATTCCGGATTATGGACAGGCGATACTCTGGCTATTGAAGGTATCAATTGAATATTGGCGTAATACCAGCTCGCTTGGGATCGAAACGATTCCCGGGGAAAATCCTGGCGCCACTGGCCGGCCGGCCAATGGTGTGGCATACCTACCAGCAGGCTCTGAAAGCACAGCGGTTGGATGAAGTGCTGGTAGCGGTGGATGACGAGCAGGTAGCACAGGTGCTGCAGAAATTTGATGTCCAAACCGTGATGACGGCCCGAAACCATCAATCGGGTACGGATCGGGTGGCGGAAGCGGTAAGCGGCCGGTTAGCCGAGATTGTAGTCAATATTCAGGGTGATGAACCATTGCTGAATCCAGCCATCATTGATCTGTTAGTCGATGAATTTGAGGATAAAAAAGTGGTAATGGCCACGGCGGCGGAACAGAAACTCGATGCTGGTGATCTGGTTAATCCCAATGTAGTGAAGGTTTTTCTGGATCATAACTCGGATGCGGTGGAATTCCAGCGGCTGGTTCCCGATGCCATGATGGGTGGCTGTTATCGCCATCTGGGAATCTATGCTTTTCGCAAGCCTATTCTGATGGGTTTTGTCAAACTGCCCATGAGCCCGGGAGAACGGCAGCATTATCTGGAACAATTACGCGCCCTTGATAACGGTATCCCGATCCGGGTGATCCTCACCGACCAGCATTCATACGGGGTTGATACCAAGGAGGATCTGGAACGGGTTGCCGAAATAATGTCACTATCAGCTAACACAACAAACTGAGGAAATCGCTGGAGGAAAAATGACCAGACCGGTCAAATACATATTCGTGCTTGGGGGGGTAATATCCGGGCTGGGAAAAGGAATTGCGGCTGCTTCAATAGGCTATCTGCTTAAAAATTCCGGATTGCGGGTGACGATCCTGAAACTGGATCCCTATCTGAACGTTGATCCGGGCACCATGAACCCGTATCAGCATGGTGAAGTATTCGTTCTGGATGATGGTTCGGAAACCGACCTGGATCTGGGACATTATGAACGTTTTATAGATATTGATATGTCCAAGCACAATAATGCTACTACGGGACAGATATACAGTACTGTTATCGAAAGGGAGCGGGCTGGTGATTACCTGGGAGCCACGATTCAGGTGATTCCCCATATTACCAATGAGATTAAGGCCCGCATCAAGGCCGTTAATACGCCCAAGCGCTATGATGTGGTTATCTGCGAGGTGGGTGGTACGGTCGGTGATATTGAAAGTCTGCCCTTCCTGGAAGCGATCCGCCAGTTATCGGTGGAGGTTGGGTACCATAATCACCTGATCGTCCATGTTACCCTGGTACCATACGTAAAGGCCAGCGAAGAACTGAAGACCAAACCAACCCAGCATTCGGTGATGCGTCTGCGGGAAATTGGTTTATCCCCTGATATAATTCTCTGCCGCTCTGAATATCCTATCGATCGCTCAACGAGAAATAAAATTGCCCTGTTCTGTAACGTAGCACCGGACCATGTGATTGAAGGGACAGAAGTAAAGAGTATTTATGAAGTACCGCTGGTATTCCATCAGCAAAAGGTGGGAGAGATTGTTGCCGAGCGGCTGAAATTTGATAAGTTACCCGACATTGGCGAGCTGGAATCCTTCATGGACAGCTATCGGAACCCTGACCATGAGGTAACGATTGCCATGTGTGGCAAATATACCGCCCTGCCCGATGCCTACAAAAGCGTTCTGGAATCCTTCATCCACGCCGGTGTGGAAAACCAGGCCCAGGTCAATCTGAAATGGGTTGATACGGAGAAAATCGAATCCGATGAAGATGCCGCCCGGATCTTCAAAAATGTTAACGGTATTCTAATCCTGCCGGGATTCGGTTCCCGGGGTTCGGAAGGAAAAATTCTGGCTTCGAAATATGCTCGTGAGCAGCAGATTCCCTTCCTGGGAATCTGCCTGGGTCTGCAATGCGCTGTAATCGATTTTGCCCGCCATGTCTGCGGACTGGCTGGTGCCAACAGCACCGAGTTTGATCCCGATACCCGTTATCCGGTAATCGACCTGATGGAATCTCAGCGGGCCATCAAAGCCAAGGGCGGTACCATGCGGCTGGGAGCATATGATTGCCAGATCACAGCTGGTTCAAATGCCTATACCGCTTATCGTACCCATAATATTTCCGAACGTCATCGCCATCGCTGGGAGGTGAATAATCGCTACCGCAATCGACTGGAAAAAAATGGAATGAAATTTCCCGGCATCAACCCGGAGCTGAACCTGGTGGAAATAGTGGAGCTGCCGAACCATCCCTGGTTCGTGGCCGGCCAGTTTCATCCGGAGCTTAAAAGCCGTGTAAACCGCGCTCACCCCCTGTTCAGGGATTTTATAGGAGCAGCCGTGGTTCATAAAACCGGGGAAATGGCTTGAATATGGTACGGAATATCAAAGTTGGCCCGGTTGCCTTTGGTGCTTCCGATCTAGCATTTATTGCCGGCCCCTGTGTAATTGAAAGCCGGGATCATACTTTACGTATGGCTGAAGCTCTGCAAAAGATCGCTGAGAAAGTGGGCGTACCATTCGTCTTTAAAGCCTCTTTTGATAAAGCCAACCGTACTTCCGGGAAAGCCTATCGCGGTCCGGGTCTGGAAGATGGGCTGTCCATGCTGTTGGCAGTAAAATCTGAGTTGGACCTGCCCCTGCTGACCGATATACATATTCCCGATCAGGCGGTAGCCGTTGCTGAGGTAGTTGATATTATTCAGATACCGGCCTTCCTGTGCCGCCAGTCCGACCTGTTGCAGGCAGCAGCCGGTACGGGAAAAATTGTGAATGTTAAAAAAGGCCAGTTTCTGGCCCCGGCTGACATGAAAAATGTGGTGTCAAAATTAAGCGATGCCGGTTGTGATGACATTCTCCTGACTGAGCGGGGTGCTCAGTTTGGCTATAATAATCTGGTCAGTGATATGCGTGCGATTCCAATCATGCGGAAATTCGGTTATCCGGTAATATTCGATGCCACCCATAGTGCCCAGTTGCCGGGGGGGGCGGGAGATACCACAGCCGGGCAGCGGGAATATATTCCGGTTGTAGCCCAGGCTGCCATTGCCGCCGGTTGCGATGGTATTTTCATGGAAGTGCATGATAATCCTGGGCTGGCCCTGTCTGATGCAACCACTCAGTGGCCGCTGGATAATCTGGAACAATTATTAATAAACCTTAAAAAGATTCGGACGGTTACCTGGGATCTTCTGAACCGGAATGATCAATCTGTGGAAAGCGTTTAATTGTGAATGAGATAGACCGGCTGAAACGGCTTACTGCCGTAAAAATGATTATTTTTGATGTTGATGGAGTACTGACGGACGGAACGATTTACAAAGGCACCGGCGATCAGGAATTCAAGCAATTCAGTGTTCTGGATGGGTTGGGTTTTTTCCTGGCTCAGGCAGGCGGATTGAAAATTGCGTTAATATCCGGACGTTATTCTCCGGCTACCGAAGCGCGGGTAAAAGAATTGAGTTTTGATGCAGTCTATAACGGTGCGGTCAATAAACTTAAGCCCTATGAGGAATTGAAAAAGAAATTCGGGTACGGTGATGAAAACATAGCCTATGTCGGTGATGACCTGATCGATATTCCGGTGATGGAAAAAGTCGGTTTCCCGGTTGCCGTGGCTAATGCTCAGGACCTGGCTAAGCAGGCTGCGGCTTATACCACCCGGCAAAAAGGCGGTAATGGTGCTGCCCGTGAAGTTATCGATCTGGTGTTGACTGCTCAGAATAAGTATGATCTGGCATACCAGCGCCTGAGAAAAGAACGTTATGAATAAAAAATTAACCAAGGCAAGTATTGAGATCGGCCGGCGGGCAATCAGTATCGAAACCGAATCGCTACAGACTTTGCTTGACCGGATCGACGAATCATTCGCCCAGGCCGTTGATGCAATTCTCAATTGTCGTGGCCGGGTAATTGTTACCGGAATGGGGAAAGCCGGTCTGATCGCTCAGAAAATTGCTTCAACCCTGGCCAGTACCGGGACACCAGCCAGTTTTATCCACCCCGGCGATGCCCTGCATGGCGACCTGGGGATGGTAACCAGGGACGATGCCATTATTGCCATGTCCAACAGTGGTGAAACCGATGAGGTTCTGGAAATTGTCTATGCTGTTAAACGGATGGGCTTGAAAGTAATTGCCCTGGCCGGACGAGTGAATTCATCCCTGGGACGCTTGTCTGATATCCTGCTGGACACATCCGTGGCCCGGGAAGCCGGGAATTTGAATCTGGTGCCAACTGCCAGTACTACAGCAATGCTGGCCATGGGGGATGCCATCGCAGTAGCCCTCTATGAATCCAAAGGATTCAAACATGAAGATTTCGCCTCTCTCCATCCCAGTGGAAATTTGGGCAAGAAACTGCTGCTGAAAGTCAAGCATGTAATGCATACAAAGGATGAAATACCACTGGTAAGTAACAATACCAATGTGCGCGATGCCCTGTTTGCCATTTCCGCCAAAGGTCTTGGTGTAACCGGTGTGATAAATGATGAAGGTGTCATGGTTGGTATTATCACCGATGGTGATATACGCCGCGGATTTGAGAAAGGCAGTAAGGAAATATTCGATCAGCCGGCGGAAATCCTTATGACCAAAAATCCACTCTGGATTAACCAGGAAATGCTGGCCCTGGAAGCTCTGGAGGTAATGGAAAATCACAGTATTACCAGTCTTTTTGTCCAGAATGATTCCAAGAACGGCCACCCGGTGGGAGTGGTGCACATCCACGATATTCTGAAGAGCGGTATAATCTGATAATCAATTGCCATGATCCGGACCATAATCAAAAACCATGCTTATCTAATTCTGATCATTCTGGTCGGGTGCTCGGAAACAGAAAATATCAATGAAGGTATTTCCCGTGAAGGTCTGCCGGAACAGGAAAGCTGGAATACAACCATCATCCTGACCAGGCAGGGATCCAAGCAGGCCATAATAAATGCCGGACATCTGCAAAAGTATAGCGAACGTCAATTCACTATTTTGGATGACAGTGTAACCGTTGATTTCTTTGATCCAGACGAAGTTCACACATCTTTATTGATTTCCGACCTGGCTGAAATTGACCAGAAATCGGATTATATGCGTGCCATCGGGAATGTGGTTGTTATTTCCGACAGCGGCGTTACCCTGTTTACCGATACCCTGGATTGGGACGCGGTCAATGAATATGTATACACCGATGATTCGGTGATGATTACCACTGAAGCCAGTGATACCCTGTACGGGGTTGGTTTTGAATCGGATGCCAGCCTTGACCACTGGAAGATCACCCAGCCAACCGGGGTAACCGAGCGAGGGATGGATGAACAATAATCACACTGTTTTACGGGCGGAAGGGTTATACAAACGCTACGGTAAGCGGATGGTGGTCAGCGATGTGGCTATTCAGGTCAAGAAGGGTGAAATAGTCGGGCTGCTGGGGCCTAACGGGGCTGGTAAAACAACAACTTTTTATATGATCACAGGTATGATCAAACCGACCCGGGGACATATTTATCTTGATGATCAGCGGATAACCGATTTTGCCATGTACAAACGGGCCCGTAACGGAATCGGGTATCTGAGCCAGGAACCTTCGATTTTTGGTAAACTGTCAGTTGAGGATAATTTAAAGCTGGTTCTGGAAATGACGGGTCTTAGCAAGCAGGAACGGCAAGCTAAGATAGATGGGCTGTTAAAGGACCTTTCGGTTGAGCGCCTGCGAAAAAACAAGGGTTTCAACCTTTCCGGTGGCGAACGCCGGAGAGTTGAGATCTGCCGGGCACTGGCTATGGATCCTGATTTCATCCTGCTGGATGAGCCATTTGCCGGTGTCGATCCGATCGCGGTTGAAGATATTCAGTCCATAGTCCATTCTTTGAAGGACCGCAATATTGGTGTATTGATCACCGATCATAATGTACGGGAAACCCTGTCAATTACCGACCGGTCGTATTTATTATTCGATGGTAAAATCCTGAAATCCGGTGATTCAAATTTCCTCGCCAATGATAAAGAGGCCCGTAAACTGTATTTAGGCGAACGATTCAGGTTAGACTGATGCCAAGACTGGAACAACGATTAGAACAGAAACAGATTCTCGCTCCCCAGCAGATTTTACAGGCCTCCCTGCTTCAAATTCCAATGGCGAACCTGGAACAGAAGATTCTTGAGGAACTAGAGGTTAATCCGGTTCTGGAACAGATTGAACCGGAATTAAGTGGACCGGAAAAAACCGAGACCAGTGAATCCTCCGATGATGAAATCGATTGGGATTCGATGCTGAATGATCCCGATCATTATACGGCGCCGAATACCTATGATGCCAGTAAAGAAGATGTTGATATCCCCCTGCCGGACCGGCAGGATTTTATGGATGGTTTGATCAACCAATTAAATATTTATGATCTGACAGACTGGGAAAGAATGGTAGTCGAGGAGATCATCTGGAATCTGGATGAGCATGGTTACCTTGGCATGGACACCGTACTGCTGGCCGATCGTTTCGAAACCAGCGAGGAAAAGATAGAGAAACTGCTCAATCTGGTCCAACATCTGGAACCGCGGGGAATCGGCGCGCGTTCGTTACAGGAATGCATAACCCTTCAACTGGAAGATCATCCGGAAACATTGGCCTATAAAATTGTTACCGGACATTTTGACGATTTTGCCAATCGCAGATATAATAATATTAAAAATGCCCTGGGCTGCACCACTGATGAACTGTCTGAAGCAATGAGCGTAATTGCCCGTCTTAATCCCCGCCCCGGTGAAGGAAAAATGGGGCTTGGGAGCCATGTGGTTGTTCCCGATGTTACCATCCGTGAGCAGGACGGACACTGGATAATTGTTACCAATGACAACTGGTTGCCGGATTTAAATATCAGTTCGTCGTACATCCAGATGTTGAAAGAGAAACACCAGCCGGAAGTGCTGCAGTATGTGAAGCAGAAAGTCGATTCAGCACAGTGGTTCATTCAGGCCATCCATCAGCGCCGCCGGACTATGGTAGCCGTAATGCAGGCTATCATAAATAAACAGCCGGATTTCTTCCGCAGTGAAGATCGTCAATTACGTCCGATGAAATTGCAGGATATCGCTGATGAGATCAAGATGGATATTTCCACAATCAGTCGTGCCACGCGCGGCAAGTATGTGGATACTCCATTTGGAATTTTTGAGTTGAAATCATTTTTCACCGAAGGGATTGCCCTTCAGGATGGCCGCGAGGTAAGTAATCAGATAATTAAGGATACCCTGAAAGAAATTATTGACGGTGAGGATCACCAGAAACCATATAACGATGAACAGATCGTTGAAATATTGAAACAACGCGGTTTTCCCGTTGCCCGGAGAACCGTGGCTAAATACCGGGAGCAGTTGAAGCTGCCGGTGGCGCGTTTGCGCAAGCAACTTTAGTTAATTAATATCCCCCAAAGAAAGGAGCGGATAGTATGGCTTATCGTAAAATTATTATCGGTGACCGGGAATATAAGGTGCCGGATAAATTATTTACGCTGGGAGTGATCCCGATTGTTTTGATCGCCCTGGGTCTGTGGCTGGCAACCGGCATCTATGTGGTTGGTCCGGATGAAGTGGGTGTTATCAGAACCTTTGGTAAGGCGACCCGGGTTTCCCAGTCTGGATTGAACTGGCATTTTCCCTACCCGATTGAAGTGGCCGATATCCCTAAAGTTACTGAGGTTAAACGGATTGAAATCGGATTTCGGACCGTTGGTAAGGATGGCTATCGGAAATACAGTCGCGAAAGCCTGATGCTGACCGGTGACGAGAATATCGTCGATGCGGAAATGATAGCCCAGTACAAGATCAAGGATCCCCAGGCATACCTGTTCAATTTTGTCAAACCGGAGATTACGGTTCGTGAGGCAGCAGAAGCCAGTCTGCGAACCACGATCGGCAAACATAAAATAGACGAGGCCCTGACCGACGGAAAGTTGATTATTCAGGAAGAGACCAGGGATTTACTGCAGAACACTCTTGATAAATATGATACTGGTATCCAGGTCGTAGCCGTTCAGTTGCAGGCAGTGGCTCCTCCGGCCCAGGTTTCGGCGGCCTTTAAGGATGTTGCTTCCGCCAAAGAGGATAAAAACAGAAAGATCAACCAGGCCGAAGGATATCGTAACGATGTGATTCCTAAAGCACGCGGTGCCGCCCAGGCGCAGATCGAAGAAGCACAGGGTTATATGGAAGCCCGGATCAAGCGGGCTGAAGGTGACGCGGCCAAATTCTCTGCTATTTTGAAAGAATACCGGAAAGCAAAAGGGGTTACTGAAACACGGTTGTACCTGGAAACAATGGAAGAAATCCTGCCGGGTATCAATAAATATATTGTACCCGATGAAGGGGGAGGGAACCTGATCAACCTCTTGAACCTGAATCAGCAGGAAGGAGGCACGAAATGAAGCGCTTTTTAACTGTTATAATTGTATTGGTCTTACTGATCCTGGCCACCGGAATTTTCACAGTTGATGAAAAGGAACAGGTAGTCATCCTGCAATTTGGTAAACCGGTTCGGACAATACAAAGTCCCGGCCTGCATTTTAAAATTCCCTATCCAGTTCAAGAACTGGTCGTTTTCGATGATCGCCTGTTGGAATACGATTCCCCACCGGAAGAAATCCTCAGTAAGGATAAGAAAACCCTGATCGTCGATAATTATGTCCGCTGGCGGATTGTCGATCCATTATTATTCCTGCAGACGGTACAGGCAATTCCCACAGCTCTGACGCGTTTAGATGACATTGTTTATTCTGAGTTACGTCAGGAGCTTGGTACACACGATATGGTTGAAATCATTACTGAAAATCGTGAGTATATCATGGAGGTCGTAACCAAGGCCAGCAGTGAATCCACAGCTGATTACGGGATCGAGGTGATCGATGTCCGTATCCGCCGGGTGGACCTGCCGGAGGAGAATGAAGCATCGATTTATGCCCGGATGGAAGCCGAGCGAAATCGCCAGGCCAATAAATTCCGGTCTGAAGGTGAAGAGGAAGCTCAGAAAATCCGTGCTGCCACCGATAAGGAACGGACGATTATTCTGGCCGATGCCTACAAGCAGGCTGAAGAAATCCGTGGTAACGGCGATGCGCGGGCAATCGATATCTATGCCCAGGCTTTTTCATCCGATCCGGCCTTCTATGAATTTCAGCGTACGCTGGAAGCCTACAAATCAATTCTGGATGATCAGACCACGGTGGTTTTACCGGCCGATTCGAAATTATTCAAATTGCTGGAGCAAGGCCATTAGACTACTGACAGGATAAATATTTAAGGAAAACTGATGGAAAAATTATTCCGTGCCACCACGATATTGGGGGTACGCACACGGGGTACCGTTGCCCTGGGGGGGGATGGCCAGGTCACGTTTGGCGATATGGCCCTGAAGCAAAAAGCGGTTAAAGTCCGCAAATTCGAACTGGAAACCGGACAGGTTCTGGGAGGATTTGCCGGCGCCGCTGCCGATGCCCTTACCCTGTTCGAGAAATTTGAGAAAAAACTGGAAGAATACGATGGCGATCTGCGCCGGTCGGTAGTGGAACTGGCCAAGGAATGGCGGACCGATAAATACCTCCGTAATCTGGATGCGCTGCTGGCCCTGATGGACCGTAGGAGCAGCTTTATAGTCTCCGGTGATGGTAATGTTATTGAACCGGACGGGCCGATCATAGCAATTGGATCGGGTGGTGGATTTGCCCAGGCGGCGGCGGCAGCTTTTTTAAAAAGCACCAAACTGGAAGCCCTGGAGATCGTAAAGAAATCCCTGAAAATCGCCGCCGAATTGTGTATTTATACCAATGATTCCATCACCGTTCTGGAGGTGGAATGAAGGAATTGACCCCCAAGCAGATTGTTAAGGAACTGGACCGGTTTATCGTTGGTCAGGATCGGGCCAAACGCTCGGTGGCCATCGCCTTGCGTAACCGCTGGCGGCGCCAGCAGGTTGATGAAGCCATGCGTGATGAGATAGTCCCCAATAATATCATTCTGATCGGTCCAACCGGTGTTGGAAAAACAGAAATCGCCCGCCGGCTGGCGAACCTGGCTCATGCTCCCTTCATGAAAGTGGAAGCCAGTAAATTCACCGAAGTAGGGTATGTCGGACGCGATGTTGAATCTATCATCCGGGATTTGACCGACATTGCCGTGAACATGGTTCGCAATGAACGGGAAGAAGAGGTCCTGGAACTGGCCGAACGGTTGGCTGAAGAGCGGTTGCTGGACATCCTGTTTCCGGATGAAACCAAAACCGAGCGGCGCAAATCGCAGGAGAACGAGGAACGATACAAGCGTACCCGGTCAAGGTTGCGGGAAAAACTGGAGCGGGGCGATTTTGAAGATCGTGAAATCGAGGTGGATATCCAGGAGGACGGCATGCCCGCCATGCAGGTTTTTGGTCCCGTAGGGATGGAAGACCTGGGAATGAATCTGAAGGACATGCTTTCCAATGTATTGCCCCAGTCCCGGAAAAGGCGCCGGATGAAGGTGAGTGATGCCCGCGAACATCTGATAGATTCGGAAGCCCATAAACTGGTAGACCAGGATGAAGTGGTGCGGATGGCCAAAGAGCGAGTTGAAAATAACGGCATCATATTCCTGGATGAGATCGACAAGATCATTGGAAATGATGGCGCCGCCGGCCCCGATGTGAGCCGCGAAGGTGTCCAGCGCGACCTGTTACCAATTGTCGAGGGTAGTACGGTTCCAACCCGCTACGGAATGGTAAAAACCGATCATGTGCTGTTTATCGCTGCCGGTGCCTTTCATGTGTCGGCACCGTCAGATATGATCCCCGAACTGCAGGGACGGTTTCCGATACGGGTTGAAATGGATAAGCTCACCAAACGTGATTTTATCAAAATCCTCACCCACCCCCAATCGGCACTGATCAAGCAGTACACCGCTTTACTGGGAGCGGAAAACGTGAAGCTGACCTTCGAGCGCACAGCCATAAATATGATTGCCGGATACGCCACCGAAGTCAACGCCAAAATGGAAAATATTGGTGCCCGGCGTCTGCATACAATTATGACGACCCTGCTGGATGATATTTTGTACGAGCAACCCACTGGTAAAGTGTCCGAAATAAATATCACCAAAGATATGGTAAAGGAACAGCTGGAGGATATCGCCCAGGATCAGGATTTAAGTCGTTATATTCTTTGAACGATTGATTTGCTACCCGGGTATACTGTAATTTTAGGGTGTTTCCACGTACAATAATTCGATGAAAAATAGCCTCTGCGGAGGCTATTTTTTTATAAAAAGGAGGATAAATGAAACGGGATTTTTTACATATCACTGATTTCAGTTCAAATGAAATCTGGGAAGTTTTACACCTGGCCAAAGAAGTTAAGGCAAAGCTGAAAAACAGGGAAGATTACAAACCTTTCAAAGACCACAGCCTGGCGATGGTTTTTGCCAAACCGTCGGCCCGCACCAGGATATCCTTTGAAACAGGTTTCTTCCGGCTGGGAGGACACGCCCTCTACCTTGGTCCAAATGATATCGGTATCGGCGAGCGGGAAGCAGTTAAAGATATTGCTCGTGTAATCAGCCGTTATAACGATATTATTATGGCGCGCCTTTTTGCTCATTCCCATATGACAGAATTGGCCGAGTTTTCGACGGTTCCGGTTGTAAATGGATTAACTGATTATAACCACCCCTGCCAGATAATGGCCGATATCCTGACGATCTGGGAACATCGGGGAAAACTGGATGATATGAAGGTGGTCTATATCGGTGATGGGAATAATATTGTTCATTCCTGGCTTCAGTTGGCCGCCCGCCTGCCGTTTGAATTTGTCTGTGCCTGCCCTGCCGGATACACTCCCGAAGAGGCAACGATCAAGCTGGCAGACGAGGCAGGTTTGAGCTCAGTGAGTGTTTCCCATGATCCGCTACAGGCGGTAAAAGATGCCGATGTTGTCTATACCGATGTGTGGGCATCCATGGGTCAGAAAGAGGAATTTGAGGATCGCTATAAACGGTTCCAGGGCTTTCAGGTTAATGATAATCTGATGGCAGCGACCGGGAAAGAAACCCTTTTCATGCATTGCCTGCCGGCTGAACGTGATGTGGAGGTGACTGATTCGGTCATGGAATCAAAAGCATCGATCGTTTTTGATGAAGCCGAAAACCGTATGCACGCCCAGAATGCGATCATGCTGAAAGTGATGGGAGTTGGTGGCTAGGATTTATTGGTTAGGCTGGATGATAGTAGTTAAAAGTTAGAGGTTAAAGATTGGGGGTTGGTGCTTGAGCGAAAACCAAGTCCAAAGCCAACCGTCTCCCCTCTCTCTTACTTTTATCTTTTATCTTAGCTTCTTTTATCTTTATTCCGTCTCTGTCCATATAACGGTCTGGGTGCGGTATTCGACTTCTTTACCGGGAACGATCGGAACGGTTACAATAAAATCAACACTCTTTCCCGGTTCCAGGGCGGTATCGGTGATTATCCCAGTTTTATATTTCATTTTTGATCCTTCGATAAAAGCTGAATCACGACCGGCGGATGTGGTTGTGCTGGTCCACAGATCAGCGATTACACGCACAAAATCGGCGCGGGCCTGGCCGGTGTTTTTAATAGTCCCTAATACGATTTCGCGGTCCGGATAGACTTGAATCTGCGGTTCTCCAACGATCTCCACTTTGGCATGTTGTCCGTAGTGTTCATCCACCCGCACTACCAGGTTTTTCCTGATCACCAATCTTCCCAGGCTGGTTTGTAAACTGATTTCTTCTGCCGATTCGCCAGTCACCGTACCTACAACAACGGTACCGTTCTGGAGGATAATGCGCTGCTGATTTTCCGGGATCGGGATCATATCCAGCAATTTTTTATCGACCGGAGGCAGGGTATTCCTGGTTTCGTATACCTTAACTACTGATTTTAGCGAGTCGATCTGCCGCTGCAATTCCTGCAGGTTAATAGGAGCATCATAAAAGGGTTGCTGATCGTCGACAGTTTCTGATGTTTTTTCTTTTACCTTGGGGAGTTCAGTCTGGGCTCCCAGGGTTGTCAGCATCGATAATACCAGGAAGTAATGGAAAATTCTCATTATTTCTTACCTCCCTGATGAGTCTCGAAGGCGATCCGACGCAGTTTTTCCTGCTGACTTCCGTCCTGATCGTAGTGTTTTACGACTTCCATTATGGTATCATAGAAATAATAATTACGTCGTTCTTTCAGAAGTTCGATTACCGGTGGCAGTAGTTCCGGGTCGTTGAATTTGATCAGTCCCTTCAAGGCTTTCCGGCGCAGGGAGGCGGGATATTCCTGGTTCATAATAATTTCCATCACTGCCGATTTGATCTCAGGATCGTCGAATTCTCCCAGGGCATCAAGAATAGTATTCAACAGGCTGTAGTACTGATTTTTACCAGAATTATAGGTATCCAGCAGGGCCAGAATCAGGTTTTCTTCCTTGACTCCGGCCATGGTATTCAGGGCGAAATCACGAACTTCTTCACTGGTAGCCGGGTTGCCAAGTAATTCCGTAAAGGAACCAACCACATCGGCGGTCTCCTTTTTCCCTAAAATTTCCACGGCCCGGTTGCGGACCGGCAGACTGACCGATTCATCTTTGGCAATGGCAGTTAAAACCGGGATTACCTGGTCATCGCCTAATTGCCCAAGGGTCCGGGTTAACATATTTTCTGTCTGGGCCAGGTTGGCTTTGCTGACCTCATAGATGTCCAGGAGATGCAGAATCTGATCTTTGGTTCGAACCTTGCCCAGGCTTTTGACCAGCGAAAGATGCAGGCTATTGGTCTTTCCTTCAATGTTATGTAAAGCAGATACCATTGCTTCGGCTGCCTGGGGATCATCTTTGAAACCGGCCAGGATTTCGATTGACTCTTCCATGAAGGTCAGATCCAAGCCATCGGCTGAACTGACGATATGGGAGATTGCTTCCAGGGCCGATGGGTGGTGGGTGGCGGCCAGGGCCTCACCGGCGGCCAGACGGGTTTCAAGGGGCTTGGTTGCATCCAGGTAAATATCGATCAGTAAATCCAGTGATTTTACATCGCCGCTCTGGTAGGCAAGATGCAGTTTTTCCACTGTCTCGATTCGGGAAGGATCCATTTTCCCCTTACCAAAAAAGCGGCCACAACCACAGAGTATCAGGAAGATAAGCAGTAAGACGACCCTGGTTATTGAATATATTAATTTCATTTCCACGACTCCAGTGACAATTCTTTCCCATCGAAAACAGCGTAAGAAAAATAGTTAATCCAGTCGCCAAGAATAACCAATTGTCCGGCAGCGGTCTTTTCTACGCGGGTCTGATGGTAGTGACCGGTAATTAAGTAATCAAAGCCAGCGCTGAATTTTTCAGAGGCAAATTGCATCAGGTCATCCACGATTTTCTGATTGTATTCATCGCTGTGCATATAATTATGACCGGTGCGTGAAATCCAGTTAGCCAGACGGTACCCCAGGTTAGGATGCAGCCAGCCGAACAACCAGATAAACACCGGATTACGGATTACCCAGCGCATTACACGGTAAGCCCTGTCCCAGGATAATAATCCATCGCCATGGGTAATATAAAAATTTTTACCGGCCAGCTCGAATTCAACATCGCAGGTGTAGGTATGATCCATCAGGGTGTCGGTAATAAATTCCCGGACCCAGAAATCGTGGTTTCCCAGCAGATAATGGATTTTCACGCCTTTCTGACGAATCGAATGCAAGTGATTCAAAAAGGGAAAATAGATTTTTGGAATCAGGTGTTCGTATTCGAACCAGAAATCAAATAGATCTCCGACAATAAATAAGGTGCCACCCGAATCACTTACATGGTCCAGGAACTGGAATAATTTTTCCTGCTTCCCGGGTTCTTCCTGTCCGGGATCAAGCATCAGGTGTATATCTGAGATGAAAAACAGTGGCAGGTCCATCTACTGAAACTAAGTTAATCAACACAGGTTAGGCAATTAAATTGTCAGCCGTTTATCGACCACTTATTGACATGGATATTAATATATGGTATCTTCGAATGAGATAAGGCTGGAGTTTGGAACCGTAACTCACCTAGCATCGTAAGGCAAGGTATGAAGAAATTTTTAATTATTGTATTATTATTCAATGCGGCAGTGTTCGGCCAGTCGTTTGGCCAGAACAAGGTACAGTATCGTGATTTCGACTGGCAATATATCGAAGCCCCTCATTTTGATATTTATTACTATGGTGATGAAAAACCCCTGGCCGAATTTACCGCCGAGGTAATCGAAGATGCCTATGACCAGGTTTCCAAGCATTTGCGCTGGGAATTGAATAAACGGGTTACGGTTATTGTATATCATTCCCATAACGATTTTCAACAGACGAATGTAGTCTGGGATTACATGAGTGAAGGGATCGGTGGTGTTACGGAATTATTTAAAAATCGGGTCGTAATTCCATTCGAAGGTTCCTATGAACAGTTCCGGCATGTGATTCATCACGAGTTGGTCCATGCTGTGGTGAACGATATGATCTACGGGGGTAATATCCAGTCGATTATTTCCGGCCGGGTCAGATTGAATATTCCGCTCTGGGCCAATGAAGGCCTGGCTGAATACCTTTCCTCCAACTGGGATACCCAGGCTGATATGATATTGAGGGACATATCGATCAACGAGCGAATGCCCAGTATTAATGAATTGAATTATTATTTTGCCTACAAAGGCGGACAGTCGGTGTGGCGTTTTATCGCAGAGAAGTACGGCCGTGAAAAAGTGGGTGAAATCTTTATCGCCATGAAACGCCGCCAGGATGCGGAAAAGGGCTTCCGAAAAGCTCTGGGCTTGGATTTTGAGGAATTAACCGAACAATGGCATAAATATCTAAAGAAAGAATACTGGTCGGATATCTCCGGCCGAGATGAATTGACTGATGTTTCCAAACGGATTACCGATCATAAGGAGGATCGCAATTTTTATAATGTATCGCCGGCTGTTTCACCGGATGGCAGCAAGATTGCCATACTTACCGACCGTTCCGGTTACGCGGATATAATGCTTATCGATGGGATAAGTGGTAAGCGGATTAAAACACTGGTGAAGGGTAACCGATCAGTTGATTTTGAAGAATTGAAGTGGCTGCAGCCGGGCCTTTCCTGGTCACCTGACGGCAGTAAGGTTGTTCTGGCAGCCAAGGCTGGTGGCGGTGATGTATTTTATTTGATTGATATAATGGATTATTCCCGGGAGAAGCTGGAATTTGACATGGACGGTCTATTTACCGCTGCCTGGAGTCCGGATGGTGAACGAATTGCCTTTGTCGGATCGGTTGGGCGATCAAGCGATATATTTGTCTATGATTTAAAAGAGCAGGAATTGATCAATATAACTAATGATATCTTCTCTGACTCTGAACCGGCCTGGAGCCCCGATGGAGAAGAGATAGCATTTGTATCGGAACGCCGGTCGGTTGACAATACCGAACTGGTGAATATGGCTGAATACGATTATTCACAAACCGATATTTACATGGTTGATGTAGCAACAGGAGAGATCAGTCAGGTAACCGATACAGACTATAATGAGAATTATCCGCTTTGGGCCAATACACAGAACACGTTGCTATATACCGCCGATTATAATGGAATCTGGAATCTCCATTTTTATAACTTGGATAGTCGCGACTATTTTCCGGTTACCAATGTATTGACCGGTATTTATCAGATCAGCCTCACCAAAGATGATAAAACCCTGGTTTATTCCGGCTACTCAGGAATGGGATGGGATATATTTTCGCTGGCCAATCCCCTGGAAATGGAAGCGGTGACGATAGAACCAACCAACTATATTAAGAACCTCGAATCAGATGATGAATCTTTTGTTGATATGCGCGTAGGCCGGGAATCCAGCGTGTCGGATAGACATGCCAACGAAGATTTTTCCCGTTTCATTTTCGCCAAGGAATACGAACGGATCAATGAATATGCTTTTGAGGGGAATGAACCACTGGTCGAGTTGAGTGACGACAGCACCAAAACCGCTGACGGTGAATATATCACCAATATTTATAAAACCCGTTTTTCCCTGGATCTGGTTGACGGTCAGGCGGCTTTCTCCAATGTGTTCGGTTATTCTGGTTCTACGATTTTCCTGTTTAGTGATATCCTGGGTGATCATCAAATAATTCTGGGCACAGAACTGGTCCTGACATTAGAAAACAGTGATTACTATTTTACCTATGCCTATCTCAAACACCGCATCGATCATTATTTCACGGCCTACCATATGGCCGATTTCTTCTCCGATGGTTATTCCTATTTAAGCCGTCTGCGGAATTATGGTGCCAGTTACGGGCAATCGATTCCCCTGAACCGTTATAATCGGTTCGAGTTTGAGTTGACTGCCAGCCAGGTGCGTTACACTATTTATGGTATCGATTACGGTAATGACCAGTGGATACCGGTTTTTGAAGAACGTTTGAATACAGTCCTGCCCAGTGCCAGTTGGATTTATGATAATACCATTTACGGTTATACCGGCCCTGTTGATGGTTTCCGCCAGAATCTCAGGGTGGTTGCCAGCCCGAAGGCCAACAATGATGGTTTATCTTTCCAGACGATTACCCTTGACACGCGCCATTATTACCGTTTTTTGCGTGACTACTCACTGGCCGGCCGGCTGATGATTGGTACCAGCATTGGTGATGACGCCCAGACTTTCCTGCTGGGCGGCGTACCTAACTGGTTGTTTGGAATCGGTGAGACCAACGGCAAGGATGACGACGGCTGGTATCGCCAGGGCATCTTGAGCAACAGCAACGACAATATGCTGAAAGATGCCTATTTCTCGGTCTTTGCCATGCCGGTCCGCGGAACCAGATTCTATGAGCGTTATGGAACCAACGTTGCCCTGGCTAACCTGGAAGTCCGGTTTCCATTCATCAATTATTTTGCCCTGGGATTCCCACTGAAAATGATATTTGGTAATATCCGTGGCCATGTTTTTCTGGACGCCGGGGCCGCCTGGAATCAATTTGCCGAATTCAGCGATAATGAATTATTGAAAAAGAAATATGATGATGACTATCATACCGGATTCAGTCCGATTGTGGCCGGGTTCGGTTGGGGCGTCAAGGTGAATTTCGGCTATTTCCTGTTGCGAATCGATTCGGCCTGGGATATAATGGACGATGGTACCTCGCGGCCGCAATTCTATCTGTCGCTGGGGCCGGACTGGTAATAAAAGCACAACGATAATTAATCCTTTCCGGTTGTTGTTTAATAAAATTGTAAGGACAAGATTCGAATCTTGTCCCTCCGCAATCATTACCCCCACACGCTTCCCAGAGTATTTAGGTCGGGAAGGCACTGGATTACCCCAGAGGTTCCATTATAAGTAGCCAGATTGAATTATTGACATTGGTGACCGGCAATCTCAATTTCGGGATCGGTTATGGCTAAAGCAACATCCAAGACAGCCTATCTATGCGCTAATTGCGGTGCGGATTTTCCTAAGTGGAACGGCCAGTGTCCGACCTGCCATGAATGGGGTACCCTCAACGAATTCAAGGTCAGTACCAAGGGCGGAAAACGTTCAACGCTTGATAATAGACAGTCATTTGCTTTGGGTGAAATCCTGAAAAAACCATCCGGTGGCCGGACTTCAACAACCATTGGGGAAGTAGACCGGGTACTGGGGGGCGGTATACTTCCGGGAGCGTTGATTTTACTGGGAGGCAGCCCGGGGATTGGAAAATCTACCCTGGCATTGCAAATAGCCGCCCGGTCCGGTAAGCCGGTAATATATGTTTCAGCGGAAGAATCTGAGGAGCAGATCGCCTTGCGGGCTGAACGGCTTTCAGTTACCGCTGATGATTTACGTCTGTCCGGCGAAAATCGGGTTGAGGCAATCCTGGAAGAGATCAGCCGGCAGAAAGCCGAACTGGTGGTGGTAGACTCCATTCAAACCGTATACAGCGACGCCCTGGATTCACTTCCTGGATCGGTCAGCCAGATACGGGAATGCGGCCAGCAGCTTCTGCAGGCCTGCAAACAGCAGGGCGTTACTATTATTATTATCGGACATGTGACCAAAGAAGGAATTATTGCCGGCCCCAAAATGCTGGAGCATATGGTTGATACTGTTCTATATCTGGACGGCGATGACCGTTATGATCAGCGGATTTTGCGTTCGGTCAAGAACCGGTTCGGTACGACCAATGAAGTGGGTATTTTCAGGATGGAAGCCAGTGGAATGGAGCCGGTGGAGAATCCATCGGAGCTGTTTTTAGCCGAACGGACCAGTGGGGTGTCCGGTGCAGCCATCTATCCCGCCCTGGAAGGCAGCCGGCCGATTTTGCTGGAGATTCAGGCCCTGGTTTCAGCCGCCAACTTTGGGACGCCACAGCGCAATGTCAATGGTTTCGATTTGCGCCGGTTGGCTATGCTTCTGGCCGTATTGGAAAAACGGCAGGGATTGGTACTGGGAACCAGGGATGTTTTTGTTAATCTGGTAGGTGGATTGAAGGTGAATGATCCGGCAGCCGATCTGGCGGTCATCGGAGCTGTGGCTTCCGGTACACTGGACCGCGTGATTCCCGCCGATACGGTGTTGGTTGGTGAGGTTGGTCTGGCCGGTGAAGTACGGTCGGTGGCGCAGCTGGAGAAACGGGTAGCGGAGGCTCAGGCTTTGGGATTCAAACAAATTGTTGCACCTCAAGGTAGTATCCAGCGGATTAAAATGAATAAGCCTGGAATTCGGCTGATTGGGATCAAGACGGTTAAGGAAGCACTGGAGATTCTGTTTTAACTAATAAACCTTCCAACCTTCCAGGTTACTTCTTAAAAACCGGGAAGGTTGCTTTAATGTAGAGGAAAATTATAAGCAATCCTCAAGGACTGGAAGATGTGACCTTGAGGGTTTAAGAGGGGAAGTATTATGAGTGAAAAATATACTATGGGTGGTTGTTACTATCTTTATAACCGGGGTACCAATCGTTTGGAAGTATTCAAGGATGATTGTGACTACCGATTTTTTCTAAGGAAATTAAATCAATATCAAAGCAAATATCAGATCAGTATTCTGGCATATTGTCTAATGCCAAACCATTTTCATTTACTGGTTCAGCAGAAAACAGGAGATTTTACGATAGGCCAAATGATTGGTTGTTTGACAAATGCGTTCACGAAAACATTCAATACAAAATATGAACGAACCGGCGTTTTATTCGAGGGTCCGACAAAATCCAAGTTCGTGACAGATGAAGATCATTTTCTCTGGTTGTTTAAATACTTATCCCTTAATCCGGTAAAAAGTGGGTTGGTTAAGCAGCCGGAGGATTGGGATTATTCATCACTGCGGGAGTATCTTGGATTGCGAAAAAATGAATTATTGGATATGAACGATTTCAGGGAATTGTTAGGTTCGGTGGATGATATTCTGGACTTTTTATCCGTCGATTAGAATTTGCTTAGACTTTCCAGATTACTTCTTTTCTTAAAAACCCGGAAGGTTGCTCAGAAGAGAAATAATTTGAATTCACATTTAGACAGGACCACAAAATTTTAAACAGATTAGAATGATTGCAACCTTAAAGGTATTGAAGATGCGACCTTGAAGGTTCAACAATATGGCAAGGAATTATCGTAAAAACACCTATCACCACCTGTTCAATCGTGGTGCGGATGGGAGGAAGATTTTCTCCTGCGACCAGGATTACCATGATTTTATCTGGCGGCTGGTCAAGTACAAGGAGAAATATTCAGTCTCGATTCTGGCCTATTGCCTGATGCCGGATCATTATCATTTATTCGTGCGTCAGAATACCGATGATCTGCTGATTGGCAAAATGATCGGAGGACTCATGAATTCATATACCAAGTCGATCCATAGCAAATATGGCCATTCCCGGCCGGTTTTCGACGGAACCGCTCAATCGAACCTAATTGCCGATGATACCCAGTTCCTGTGGCTGGTTAAATATATCACTTTAACGCCGGTCCGCGAGAAACTTGTCTCCCGGCCGGAAGACTGGGGTTATTCTTCGATCCATGAGTATCTGGGTTATCGAAAAATCCAGTTGACTGATATTGATGAAACGATGGCACGCCTTAAGTCAATCAATGGAATCCGTGAATTTCTGGAGTTGGATAAACAAACCGTATAAATGATTTGGGAGGTTGTCCCCCAGCCCCGAATTGCCTTATATTTTAATCCATGGGAGCAGTTGATTCAATAGTTAAGCCTGGTATAGTAATCAAAATTTCTGATTTGCATAAATCATTTGGACCCGTCCAGGCCGTAAATGGTATCAGTTTTGATATCCGGCAAGGAGAAGTATTTGGATTTCTGGGCCCCAATGGTGCCGGGAAGACGACGACTATCCGGATGTTGTGTGGGTTACTGCCCTGCGATTCAGGATCGATTGTATTTAATGATCCCCTGATCCGGCGGGCGGGTGTTAAATATCAGCTTGGTATATGTCCACAGGATAATATTTTCTGGCCCAAGCTCACCTGCCGTGAGCAACTGGTATTCATTGCCGAAATGTACAATATAAGCCGTGCTTCGGCTAAGGCTCGTGCCAACCAACTACTGGAAACGCTTGGTTTATCCAATAAAGCCGGGACACTGGCAGCGAAACTTTCCGGTGGAATGAAACGGCGGTTGAATATTTGTCTGGCCCTGGTTCACGACCCCCAGATTCTGGTTCTGGACGAACCGGAAGCCGGCCTCGATCCCCAGAGCCGGTTGCTGGTCCGTGGTTTTATCAAACAACTGGCCCGCGACAAGACCGTGATTATAACAACCCATAATATGGATGAGGCCGATCGCCTGGCGGACCGGGTGGCCATCATAGACTACGGCAAATTATTAAAACTTGATTCGCCGGAGAATCTTAAACGGTCTATCGGTGAAGGTGATCTGCTGGAGATTGAGCTGTCCGGTGATCTGGAAAACGGTGAACATGTTGTTGATGCGGTAGAACCAATCTGTGAATCAGTTGAATTACATAAAGATATATTAAGACTGAAGGCCACTAACCTGGTGACACTTTTACCTGAAGTAACAGCGAAACTCGCTACGATTGGAGTCACAGTAAAAGGGATATCCCTGCGGGAAAATACACTGGAAGATGTATTTATACATTTGACCGGCAGGAAGCTCAGGGCATGAAGTTCCTCTCGGTAATTAAAAAGAGTTTCCGTGAGCAATTACGCAGCTACTGGATATTGTTACTAACGGTAACAATGGCGCCCTTCTTTGTGTTTGTCTATTACCTGATAAACGAAGCCTGGCAGCCCAGCTATGATCTGGTATTTGTGAATTATGACTCCGGGATCGAACAGTCCGGTGAAATCCGGAATCACGGTGCAGGATTGATTGAGGTTGCCCGACGGTTTGAAAGCGATTCACTGTCGATACCAATTTCAGTGCTTCAGGCAGATGATCGGGAATCAGCCCTGGAGCAATTACGAAACAAGAAAACCAATGCACTGGTGGTGATACCGGAGAATTTCTCCCGTGCATTGGAAATGATATCAGCCGCCAGGCCGGAACCGCAATCGCAGCTGGAAATCGTGGGTGATCTGACAGATATTAATTATATGGTGACGGCCATCTGGGCCGGCGAGGCCTTCAACCAGTATCTGGCGCAGATATGGCCGTTCGCTATGCCGGTCGATGTTGTCGAGACCAGCCTGGGGGTATCCGGCGAGATCAGTGAATTTGACCTGTGGGTTCCGGGTCTGCTGATCCTTGCGATAATCATGCTGATGTTTACCGCCACAATAGCCATTGTAACCGAAGTGGAAAATGGCACAATCATTCGCCTGAAATTATCACAGGTGGGTGTTCTGAATTACCTCGGTGGTATCACAGTGGTTCAGGTTACCGTGGGCCTGATAGCAATTTTACTGACCCTGGGAACGGCCCTGCTGATGGGCTTCAGTTATTCCGGATCAATCGGCCTACTGTTACTGATCGCCGTGCTGACCAGCATATCGATGATTGCATTTAGTCTGATCCTGGCAGCAGCAACCAAATCGGCCAATGAAGTTTTGATCGTGGGTAATTTCCCCATGTTTCTGTTCATGTTCTTCACCGGTGCTGCCTTTCCGCTGGAAGGGAAACCATTATTTACTATTGCGGGGTACACCATTACCGCCCAGGGGGTAATGTCGCCAGCCCATGCCGTATCGGCTGCCAAAAAGGTGTTGATATTAGGTGCTGGCACGGGTGATATATTGCCGGAAATCATTGCACTGTTATTAATAACCCTTATTTACTGGATAATAGGTGCCTGGGCCTTTAACCGCCGGCACATGCGAGTAACCTGAGTTCATGGTACCGGATTCCCCGGTGATAGCCTAAATAAATCTTATGAAATACACAATTACAGTCTCAGATTCAGATACTTCTGCACGTACTGGCCTGCTGCAAACCAGTCACGGGGAAATTCAAACACCGATCTTTATGCCGGTTGGAACGGTAGGAGCGGTAAAAGCCATGAGTCCTGCCGAACTGACCACGGCCGGAGCCCAGATTATTCTGGGGAATACCTATCATCTGTATTTACGTCCGGGTACCGAAATCATCAAGACGGCCGGGGGATTGCATAAGTTCAATTCCTGGGAAAAACCGATTCTCACCGACAGTGGCGGGTTTCAGGTCTTTTCACTGGCCAAAATGAATAAAATCAGCGATCAGGGTGTGGAATTCCAGTCCCACCTGGATGGCAGTAAACATTTTTTCAATCCGGCTGTTTCCATGGATATCCAGCGCCACCTCGGTAGCGACATAATCATGGCTTTTGATCAGTGTCCTCCCAGTGATGGCGGTATCGAAATGGCGGAGGCGGCCGTTGAGCGTACTTCACGCTGGATAACGGAATGCCGGGATTATCTGGAGCAGAACCCACCATTCTATGGTCATGAGCAGACACTGTTTCCGATTGTACAGGGCTCAGTTTACGAAGAGCTGCGCCGCCGCAGCGCCGAAGAAGTCATTCCTTATGCTACCTGCGGAACTGCCATTGGCGGATTGGCGGTGGGTGAAGAAAAAGGCGCCATGTTTGATATGATCGAACTGTTGGATGGTATTTTACCCAAGGATCAGCCGCGTTACCTGATGGGGGTTGGCCGGCCCACCGATCTGGTGCGTGCCGTCCGTCTGGGGGTCGATATGTTTGATTGTGTGATGCCTACCCGCAATGCCCGGAATGGTCAATTGTTTACCAGCCATGGGATAATCAATATCAAGAATGCCAAGTATAAGACCGATTTCAGTACCCTTGACGAGACCTGTGATTGCTACCTGTGCCGGAATTTCAGCCGGGCTTATCTCTGCCACTTGATCAGGGTCAATGAGATCCTCGGCCTGCGCCTGGCCTCGCTGCATAATGTGACCTATTACCTGAATCTGATGGACACTATGCGAAAAGAAATAGCGGTTGGCAGTTTCACCGACTGGGCTGCAGATTATTTATCTATAATGAATGAATATTCAGGAATGTGATACAATTGATTTAAGAACAGGGAACACCAAATAGTGATTTTAGAAGAAGATCAGGTAATGGAAATTGTTGTGAGCACTTGGCAAATCACAAATTATTAATCCTTGTTGGATATTGATATGACCCAAACAACCATCCGTGTAATCGATGCTTATGTTTTTCGGCAGACAGAAAACAGCATACGTTTCTTACTGTTGAAGCGGAATGCTAACAAAATCTACGAGCATCTATGGCAGGGGGTGGCCGGGAAAATCGAAACAGGCGAAGAAGCCTGGCAAACCGCCATTCGCGAATTGAAAGAAGAAACCGGGTTATCACCGAAGCGGATGTTCGTGGCTGACCATGTGAGCAGTTTTTATGAAGTCCATGGTGATCGGATCAACCAGGTGCCGGTCTTCGGGATTGAAGTGGATTCGGAAAAAGTTATCCTGTCTGATGAACATTCCGATTATCGCTGGGTAGACCTGGATGAAGCTATGGATTTATTGGTCTGGCGTGGACAGCGTACCGGAATAAAGGTGGTGTACGAAATGTTGACCAGCGGCGATGAAAGAATGCGGTGGTCAGAGATTTAGCCGGTTGGAGCGATAGCTTGGTCTATTTTTTTTGGGAACTTGTATCCTTTTGACTTTTAAAAACATCTAACAATAAAAACAGGAGTTATTATGTTAGAAGTAGGATCCAAGGCCCCGGAATTTTCCCTGCCGGATCAGGATGGCAATTCAGTTTCTCTGAGCGCTTTCAAAGGGAAAAAAGTGTTGCTGTGGTTTTTCCCCAAAGCCATGACTCCCGGTTGTACCACCGAAGGCTGCACCCTGCGGGATGAATATGCCGAATTCACAGCAAAAAATGTGGCTGTTTTAGGTATGAGCGCCGATGCCCCGGCCCGCCAGAAGAAATTTGCCGATAAATATGAATTCCAGTATCCACTGCTGGGTGACGAAGATAAAGATGTGTTGCGGGCCTATCACGCCTGGGGGCTGAAAAAAATGTATGGCCGGGAATTCGAGGGAATTATCCGGATTTCATATCTGATTGATGAGAACGGTATGATTGAAAAGGCTTATCCAAAGGTTAAAACCAAAACCCACGCCCAGGACGTTCTGGCCGATCTTTAAATAGAATCCACCGGGGTGATAGCCATCACCCCCTTTTTATTTCTTAATCCCTCTGGCAACTATTTCATTCTACCCCGTGTCATAATGGCAAGAGGTAGAATTATGAAACAAGTAATAAAACAGACCATAAATTTTCTAATCGTACTGGCAACCTTATCAATGGTAGTCGGATATCCCGTATTGCATCTGAAATATGAGCTGGCGGAGACTGTTCTACAGGTACTTACCCAATTATAATCACAGGAATGAAAATGAACGCAGTCTATCAGTCTATTGTCGATGAAGTCAGGAACAATAAGGGGCGAATTGTCCTGGAGCTCCAGGCTACCAAGGTTGAGAGGGAAACTAAATCAGCTTTCCCGGGAGCTGGTTTTGGATATGGTTGGACCCAATCAATGGCAGGGAATGGACACACCAATTTCAGTGTAAACCTGCTGACTACTTCCGTGGGCCGTTTCACCAAACGGAACCTGCTCGGACAGGGATTTGGTTTTGCCTGGTCCCGTGCGATGCATGGTGATCTGAATGGGTTGGAATTTGATCTGACGGCTACCAAGGTTATAAAAAAAAGGAAAACCAATATCCTTGGGATGGGTTACGGTTTTGCCTGGGCCGAGCAGATGACCGGTGAATTGGGCTCTGACCTGAAATTGCGTTTCACCACCACTGAGGTTGGTAAAGACCAGAACACTAATTTTTTGGGATTGGGTTATGGTTTCGGTTGGACCCAAAAAGCGGAACTGGTAATTACGGCCACCTAGATTTTCTCATTGTAGTTAGTTCAGAAAAAAGGCCATCGGCAGTCAGCTGATGGCCTTTTTGTATAGGTAGAGGTCTATTCGGGCAGAGCGGCCTGGAGCTTCTCCAGCCGGATATGACGTTCAATTGCAAACTTCACGATTGCTTCCCACTGCCAGTTGGCACCCAGGTGGGCTTCGTCGATCACATCATCCAGCGTACCGCCTGAACGCCAGCGGTTGTCCCAGTCGGCGCTGACTGAATATTCTTTAACAATGGGGGTTTTGATCCAGTTACCCATCAGATCGATGGCCGTATTGGTGATAATCATGGCATCGGTCCACTCTTTTGGGGAAATAATGGAATCCCGGTATTCAGGACTTTGCATCGTGAACAGCCCGTAGCTGAGGGCGGCTACAATCTTGACGTTGGGTCCTTCATCCCTGATCTTGGGAAGAATCGAGATTAATTCATCGGTCGATTTGGTACCGCGAACAATAACAACACCTTCCTTGGGCCGGTCGGGATCATAGTCCTTAATTATGTAAGCACCTTTGGCGGCATCAAAATGAGAGGCCATCCCCAGCGCCTCACGATCCGGTATTTTAACTCCCGGACGTGTAAGATGAAGGGCAATGATCGGAATATCGGTTTTCAGGGCAGCACCCAGCATCACCGGTACTTCGTTATATTCGTATGGGTGCAGGTTTAATATTTGCCCTTTTGGAAACAGCTGGGTAACCCCCGGGGCAAAGATACCAAAATGCGTGCGGCTGTCTTCGGCGGTTTCCGGTCCGCTGTGGCCCGCCACCCAGATTGTTTTCCCGACCTTGAACTGGGAATCCTGGGCGGCCTGGCTGAACAGGCGGAAGGCACCGTATTTTAGGTAACTGAAAGAGCCATAGGTACTGCAGGCTGTCAGATAGCCATTATATTTATCATAGACATCATTGTTCATATTTACCGATGAAACACCGACGTTAATGGCCGCATTGGCAAACTCGGTTATACCCTGTGGCATCAGAGTACCGCCAGGATTGTCTTTCCGGTCGTACATGCCGGTATCGTCCGCATCACCCCAGCCTTTTGAAAAACCGGCGATGTTGGTTGAGCCGGCCAGGTCGGCGCTGTTTACCAGGAACAGGGGCCGGCCATATTTTTTCTGCGACCAGGAATTCACCCAGGAACCGAAATTACCGAATCCGCCGCGATTGGGAGCGGTTTCGCCTGGTTTTTTATACAATTCTACTGGATAGTTTTCGTAGTCGTACAACTCTGGATCTTCAAGCGGATTGGCATCATATTTATCTGATCCGGGGAGGGTTTCGGGTATGCTGTCACCAAGTTCAATCAGCCGATCGGCCAGGTAGTCAGTCAGACCATCGACCTTATCAAACAGGGAAAAGACGGCTTCCATGACTTCAGCCATCTGCTGTTTGTCGGAATCAAAATCATCAAATCCCGGCTGATCCATATGGGGTAGAGTGATGCCATATTTTTCTACAAAGTCACGCTTGGTTTTCCAGAATTCCTCCGAATTGCGTTTATGCGGGGCCCCGTGACTCGGAGCATCATATTTATAATATCCGCGCCCTTTCCGGGATTTGAACCACAACATCTTGGGTTGATCCGGATCAGGGTTGGAAAGGAGATTCTCAAAGCCGGTCAACAGTTGTCCCCAGTCCTCGCCATTTTCTACGCCAACGACCTTCCAGCCATAAGGGGCAAACCAGTCAGTTGGCGTACCGGCAACCACCGAGCTGAAGGGGCGGGCATCGATGCCCCAGTCGTTCCAATCGACGAGTGTGATGAAATTACCAAGGCCCAGTCCATAAGCGGAATTTTTGGTCTCATGCACAACACCGGGTGTCAAGCCCCCTTCACCTTCAATGGCAAACACCTTAACACTATCGAATCCGGCATGTTTCAGGGCGAATGCTTCCCCGGCGGCGATCGGAAATCCGTGTCCACTGGGGCCGGTATTGGCTTTGAAAAACAGGGTTTTACCTTCCATCTCGGCGTGGCCCGGCAGGCCGCCACGGCGCCGAAGGGTCAACAGGTCCTCCCAGGTGAGGGTGTATTCATCGCCCATGGGATTCAAATATTTTTTATTACCAGTAGTCTGATATTTCCGGCGTAGGGCCTCGTTGAAAACGGCCAGGACGGCATAAATCAGAGGGTTTGTATGGCCGGCACTCAGAATAAAACGATCCCCGAAGCGTTTACCGGGATTGCGTATATCCCAATTCATTACACCCGATAAGAGGGTGGCAACAGTGGCCTGCATCTTTGAGCGCGATCCCCCGGGATGGCCGCTCTGGCTCAGATTAAGCATGATGTCGATACATTGATCTGCCAGATCCTTAATGTTTTCCCAATAGCTAAATGCTTGACGTTGTTCGGAAAGAGTCGTCATTACGTTCTCCTATTTAATACTACAGTTATTATTTAATCCCCGGCCGGGGAAAATGCTTGTAATTCGCTGAAAGCAGTAGTTATAAATTCCTGGTAGAAGTTGTCCGGATACCGCTAGTATATATTTTTTAACAACCATGATGATCAGCAATTAATTAAAAGCGATTGAAATTAATATGGTCAACGGTCATCAATCCACTCTTACTGAACATGAGGTCTGATTCTTTGATACGGCGAACAACAATTGTTGATAAGGCCAGTATTTCTCATTTGAAAAATTAATATTATCTAACTACATTCAATAGCATAATATTATTAGGGGAATGGATTAAGATGCCAAATAATCACAAAGAACTAGACCATACCGACCGGAAAATACTTGAGATTTTGCAGGAGCAGGGTCGGATAACCAATTCCGAACTGGCCAAACAGGTAGGTATGTCACCTCCTCCGACCCTGGAGCGTGTCAAGAAATTAGAACGAAAAGGGTATATCACAAAATATGTTGCTCTGGTGGAGCCCCAGAAAGTCGGTATCAGTTGTTTTACCTACGTTGAGGTGACTCTGGTACGACACGGCGTGGCTGCTCTGGACCGGTTAACCAAAGCACTGGTTGCCATGGATGAAGTTCTGGAATGCCATCATATCACCGGCGAAGCTGATTTCATGCTAAAGGTAGCCACCAAAGATATTCCAGCCTATGAGGATTTCATAATCCATAAGTTGACGGCCCTGCCCGATGTTCAGCATTTGAAGACCCTGGTAGTTTTGTCAACCAAAAAGCAGGAAACCAGGCTGCCGGTAAACGGAGAGTAATATGTCCAGAGAAAAACCCGGTTTATCAAAGAATGATTTGAATTATTGGGTTGCAGCTGGCCGTGAGATGACCGCCGATCGGCAACGCCGGATCAGACGAGCAAAAAACTGGAAATTCGACACGATTGCCACTCATGGTTTGTATGACCTGTCCCAGGCATTGCAAAACAATAACGGCTCGATCATGGAGCCGGTTTATCTGTCAACTGCCCAGGCCTATGAAAATTCATATGCGCTTGAGGCCGGATTATCCTACCAGATGCCCAGCTGGTGTTATTCGCGGATAGCTAATCCCACCAATTTATTCCTGGAGGAAACGGCCGCGTTGCTGGAAATCTATGGCACAAATCTGGAGGCCAGTTGCGTGGCAACCTCCAGCGGGATGAGTGCCATCCGTACGGCAACGGAACCGTTTTTGGTAGTCGATGATAGCTTGCCGCCGCCAAATATTGTGGCCTGTTCGAAAGTTTATGGCGGTACCTTTCAGCAGTTTTCTGTCCGCCGCGAGCAGGAACAGGGAATCGAGGTTCGCTGGGTACTGCATCCTTCCGATACCGGTGAATGGGCGGAAAAAATCGATGCCGGTACCCGCTTCGTATACGGTGAATTCCCATCCAATCCATCGGTTTCCATATTTGATATCGAGGCTGTGGCAGATCTGGCTCATATTCAGGGGATTCCACTGATTGTTGATGCCACCTGTGCCTCACCGGCTCTGACCAGGCCGCTGGCCTTCGGAGCAGATATTGTGGTGCAATCGGCCACCAAGGTTATGGCCGCCAGTGGTTCATCTGTGGTGGGATTGGTGGTGGCCAGGAAGAATATTACCAGCAAGGTGGGCTGCGATGAAATGATGGCCGACTTTGCCGCCTGGGTCAAGCTATGGCCCTACCGTGATAACGGCCCCGGTTTGCATCCCATGGGAGCCTACCTGACTTTAAATGACCTGCGTACCCTGCGATCCCGGATTGCCCAAATGAGCCGCAGTGCCATGCAGGTGGCCGAATTCCTGGAAAATCATTCCAAGGTTGACAAGGTTTTTTACCCGGGCTTGGAGAGCTATCACTCGCATGACCTGGCACGGTGCTATATGAAACTGGTTGACAGTGAAGAACATCTGTATGGTTATATGCTGATGGTTGAGATCAAGGAAACCAGCGATAGTGATAATACCAATACGCGCAAATTCTATGATGGACTGGATATGATCTGGCGTGGTACCGATCTGGGGCGAGTTAAAACAATTGCAACTATGAATGCCATATCGACTCACCAGCAGCAGGGTGAAAAAGGACGCCAACTGGCGGCCATCAACCCCAACGCAGTGCGGATTTCGACCGGAGTTGAACATCCTGATGATATAATTGCCGATCTGGAAAAAGGTTTAAATCAAATTTGAGTTAAAAATTTATAGGGGAATTATGGAAAATTTGAAATCCAAAGGATTTGATACCCAGGTCATACATAGTGGTGCGAATCCCGATCGAACTCACGGCAGTGTCAACCCACCAATTTACCAAAGCTCGACCTTTGTGTTTGAATCCGCCGATCAGGGAGCCGCGCGTTTTGCCGGACAGGAAGCGGGATTTATTTACACCCGGTTGGGTAACCCGACAATTGCCGCCCTGGAGGATGCCGTGGCCGGTCTGGAAGGTGGATATGGCGGTCTGGCGACAGCATCCGGGATGGCGGCGATTACTACCATCTATATGGCCTTTCTGGAGCAGGGAACCCATATCGTAGGAACCGACTGTGTCTATGGCCCCTCACGTGTGGTAATTGAAAAGGAATTTGCCCGTTTTGGAGTTGAGTATGATTTTGTGGATTCGTCAAATCTGGATGAAGTACGCAAAGCAATCAGGCCCAACACCAGACTGGTATATATTGAAACACCGGCCAATCCGACCATCAAATTAACCGATATCCAGGCCTGCGCAAATATTGCCCATGAAAATGGCGCCGTACTTGTAGTAGACAACACATTTATGACGCCGGCCCTTCAGCAGCCCTTCGACTTCGGTGCCGATGTGATCGTTCACAGCATGACCAAAGCACTGAATGGCCACACCGATGTGGTGGCAGGAATGATTGTCAGTAAAACCGAGGAACTGCATAATAAGATCAAGCCGGTACTGAGATCGATGGGCGGTACCATGGATCCCCATCAGGCCTGGCTGGTTTTACGAGGCTTGCGGACCCTGTCATTGCGGGTGGAAAGAGCCCAGCAGAATGCCCAGATCCTGGCCGAATATTTAGAGCGGCATCCCAAGGTTGAGTGGGTAAAATTCCCCGGACTGTCCTCGCATCCTCAGCACGATCTGGCCAAAAAGCAGATGTCCGGTTTCGGATTTATGATCAGCTTTGGTGTGCAGGGTGGTGCCGAAGCCGGCAAAACAATAATGAACAATGTTCAGGTGCCTAAGCTGGCGGTCTCGCTGGGAGGATATGAATCCCTGATTCAGCATCCGGCCTCGATGACCCACGCCGGAATGAGCAGGGAATGTCAGGAGACGGCCGGTATTACGGCTGGCCTGATACGCCTGTCCGTGGGCTGTGAAAACATTGAAGATATTCAGGCCGATCTTGATAACTGCCTTGGGTTAATTTGACTAAAAGATAAAATGAACCGGCGATTTTAACCTTAACATCTGAACACATGCACACCCGAACACTTTTTAAATATTATAATTGCAGGAGAAAATTATGATTGAGCGTCGATCCTGGGCCGAGCCCTGGAAAATCAAAATGGTAGAACATCTGCGGATGACTACCAGGGAAGAACGCCTGGCAGCAATCAAAGAGGCCGGGTACAATACATTTCTATTGAAATCAGCCGATGTCTACATTGATTTACTGACTGACAGTGGTACTAACGCCATGAGTGACCGCCAGTGGGCCGGACTAATGTTGGGCGATGAAGCCTATGCCGGCAGCCGGAATTTCTATAACCTGGAAAAATCGATTCAGGATCATTACTCATATAAATATCTAATTCCGACGCACCAGGGACGTGGCGCCGAACATATGATAAGCCAGATCATGATCAAGGATGGCGATTATATACCCGGCAATATGTATTTCACTACCACACGCCTGCATCAGGAATTGGCTGGTGGAAACTTTATTGATGTTATCGTTGATGAAGCTCATGATACCGAGAGTGAATTCCTGTTCAAGGGTAATATAGCCCTTGATAAACTGCAGGCCCTGATCGATAAGGTGGGTGCCGATAAAATTCCGTATGTAGCGATGGCAACGGCGGTGAATATGGCCGGTGGGCAGCCAATTTCCCTGGGTAACTTAAAAGCAGTCAGAGCGTTGACACAGAAATATGGTATTCCCATCGTTCATGATATGACCCGCGTAGCCGAAAACGCCTGGTTTATCAAGGAACGGGAAGAAGGTTATGCTGATAAATCGGTAGCCGAAATTGTTTATGAAATATGTTCGCTGACCGACCATGCCACAATGAGTGCGAAAAAGGATCCGATTGTTAATATCGGTGGATTCCTGGCAACTAATGATGAAGATGTGTATCGCAAAGCCCAGAATATGGTTGTAGTTTATGAAGGATTACATACTTACGGTGGAATGGCTGGCCGGGATATGGAAGCAGTCGCCATCGGTATTGCCGAATCGGTACAGGATGACCATATGCGGGCCCGTGTTGGACAGACGCAGTATTTGGGTGAAAAACTGATTGAATACGGAATTCCGATTGTGAAGCCGATCGGCAGTCATGGTGTTTTCATCGACGCCCATAAATTCCTGCCACACCTGGAACAGGATGTTTTTCCGGCCCAGACCCTGGCAGCAGAGATTTATATCCAGGCCGGTGTGCGCACCATGGAACGGGGAATCGTTTCCGCCGGCCGGAATAAGGATACCGGTAAGCATAACCGCCCCAAGCTGGAGCTGGTCCGTGTTACCATACCGCGACGCGTTTATACCCAATCTCATATGGATGTTACCGCCGAGTCGATTGCCGATGTTTTGGAGCGCCGTGATGCCATTAAGGGCTTGCGCTTCACTTATGAGCCGGAATATCTGCGTTTCTTCCAGGCCCGTTTCGAACCACTGGCCTGATTAATTCTTGATCCACCCCCTGGCCCGTCGGGTTGAATTATTCGGCGGGCCTCATTATATCTGGAAGCGGAACTATAATTATTGTATAATCTTGGTAATTCTATTTAGCCAAATCAAATGAATTCGAAACAAGAACTTGACCAGTTGATTTATCAGGCCCAGTGCTATGGATCGGTGGAGCCGATCGAATATATGGTGCCATACCCGAATCTGGGTTCGTTGGTTGAAGGACAGAACATTAAGCTGGCGGACCAGATCTGGTATGCTCCCAATCGGCTATCCTACGCCGAATTGAGCCGGCGGGTCCGCCGGACAGTAAACTGGTTATTGGAAGCGGGAATAACCAACCAGGATCGGGTGCTGCTCCTGAATTGTCCCTCACCGGAGGCTGAAATCCTGTCGTATGCAATCTGGACAATTGGTGCCGTTCTGTTACTGCTGGGTGATGGTGATATACAGGGTGCAGTTGAAGCAACTGATCCCAAGCTGGTCATTGGCCAGCTTGATGAAGAAGTAAATGGTGTTAAATCAGTAATTACCGGTAAGGAAACTACCCAATATCCGAAGCTGGCGGAGGCTTATTCGGAGAGTATCAGTCACCGTCGGCAGGCACGGCTGGATGAAGATGCGGCGATCTTCTGGAATGAAGGCAAAGGCATTCGTTTGAGCCATTATAATCTGCTGGTAAATACCAACGGTGTGCGGATTGTGCTGGAACTTGATAATTTTTCCAAACTGCGGATCAACCTTCCATCCGACTCGACTGCCTGGATAGTGCTGCAGGCACTTCTGCCGGTATACACCGGTATAGTTTTCAGTCCTAATAAGGGTGATATTTCAATTGGCTATCCCCGGCAGTTCGAGAAACTGGATTTCCTGGTAAATTTCCGTTGGTGGAAGCCGCTGGAACAAGGTATTTCCGAATTGCTGGTTGTACCGGAAGCATCGGCAATAATACAAGTCGATGATGATATAATACCATTGCTTGAAGTCGACCGGCGAATAGCCGGGCATCTATGCCTGAGCGGTCATTCGGTGATGCAGGGCTACCTTGATGATGATTTCAATAATCAGGTATTCATTGACGGCTGGTTGAAACTGCCAACGCCGGCTTAATAGTCGGAGCGCAGGTAACAGACCGGCAACTGTACAGTGTTAAAATCAATATATTTCAGTCATCAGAATATTAACACACAGGCCAATGAGCTGATGACCACCTTACAGTCGGGTGGTATTAAGATTAAAGCACCGGAAATAACTGCTGCCCCGGCGCTGCTGGTACTCGATCTGCAGAAATATTTTTTCTCACCCCAATCACATGCTTTTATCCCCAGTGCACCAGCCATCATACCGGGAATCATTAAACTGATACACACTTTCCGGGGCAAAAATATGCCGGTGCTATTTACCCGCCATATAAATTCAATGGATAATGCCGGCCGGATGGATAACTGGTGGCAGGAATTGATTACAGCCGCCAATCCATTGAGTGCCTTCGTAACTGAAATAGAAGCTGAGGTATCAACCGAGATCGTGAAATCCCAGTATGATGCCTTTTTCATGAGTAGTCTCGATGGCCAACTTAAGCAGCAGGGAATATCTCAGGTGATCGTTACTGGTGTAATGACCCACTTGTGTTGCGAGACAACCGCCCGTTCCGCGTTTGTACACGGTTATGACGTAGTTTTCCCGGTGGATGGTTCAGCAACTTATAATGCCGATTTTCACCGGTCATCCCTGCGAAACCTGGCCCATGGGTTTGCATCCCTGACAACAACGGACGACTTTGTTCGCCAGCTATCAGATTTATGAACGAACGTGAAGTAATAATTATCGGTGCCGGTCCGGCCGGAATTGCTGCCGCGATCCAGTGCCGGCGGATGGGATTGGAACCGCTGATCTTTGAAAAGAGTGAAATCGGAGGACTTCTCAGAAATGCAAACCTGGTTGAAAATTATCCTGGTTTTCCGGTTGGAATAAAGGGCGTCGATCTGGTTAATACCTTCAAACAGCAGTTGGCCGTTAACAGAATAGAAGTCGTTCCTGCCGAAGTTACCGGTTTGGATTTTAAGAATGATCTGTTTTCCGTAATGGCGGGTGGTAAAACAATATTGTCTAAAAGAGTGATAGTGGCAATCGGGACGAAGCCGGTCCAAACGGAATTAGAGATTCCTCAGCCGGCGGAAGGATTGGTGTTCTATGAAGTTTATCCCCTGCTGGACAGGCGCGAGGATACAATTACAATTATTGGTGCCGGGGATGCGGCATTTGATTATGCCCTGTCTCTGGGACAGTCCAATGATGTCATTATTATTAACCGAGGGGAAATTACCAGGTGCCTTCCATTGTTGGTGCAGTGTGTTTCTCAATCGAACCGGATTAGGTATTGGAGTAATACCACAGTCACGGAAATTGATGTTCAAAAAAATGGTAAATTAGATTTAACCTGCCGGGGTCTTGAAAATTCGCATCAGATTGAAAGTGATTACCTGATATATGCAATTGGCCGTCAGCCTGAGCAGTTGCATTTATCGGATGCCATCGGGGACAATTCGGCCCGGCTAATGGCCGAAAGACGCTTGTTTTTCATTGGCGACATAATAAATGGTCGGTACCGGCAGACTTCGATTGCCGTTGCGGATGGCGTCAAGGCAGCCATGCAGATATATGAAGCAGTTGGCAGGGAAGACAAATGAAGATTCTTAAACAGGTGGGATCACCGGATATCGCCATGGTGTACCTGGCTGATTTGGGCGATGGGCGGCTGATCGAATTTGTCGAATCAGTCCAACCACCCAGGCCCCGGGAGGAGAAATGGGTCCACATAATTTCAACTCTTCTGGGTTGCCCGGTAGGCTGTTCTATTTGTGATGCAGGGTATTATTATCAGGGAAAGCTCTCTGAAAAAGAATTATTGGACCAGATTGATTTCCTGGTGAAACGGCGTTACCCCGATGGGCGAATCCCTGCCCAACAGTGGAAAATTCAATTTGCTCGAATGGGGGAGCCAGCCTTCAATTCAAACCTGCTTAACGTTCTGGAAAAATTACCTCAGCGCTACGATGCTCCTGGGCTGATGCCCTCTGTATCGACTATTGCACCGGCGAACACCGATTCATTTTTTAGTCAATTACTGGCTATTAAAGATAAGTTTTATGCTCATGGAAATTTTCAGCTTCAGTTTTCGCTGCATAGCACCGACATGGAATACCGTAACCGGATAATCCCGATTAAAAAATGGTCATTTGAACGGATTGCCCGGTACGGAGAACAGTTTTATCGTACGGGCGACCGGAAAATCACCTTAAACTTCGTATTGGCTAAAGACACACCTTTTGAACCAGGTTTACTGTCCAGGTATTTCGATCCTGACCGGTTTCTGATTAAGATAACACCCTTGAATCCCACCTATCGCTCAATGGAAAATCGTCTTGTTACCAGAATAGAGCCTTCAGTAGCTGACAAGGATATAGTAGAATCTGTAGAAAATGCCGGGTTTGAAGTAATTATAAGTATCGGCGAGCCGGAGGAAAACCTGATTGGCAGCAATTGCGGACAGTATGTCCAGACCCACCTGCGAAACGCGGAGCCAATATCATCGGGTTACAGCTATCAGGTGGTAACGCCTGATACTTAAGCTGTTATCGAGGCTTGGAATGCCACGTTCTTTCCCTTGTAATGGGGTGCTGCCACCCGGTAATTTCCGCTTTGTATTTTTAAATGAATAATCCATGATGCAGAACACCGGATCACACATGGCCGGTAGCTGAATCAAGGGCAACAAGGAAGAATTATGTCTAAAGGTGTGACACCTCAGAGTAAAGATTATGCCGCCTGGTATACGGATGTTGTAACTAAAGCCGGCCTGGCTGATTATGGCCCGGTAAAAGGTACTATGGTAATTAAACCGTACGGTTATTCGCTGTGGGATAATATTAAGGAAGCATTCGATAAAATGATCAAGGAAACCGGTCATGTAAATGCTTATTTCCCGCTTTTTATTCCCAAATCCTACCTGAGCCAGGAAGCCGACCATGTGGAAGGTTTTGCCAAGGAATGCGCCGTCGTTACCCATACCCGGCTCAAAGCCAGTCCCGATGGCGGGGTCGTTGTCGATCCCGATTCCAAGCTTGAGGAAGAGGTCATTGTCCGCCCGACTTCTGAAACGGTGATCTGGTCCCTGTACAAAAAATGGATTCAATCCTACCGTGATTTACCGCTGCTGATCAACCAGTGGGCCAATGTAGTCCGCTGGGAGATGCGTACCCGTCTGTTTTTGCGTACCACCGAATTCTTGTGGCAGGAGGGCCATACCGCCCACGCCACAGCGGAAGAGGCGGAAGAGGAAACATTACTGATTTTGGAGTTGTACCGCCGCCTGGCCGAGGATTTCCTGGCCATGCCGGTGCTCACCGGTGTCAAATCGGAAGCCGAGAAATTTGCCGGGGCCGAACATACGTACTGTATCGAAGCAATGATGAAAGACAAGAAAGCCCTCCAAGCTGGTACATCCCACAACCTGGGACAGAATTTTGCCCGTGCCTTTGGCGTCACTTTCCAGAATAGGGATAATCAGGAGGAGCTTGTTTATGCTACCAGCTGGGGTGTGAGCACAAGGCTGGTTGGCGCCGTCATTATGACCCATGGTGATGATAAAGGCCTGCGTTTGCCGCCCCGGATTGCACCAACCCAGGTGGTGATAATCCCGATTGCCCGCAAGGAAGATCAGAAACAGCAGGTGGCCGATTATCTCGAGCCGATCATGGCAGAATTGAAGAAACTGGGTGTTCGCGTACATGTGGATGAACGCGATGAATCACCTGGTTTCAAATTCAATGACTGGGAAATGAAGGGCGTTCCCCTGCGGCTGGAAGTCGGCCCCCGGGATGTCGAAAATGGTAAAGCCGTGCTGGCGCGCCGTGATAACGGTGAAAAATCGATTTTGGACAAAGATAAATTAGTTGGCCTGATCCCCGGACTGCTGGATGAGATCCAGGAGAGTCTGTTCGAACAGGCCAAGGCCCACCGGGAAGCGAATACCTTTGAGGTGGATACCTATGCGGAGTTTAAAGACATCATTGCTAATAAAGGTGGTTTTGTGAAATGCGGATGGGATGGTACCACTGCGACCGAAATGGCGATTAAGGACGAGACAAAAGCTACGATTCGCGTAATACCATTCACTGAAAAACCAGACGGCTTAAAATGTATTTACAGTGGTAAGCCGGCGCAACACGAAGTCATCTTTTCAAAAGCTTATTAGAAATGGATGCCACCCCTCAAAGGGATGGCATCCATAAATAACTATGATTGTCCAGACACCGGCCATTGTCCTAAAAAGTTTTCCATATGGTGATACCAGTCTGGTTGCACGCTGTTTTACCCGTGAAATGGGCCGGGTCAGTATAATCGCGCGTGGTGCCCGACGCCAGAAATCACCCCAGGGTGCCTACCTTCAACCGATGGGTTATATTGATCTGGTCTTTTATAATAAAACTACCCGCGAGCTGCAGACCGCTTCCAAAATGTCTTTTCTAGGCAGCTGGCCCGGGATTATGGCAGATTTAAAGAAAATAACTTATGGCCTGGCAATTGTTGAACTGACCGACCGCACCCTAAGGGACCACGACCCCCATGCAGGTTTATTCAATAAACTGATACAGGTTTTACAAATATTGAATGATCGTACCGATCACCTGAATCTGGTCTTCTGGTATTACCAGGTCCAGCTGCTGACCAGCCTTGGTTTTCAACCTGATCTCTATTACCGGCAATTGCCGGGATTCACCCTGCCTGATCCGGCAGCCGGGCCAAACAGCCGGCAGATTCTGGAGGACTTACAGGCTTGTACTCCGGATTCTATCCCCGACTTTGCGGTGAATTCAGCCGACCGCAAGGCAATCAGTGAATTCATTACGGCCCAAATCAGATATCATTTCGAGGATATTAGCGAGTTGCATTCCTTGCAGGTATTGAAACAAATTCTGGATTGATGACAGGTAAAATGATTAAAGGAATCCTGCGGGTTGAAGAAAACCGGTCCTGGGTTGAAGACGACCAAGGTGTAAAATACCTGACCGATGACCTGATCTGGGATGGTTATATCAAGCATTGGTGCAACCGGCCGGTTTGTGCCCGCCACCTGCCGCAGGCCGATTATAAAACCCGTCGGCCGATTGTTATCATGTGGCCTGATGAAGCACCGGCCAGTGAACCATTTGTAGAATTATATTATAATGAACGTCTGGTGAAATATTCCGCCTCCACCTTTGGCCATAATGCAATTAATGTGAACGGACAAATCTATAATTTCTCCCACCTGGTGAATGAAAATGAAGCCATGACCCCGGAAGAGTATTTTTATCGTCCGGCCCTGGGCGAGTTTGCCCCGTCTCCGCGCAATGGTAAGTTTGAGATTCTGGAGGATGGGACGGCCTATTTTGATAAATTCGGCCGCAACTTCATGCGGGCAATTCATGTTACTCGTATCACTGGTATCGATACGGAAAAACTGGCCGCCATTTATGATAATGAGCTTGAAGTGATCCATAATACCCCGGTTGATCCAAAGAGACCGGAAAAATACCCTGATTTTAATTTTTTCACCCGCAGTTGCAGCACTATGATCCGTGACGGTCTGCGGAAATATGAATTTAAAGAGATTGGTGGATTTCTGCCCCGCGATATGTATGTGAGTGCCACGGCGGTTTTGCTGAAGGCAGCCGAACATGGGGAAATTGCTGTCGAACTATATCAAAAGCCGCAACTGATGGTTCCGGAGGCGGAACCCAGCGCTCTCACCCCACTTTATAACCCACTGAACCGCTGGCGGATCAGGAACTTTCCTCGAGTAGGGGCATCCAACTGACATGCGTTATCAGTTCCAGTCAGAACACGGACAGTTTTCCTTCAAGCCCCGCATGTTTACCGAGGCCATCAAGGTCTTGATCATTGTCAACGTAGGTATTTTCCTGCTGAATTCACTGGCCCGTAATACTTTTGATCTGGCGGTTATTTTCGGTCTGTCATCCGATACGGTCTGGCCCCTGATCTGGCAGCCGGTGACCTACATGTTCATGCACGGCAATATCTGGCACGTACTGATCAATATGTTTGTACTGTGGATGTTTGGTACCGAAATGGAATCGATGTGGGGCAAGAATGAATTCCTGAAATATTATTTTACTACCGGTGTCGGTTCAGGTTTGATCTGGCTGCTGTTTAACCTGGGCAATTCAAACACGATCCTGATCGGTGCCAGTGGCGCCGTATATGGTATTCTACTGGCCTTTGGGATGATGTTTCCCAACCGAACCGTTTACATCTATTTTCTATTCCCTGTGAAGGTTAAGTATTTTGTGATATTCATTGGCGCCATGGCGTTTATCTCATCGCTGGGATCGGGCAGCAATATCAGTCATATCACCCATCTGTCGGGTATGGTAATCGGGTACTTCTATTTGAAATCCGACTGGCATTTTAAAAAATGGCGTTTTTCGTTTCATAAAAAATATACTGAATTCAAGACCCAATCCAAGGAGCGTAAACAGGATCAGAAAGCTCGCTACCAGCAGGAGATTGATGAAATTCTGGATAAAATCAATCGTGTAGGTTACGCTGGTTTGACCAAGGAGGAGCAGGAACGGCTCTATAACGCCAGCCGGAAATTATCCCGGGAGCAGAGCGGGGATTAGTTTATAGATGTTGGATTTTGGGGGTTGAATGTTGGATTAGTAACTGGCATTCTCATTTGACCTATAACCTTTACGTCCATCAACTTTTTCATCCACAATTCACAATCCAACATACAAAATCTCTTAGCGGACCAGGACGATTTTCCCGGTTTCGGCATTTTTTCCTGTGATAACATTAATAAAATATATCCCGCTGGCAGTAGCCTGTCCATCTGAATTAACTCCATCCCAGGAAAACAGATGCTGACCGGCATGTAAATCATAATCACCTAACTCACGGACGGTACGGCCATTTATATCATATATTTTTATGTTCACCGAACTGGTCTGGCTTAAGGTAATCGAGAAATTGGTAGATGGGTTAAAGGGATTGGGCCAGGCCGGGCTTAAGATAAACACCGTGGGGTTGGTTTCAAAATCGGGGCTGGTCTCCGCGGTCGGATCCCAGATCGCCGTCACAAATTCCGGTTGATCGATGAACGGATTTCGGTTGCCCTGAATAGCGAAGACGGCATTATTGCGGGCAGTTTCTTTTTCACTGACCGGATCGGCACTGTGCCATTCCAGCAGCATGTCAACCGCCCAGGGATCAAGCTGGGCGCCATCGGTCATATCCGTGTTATCCCAACCACTGTCTTCGCCGTAATAGCGGGTAGCCATATAGAAATAGGTCCGGGCCAGATCGCCTTTGTAAGCATCGATGGGCTCAAATACAGTCCCGGAATAACCCGGGTATGAACAACCACCAACCAGACTTCCATTCTGTGAAGTCCAGGTGGCAGAACCAACTTCACCGTAGGGGTAGTTCCCCCGGCGGTTGTTCACATAGCCATCGGTGGGATACAGGTGGAAAAGGTCGGTGTTCATCGGCAGTTGTTCGTTGAACCAGCTTTTGGGAAAGGAATGCTCACGATTATAACAATCGCCTTCGCCGCCGTAATTCCCGCATTGATTGCTGACGAAAGTGAATTCGTAGGGTGGCGTTCCCCCGGGGACATCGGAATACATATCCCAGACCTTGCCGTTATCTTTCTTATCCGTGGACTGAAAATGTGTCCACAGCGCGGAATAGGAAACAGTTGTATGGCCATCGATGATATTATGCAGGGCCGCCTGCAGTTCACTACCGGTTTTCCCCTGGGCTGAATCATAATAACCGTTGGGCGGCTGGGCATTGATCAAACTCAAGAACAGGATGGCTGCAAACCAATGTTTCAAAACAAATCGCATAATATGAATCAATTTTAGCAGGTTTTACTAAGTCAGGTCAAGCACCGTCCTAGCGAGCCAGGATTAATTTTTCGCAATAGGTATTATGCCTGTTTTGAACCCGTAAAAAATAGATACCGCTGGCAACCTGTTTGCGGTTGTCGTTAATTCCTCGCCAGACGATATTGTGGCTACCGGCGTCCATTCTTTTATCATGCAATTGGCACACCAGTTGCCCCCGGATATCATAGATAGTCATCCGGACCGGCCCGGGTTCACCAAGGGTGAAGGAAATATTGGTGACCGGGTTAAACGGATTGGGGTAGGATCGTGCCAGTACCAACCCCGGTGTGTTGACAGTAACGGTAACCGGTCCGTGATAGGTCTTCAGGCCGGAATAATCCACATCCGCCAGCCGGTATTGATAAGTATGTCCGGTAGATACATTTTTATCGGTGAAGGAATAATTGGTTTGACAGGTTGTCGATCCCTGGCCGGTCAGTTCCGGTGCGGTGCGATAGTCGGCTATGTTCTGAAAGGGCTCACCGCCGGTCCGGCGGTATATGATGTAGCCCAGATTATTAGTCTCGGAGGCAGTGGCCCAATTGAGAATTACTTTATTGCCACCGGGAATTGCCTTGAAGTAGAACAATTCAACGGCCAGGGACTGATCATTATCTAATGCTCCCGGAGTGGAGTTTGCACCATCAGTTGACGTACTGGTTGTAAATGTTCCAGCTGGGTTCTGGATCGTGTGCTGGTCTTCGCCACCGGCAGCGGCACCGGTATCATCAATCAGGGTACCATCATCTGTGTTGGCGGTTCCATCGGCGGCGCGCAACCGCCAGCGGCGGGCAGTACTGGTAGCAAAATAAAGGCCGGTGTTGCCATCATAGAATTTCGCCGAAGAAGGAAACGATGAAAAAGCAGTTTCAAAAGTTGTGCGATTAGCACCCCGTGAAATAATCCAGAATCCGCCAGCGGGAATGGATGTATCACCACCGCCGCCATCGCTACCAATATCAAACACCGATTCGGATGCGTTGGTACTGGCGGAGGCCATGACTATTTTATAACCGGTTAGATCAATGGCTGTAGAAGTGGAATTATACAATTCTAGAAATTCTGTGGTATATCCATCACCTTCCGAAACCTCGGAAATATATAACTCGGGGGTATCATTATCATTCAATGTGAGTGTGAATTGACTGGGATAATCAATAGCGGCTGAATTTCCGCCCGACACATTCTGCAGGGAAAAGGTGATTGTTTCGTCACCCTCGTAATCCGAGTCATCGGTGATTGTCAATGATACGGTCTGGTCAGCGGCACTGCCAGCAGGGAAGGTTACGGTCTGGGTTGTGTAGTTATTAACATCGGCTGCCGACCCCGAGCCGCCGGTGATTGCCACCTGGACCGAAGTGGCATTAGTACCATCCATATTGGAAATCGATACGGTCAGGTTGTAGCTGCCGGTATTTTCATTCTGGCTGGCACCGGAAGCAGAAAAATACACGGTAGTAGTACTTGAGCCCCAGAGGGAATCGGCATATTCCGGGTGATCGATGAAAGGATTGCGGTTACCTTGGAGGATATAGATGGTGTCGTTGCGCGTTTGCTCCCAGCTGTCCACCGGGTCATCGTTATGCCAGGTCAGCAGGGTGGACAGTTTACCGAACAACGGTGAGTCGGAGGCGTTTCCGGTGGAGTCCACCAATTCCAAATCGTAAGTGCTGTTATCGCTATGATACCCGGGGTCGTAACGAACAACCATATAGAACATCATCCGCGCCACGTCCCCCTTGACCGCATCGCGCGGTTCCCAGGTCCAGGCATCATTGTCGTAGTAACACCCGGTGGCTTCATCATCGGCTACCCCACCCTCGTCAAATTCTTTGTTATTGCGGGAACTGTTTACGGTCCGGTCGGCGGGACGCAGATGGTGAATATCGGTATAGGCCGTATCCGAATCATCCGGAAAACCATGGGACTTGGCCCACACATGTTCCCGGTTCCAGGCTTCACCATAGGTTCCGTTACCGCCATCGTACTGGGTGTAATCCCAGCTGGCGCCATGGTCGAGGTAATCCTTATCCTGTGAACGCCCGGTGTACAACAAAATCACCTTACTGGTATCATTGGGATCTTCATCGGTAATCTTCAGGAGGTCCCAGACATCGGTGCTGGTGCTGGTATAGGGATACTTGGTGTGGTTGCTTACTATTTTATGTAAGGCGGCTTTCAGTTCGTTTCCGCTTTTTCCTGTGGCGTCATCATAGTATCCGCTGGGGATGCCGCCTGTGGCAAGACTGGTTATCACCGTTATAACCAGTAAAATATATTTTTGCATGGATAGCCCCGGTAGTGATTAATATATGGTCTCTGTTTTGAATCGGTGGCTTAGTAAGAAATTTTTTTGGATCGGTCAGGAATGTGCTGCTACACCAGCTGCTTTCCTGGTTGGCCCATTGCTACTTAAGCCGGTATAATTTATTACAAATAATTGATATTATAAAACGTATTTAATATACAGCCGTCATATTGTCATTCAAATAACTCTGATAAATGTATTCGACTTTAGTCTAATTGGCGATCATTTAACGGGTCAGTATAACTTTCTGTACTTGGCTATAGCCGGAGGTGTTCAATTGGATAAAATATATACCGCTGGCAACGGATTGACCGAATGAATTGGTACCGGTCCAGTTGAAATCATATTCCCCAACGGATAATTTCCGGTTAACCAGTGTGTTTACCAGCCGGCCCTGCAGATCAAATATATTTATGGTTACCCGCTGTGGTTCGCCAACCATAAGGTGCAGATTGGTGACGGGGTTGAACGGATTGGGATGACAGGGGGCTAAGGTAACGCCGGGTGCTATAACTGTGACTGACAGCGGTTGGTGGGAAGTCGTAACGCCGCCGTAGTCCACATCCGTCAGCAAGTAGGTGTAGGTATTGCCCACAATCACGTCCTCATCCACGTAGCGGTAATTGGTTTCGGAGGTAACCGAACCCTGTCCGGCCAAGGCAGGATCAGTGCGGTAGCTGGCGATTTCCGAAATTCCTTCACTACCGGTTTTACGGTTCAGGATAAAACCCAGGTTCTCAATCTCCGAAGCTGTAGTCCAGGTGAGAATTACTTTACCGTTATTTGAGATGGCATTGAAGCCTGTTAGTTCGACGGGGAGGGAGGTATCAGTTGGCCCACAATCAGCCGCTGTAGCTGATGAAATTGTCCACTCTGATGCAGTCCAGGTTGTGTTTGGTTCAGTTGTACCGGATTTTCTGACGGCGTGGCTATCTGTATATTCCCATGTTTTACCGGAACCATCTTCATTAATGACACCATAAGCATCAACTAACGTTCCACTACTGTTGTCACCATCGTAATAAATGAAATATCCATCATCGCCATTACCTGTTATTAAACCATTTGTGAGGTCCGGGTTTTCACCATAGGCTGAATTAAATTCGGTTGTGTTATATCCTATTGTATATATATCACCGACGGCAAGGTTTCCAGTCAGTTGGACATCTGCCCATGAACCTCCATTTGCTTGTCGGCAAAGATAAAATGTGGTTGAACTAAAATCGATTGAACTACCACTTGCATTATACAATTCTACAAAGCGTGCATTAGTATTATCACTTGGGTCTGCCACCTCAGAAATCATTAGTTCCGGAATTTCTGGCGCAGCATCGGTTGTAGCACTCCCATTGGGAACTGTTGCTGAGGTTTTATAATCTATGGCAGCACCGGAATTGGTATAGGGGTAAATCTTGAAATAGTAGGTCTGTTCGGATGTTAACCCCGTCCATTCGTAGGCCTCGGATCCATGGGAAATATTCATAGCCCCGCTGTTACTGCCGATAGTCGTGTTGTCATCAACGGCTGTTCCATCGCTTGGGTCGGTGATATTATCGGCGGTACTGGCCTTAATCAGAAAACCGTCGGCGACCTGCGAACCATCATTATCATTCCAAGTCAGATCGATACGGTTATATCCATAGGTGCCATCTTTAGCTGCGGTGAAACTGGCAACATGATTTGAGGGCTCAATTTTGAAAGTGGTGGCGTTGGCGGTAACTCCCGAGGAGTAATTTGTGGAACCATCCACCGACCAGGCTTTGTAATAATAGGCTGTATTGGCATCCAGGGAGGTATGGTTATGAGATGTTCCACTTCCGTTATAGATAACCGTGCCACCGCCACTAATGGCGTCGCTCACACTATAAGACCCGGAAGGTGTTCCAAAGGTATTTGATGAATTCCAGGCTACCATGACGTTGTCACTGTTGCCGTTCAGGGTCCAAACTAAATTGATTTGGGCGGAACTGGCGGTGGTCGCGGAAAATCCGGAAGGATCAGAGACGCCGCCGGATGCTGTACCAGTAATTAATAAATTATCAATGGCAATATCTTCATCACCAGAATTAAGGTTAAAGGTAATTTTAATATCAATCAGACTTCCTGTCCCGGTTATTGATTTTGTAAATTGAGTGAATGTTGATGTTATTGTTGTTCCATCACCGGTGTTGTCAAAATCAGTATCTATTGTGGGTGCTGTGTTTGTACTTCCTGTACTCTCAACCCAGATTAAATTAGAAAAAGAGCCAGTATTTCCAATATCATACTCGATATGCATATAATCGGCTGCATCCCAATCTTCATTTGAATCACTGGCATCATCTTCAGCGATATAAACTGAAAAGCTTAAATCGGTATACCCAGATATGTCGATATCATCAATAGTAAGTGTGACTGGTAATGTTGCTCCTTCTCCATCAATGTCCTGTGCTGCAAAATAATAGCTTCCTTGAGTACTGGTAAATGATTCACTGGATATATCAGTACCATCTGTTCTTTTGAAATAATCGGTACCATTATCAGTAAATTCGACAATACTTGTTGAATACCCACCGCTACTCTCAAAAGTTAGCGACCAGATATCAGTTCCCAACCCAACCTGCACCGCTCCCAGCATCAACACAGCATATATAATAAACGATTGAAAATAAACAGCCCTATTTCTCATAATAATCCCCGTGCATATTGCAGTTTCCCATTTAGCGGGTTAAACAACCCTCCCGAAACACCAATTTCAGTGACTGTGAAAATAACTTTAATTCATTGATAATACAAATTTGATCCTGGTTAGCGCCATAAAATCCCAATCCTTGTAAATACCACTATGGCGGCCCTAACTTTATGATACTATTCCTTTCTTAATCAGGGGCTAATATGGACTTAAGTACCGCAATCGGTCTACTACTGGGTGTCGGACTGGTATCCCAGGGAATATATTTCGGACATGGAGAATTCTCATGGTTCCTCAATCCACCGGCCATTGGTATTGTGCTGGGAGGAACGCTGGCCGCTACACTGGTCAATTATTCGTTCCGAAATGTGCTCAACCTTTTCAAGGTCACAAAGATTATTTTTACCAGTCAGCGTGGTGGTTACATCGAAATGATCAACCAGCTGGTGGATAAAGCCGAGAAAGCACGCAAGACCGGAATCATGTCACTGGAAGCCGACCTGGACCGGATCGAGGATAAATTTTTACGCAATGGGATAGAGCTGGCAATCAATGAAAAAGATGCCGGCCGTCTGCGAAATTTTCTGGCTCTGGAACTGGGTAATATCCGTCAACGCCACTCGGTGGCGCAGGAAATCTTTTTTTATATGGGGGCCTATTCCCCAGCCTTCGGGATGCTTGGTACGGTGATGGGACTGATCGTCATGATGAATAATTTCTCCGGTGGTGGAAATGGCGGTGGTATTGGTAGTATCGATTTTGATGTGGCCTCCAAATTCGCCGAATTACTTGCTGGAATGGGCCTGGCTCTGATTACTACCTTTTACGGAGTATTGCTTTCCAACCTGGTATTTCTTCCTATCGGCGGCAAGTTGAAACGTAAGTCGGAGGAAGAAATCATGATGAAAAATATCATGGTTGAGGGTATCATCGGTATCCATGCCAAAGATCACCCGATTCTGATGCGTGAAAAACTGATGACCTTTGTTCCCCAGAGTAAACGGACCAAGATGGAGTAGTTATGGAACGTCGTGGCGTATCCCAGTCGGAAGCCCGCTCCAAGAGTACTTCATGGGCCATTACTTACGGCGACATGGTTACATTGCTGCTGACTTTTTTCATCATGCTGCTGGTGATCATGAATGATGCCGAAAAACATATTGACCGGGTAATCAATATGCTATTGGATGAAAGCTACACCGAGTTGGAAGAGAATGTGACCTCATCGTATGTGATGGTGGAACGAGTTACCAAAGGCGTTAAGATCACGATGGCCAGTGGACGTCTGTTCCGTTCCATGGATGCGGAAGTACAGCCGGAGGTTTACCCCCTGCTGCAGCAGATCGGCGGTATCATCAAACTGTCACGCGTGGTGCGTGTCCACGATGACCCCGAATTATTCAAATTTATTGAATCAGTGGAGAAAGCCGGTCGATTATTGAATATTGAAATCCGTTGTGAAGGACACACCGATGATTTACAGCTGGCCCAGACCGCCCGATACGAAAGCAACTGGGACCTTTCCACGGCCCGCGCACTTAATATTGTGAAATTACTTAGCCAGTTTGCCGGTATTCCCCAGGAAAAATTTTCGGCTATGGGTTATGGTGAATTCCGGCCAGTGGTCGATAATATTGATAATAGCAGCCGGGCCATGAATCGCCGGGTAGAAATTTACCTGGATGCCTTTATCACTACCCCCACCGTTACGACCAATTAAATCAGGATTATCTATGCGTAGATATTTTCTTTCCACAGCTGTTCTGTGTCTGTCAGCGATGCTAATGGCACAGGAAACCGAAGTTATTAAAAAAACCCCGATCTATCTGAAACCAGGGCAGGAGAAATCAGCAATCGGTGAATTGCTTCCCGGTGCCAATGTAACCAAACTCAGAAAAGATAAAAGCGGCCAGTATATCATGGTATCAGTTGAATTCTATATTCCAATGGAAACTCTCCTGGAAGGCCGGGTTGCCAAGGCCATCGGTGAGCGCCAGGTAGCTGATAATGCCAGCTTCAAACTGGCCAGTGCCAACCGGGACGGCAAGACAGTTCATTTTAAGCTGCAGGTAAAAAACAATGACAGCAGGAACCTGGACTTCGCACCAATGGTTCTGCTGAAGTTGACCGGTAAGGGCCAACAGGGCGAGCTGAATCCGTTTAAAGGCCAGAACCAGGGTCTGGCAACCATTCCACCCGGGGGAGCCATAACTGCCGATCTTTACTATGATTTTAAATCAACCCCTAAAAATGTTGAACTACGGTGCACAGCCAAACCGGGCGGCGACCGAATCTATTACTTATTGGGGTTTTAGGTTTTAGATGTTGAATGTTGGTTTTTACATGAGAAGAATTCAGATCAACAATGGGGAATGAAATATTAGATTTGTCATTTGATTTTTCTTTAAAAATCATTGAATTATATAAATAAAATATCTACTTAAGAACAATGAATATATTATGTCAAAACAACTGTTGAGACCGGGAACATCAATTGGGGCAAATGTATCTGAATCACAGGCGCACAAAGCCGAGCCGACTTCATTTCAAAAATGTCAATTGCTGCTAAAGAGGCCCGCGAAACAGAGTACTGGATTAGGTTGTTAAAACACAGTGGCTACTTGGATGGATATAAAAATCTGACAGTGGTCAATGATCAAATCAATTCAATTATAAATATTCTGACAAAGATTGTAAAGACGAGTCAAAACAAAGAAAATAATTAAACCCATAATTCAAACCCCAACATCCAACATCTAAAATCTCTTCACTGATTACTTGTATCAATCACCTTAAAAACCTTCTCACCTTTTTTCGCCATCCGGTAGCGCTCGCGGGCCAGACGCTCAATATATTCGTAATCGGTTTCCAGCCGTTGTTTTTGTGCTTTCAGTTCGCTGCCACGGACCCGCAATTGGTTGATCTGTTCCTGCACACGCGCTTTTTCAACGCGGATTTTATACAACTGATATAAACCATGATCACCGAAGAAAAAAACCAGTAAAAGAACACCGGCACCGGCCATCAGCACAGCCTTGATCAGGCGTTTCTGGCCGGCGCTGGCATTCTTTTTTCGCGGCGATCGCCGCTTATATCTGGTCTTTCGGGCCACTAATTTTTGCCCAATACCTCCATGCCGGGGAATTTGGCCTGGTTGCCCAGGGCTTCCTGGATTCGCAATAACTGGTTGTATTTGCAGATCCGGTCGGTCCGCGAGGCGGATCCGGTTTTTATCTGTCCGACACCGGTTGCTACCGCAAAGTCGGCGATAAAGGTGTCTTCTGTTTCACCGGAGCGGTGGGAAATCACGGCCCCCATGCCGTTATCACGGGCCAGTTTAATCGCATCCAGGGTCTCGGTAACCGAGCCGATCTGATTAAGTTTGATGAGAATCGAATTGATGGATTTTTCGTCGATTGCACGCTGCAGGCGTTTGATATTTGTTACAGTCAGGTCATCGCCGACAATCTGGATTTTTCCACCCAGTTCGGCATTCATTAAATTCCAGCCTTCCCAGTCATCCTCGGCCAGTCCGTCTTCGATAGAAATAATCGGATATTTCTCGGTCAGGTCCTTCAGGTAGGCAACCATCGCTTCAGAAGACAGCTGTTTGCCTTCCGAATCAAGATGGTAGAGACCATCGCGGTAGATTTCACTGGAAGCCGCATCCAGGGCAATGAATAAGTCTTTGCCAATTGAATACCCGGTTTTAGCGGCTGCTTCCAGGATTACTTCCACCGCTTCTTCATTACTGCGCAGGTTGGGAGCGAAACCGCCTTCATCACCAACGGCCGTATTCAAGCCTTTTGACTTCAGAACAGCCTTGAGGTTATGGAAGGTTTCCGTTCCCATCTGCAGGGCTTCGGGGAATGATCCGGCGCCGATCGGGAAAATCATGAATTCCTGGATATCCACGTTATTGTCGGCGTGTTGTCCGCCGTTGAGGATATTCATCATCGGAATCGGCAGCAGGTCAGCTGAATCTACCGCCAGATATTCATATAATGGTTTGGACTGACTGGCGGCAGCGGCGCGGGCGGTGGCCATGGAAACACCCAGAATGGCGTTGGCACCCAGCTTCGATTTATTGGGGGTACCGTCCAGGTCGATCATAGCCCGGTCGAGACCTGATTGGTCAAGGGCATTCAGACCCTTAACGGCTGGGGCAATTACGGTATTAGCGTTGGCGACAGCCTTGGAGACACCTTTGCCTACGTAACGGCCTTTATCTCCATCACGTAGTTCAACCGCTTCGTGTTCACCGGTTGAGGCACCGGATGGTACGGCGGCACGGCCGAAACTGCCATCACTCAAACTTACATCCACCTCCACGGTGGGGTTGCCCCGGGAATCTAAAACTTCGCGGGCTAAAACATTTTTAATCGTTACTTCTGACATATTTTTCTCCTGAATATTAAAGTACAATTTAACCCTGTCAACAACTCGTCTGCAATTTGGAAAGAGGAATTGCCTGTCGTTGCCTGAGTAAGTTATTTTCTGGCATCATGTCTATTTCTATCCAACCTTTTTCATCTGATTTTGAACAGGACTGGGAACAACTGGTCGCCCAGGCCAATAATGGTACCCTGTTCCACACACGCCGCTTTCTGGGGTATCATCCTCCGGGGAGATTCAAAGATCACAGCCTAGTTTTTATAAAAAAGGATAAACTGTTCTGTCTGTTCCCGGCCGCCGATATTCAGATCGACCAGGAACGGTGGCTGGTATCGCACCCGGGTGCATCCTTTGGTTCATTGGTGGTACCGGAGGATCTGGCTTTCGCCGATGCCCAGGAGCTGGTGGCTGGTCTGAATGATTATGCCCGCCAGGTCGGTTTCAGTGGCATTAAACTGACTCTGCCGCCCACAATTTACAATCGCAGGCTGTCCAATTATATCGACAATGCCTTACTGCGACATGACTACCATTACGTGAAGCGTGAAATCTCCAGTATTCTGTTTCTGGAAAATGATATTGAATCCAATCTGGCCAAGTTTCGTCCCTCCCACCGGCGGGCGGTTAACAAGGCCCGAAAATCCGGTGTAATTGTAAAACAGAGTGCTGATTATGAACAGTTTTACCGGATACTGAAAAACAATTTGAAGATTCGTCATGGTGTTGAACCCACCCATACTTTAGAGGAATTACGGCATCTGGCACGACTCTTCCCCGAAAAGATAAATCTATTTGCCGCCTACCTGGATGATAAGATGATCGCCGGTGTGGTTAATTTCATTGTCAACGATGATGTGGTGCTGGCTTTCTACATCAGCCATGATGAAGCGTTTCAGGAATACCGCGGTGTTAACCTGCTGTTCTATACGATTTTTGAATGGGCCATCAAGGCCGGTTACAAGGTTTTTGATTTCGGTATTTTCACGGTCAATGAAGAACCGAATTTCGGTTTAGCGCGCTTCAAAGAGAATTTCGGCTCCAGCGGCATGTTCCGCGATACGCTGGCGATCAGGTTTTAGGGAACAGGGCTAAGGGATCAGGATAAGTGAAATCACCGCTTAAAGCATTGTCGTTGCAGACTTTAATCTACGGAACCGGCCATATCCTGGCCCGGCTGGTTACCTTCCTGCTGTTGCCGCTTTATACCAATGTTTTCGAACCGGAGAAATACGCTGTTGTTTCCCTGGCCTATATTTTTATGGGATTTATGGCTGTTGTTCTCCACTACGGTCTGGATGCTTCGCTAATGAAGCATTATGTACCGGCTGACCAGCCGGAACGTAAACAACTGTTATCAACAGCCTATATTTCATTCCTGATAACCTCGATTGCCTTTATGCTGGTAATGGTCGTTTTCAGGAGTGTGTTGACCGGTCCCATTCTGGGTGTTTACATGCCCCGCTACATGGTTATGGTAGGCGTGATCCTGATGCTGGACATTCTCTGGTCGGTGCCGGTATTGATTCTGCGGGCCGAACAGAAACCGGTAGTATTTATAACATTCAGCCTGTTGAATGTTGGTATAACTTTGGGATTGAATCTTGTATTTGTACTGCGCCTGAGAATGGGCGTTGAAGGGGTGCTGGTCAGTAATATCTGGGCCTCAACCCTGATTTTCCTGCTGACCCTGCCGATAATCATTCGCCGGACGAGTCTCAGAAAGTTCTCGGTGACCGCCTGGAAAAAATTAATGCGTTTTGGCTTACCCTTCCTGCCATCGGGAATTTTTGCCATGATCATGGAAATGGCCGGCCGCTATATGCTGAAATTCCTGACCGATATGGAAACCGTTGGCATTTATGCCGCTGGATATAAGCTGGGTATGCTGATGATGCTGGCGGTGATGGGTTTCAATATGGCCTGGCAACCCTTTTTCCTGCGGGAAGGCGGAGGAGCAGACAAAAAGAAGCTTTATGCGCGAATTGCTTCCTATGTGCTGGCAGTTTTAGGTTTGATATGGGTGTTACTCCTGATCTGGGCCAGCCGGCTGGTTCGGTTTCCCGTAGGTGGAACCACGTTTTACGGGACTGAGTTCTGGTCGTCTACGGCTATTGTTCCCTGGATCGCCCTGGGCTATTTTTTCCATGCGGCCTACCTGTTGCAGCTTCCCGGACCATTCCTGACTGAAAAGTCACATTGGGTTGCCACCACCCGGGGTGTTGGCGCAGCGGTAACTATTGTATTGAACCTGATATTAATTCCACTGTTCGGAGCCTTGGGAGCAGCCATCGCCATGCTGCTCTCATTCGTATCGATGTGCGTCTATATGTATACGATTAATCGGCGAATTTTCCCTGTTGAATATGAATGGTACCGGCTGCTTAGAATTCTGGCTGCCATGTTAATTACCGGCCTAGCATACTTTTTCTTTCACGGGAGCTGGCTGCGTGACGGAATGATTTCCATCCTATATCCGCTGGTACTGTTAACGTCAGGTTTTTTAAGCCGCAGTGAGTGGGCCAGTCTGTGGAAAATGATGACACCGGCGAAAGCCGATTGAGTTTCCTGCCGGCTTGCTATACCGGTAATTTCCGATTGTGAAAATTGACGGACCATTACTTTGCGGGAGTTTCATCTCCCGCCCTAACCGCTTTTTGACCATTGTTGAGGTTAAAGGGAGAAAAGTTGAAAGCCATTTACCCGATCCGGGGCGCCTGAAGGAATTACTGGTGCCGGGTGCGGTGGTCTATGTTAGACCGGTTCCTGATGGAATAAATAGAAAGACCCGATATACCACCGTAATGGTGGAAAAGGAAGGGGTGCTGGTATCGCTGGTATCAGCTCTGCCGAACCAGTTTGTGGGACATGAGCTAACTAATAACCGGTTGCCAATTCTGTCAGGTTATAAATATGAAAGGGCTGAGGTAACAGTAGACCGGCACCGCTTTGATTTTCTGTTGACCGGGCCGGACACCACACCATTTTATTTGGAAGTAAAATCTGTCACGTATGTTGAAAATGGGATTGCACAATTCCCCGATGCGGTAACCGAACGAGGTGCGCGTCATGCCCGGCATCTGGCTGAATTGGCACAATCCGGTCTTGGGGCCGGGATTCTGTTTGTCTGCCAGCGCCCCGATGCGCAATCGTTTAAACCAATGGCAGATCGGGATCCGGTATTTGCGGATGCCCTTTACGAGGCTCATCAGGCTGGAGTGCGCGTCTGGTGTATTACGGTCAGAGTTAGCTTGGAAGAAATGCAATATTTTCAGGAAATTCCTGTTTCCCTGGAAGGGAAGATCATCAGAAATGAAAACTAATATTCAATATCAACTGGTTGTGGGCACTGTATTACTGCTGTTGGTTGCAGGCCAGGTGTGGAATTGCGCCGCTGTAGCACCGCCATCGGGCGGCCCCAAGGATGAAACCCCCCCCCAACTATTGTCGGTCACGCCGCCAACAGAAACACTTCAGATTGCCGGTGGTCTGGAAATCAGACTTGTATTTTCGGAATATATCGACGAGAAGACAATTACAACCGCTTTCCATCTTTCTCCATTGACCGATGAGGATATACAGCTGGACTACGAAGATGATGAGGTTATAGTAACCCTTCCGGATTCGCTGATCGAAAACCAGACCTATATTTTAACGGTAAGCCGGGAATTGAAGGATGAGCATGGGGTACCATTGGCCGTGACAGTTCAGCTGGCGTACAGTACGGGAGATCGAATCGAACAGGGCAGCATATCCGGCGAGCTGTTTTTTAATACCGGTCCCATGGCAGTTCATCTCTGGGATTTAGGCCTGGTCGAACGGGATTCTTTTTTTACCCGCAAACCCCATTTTCGCATCGATGCCTCTGATGATGGCAGCTTTGAATTCAATTATCTCAGGCCGGCCGAATATGGTATACTGGCCATTGAACAGTCCGGTGCTGGATTAGGTCTGGATCAAGCGCGTTTCAGCTATGGAGTATATCGGGAAATGCTGGTTGACTTGCGTCAGGACAGTCTGGTAACCGGGATTGATATTCCCGTCTGGAGAGAGCCCCAGGAGCTGAAATTACTGCGCGGTGAATGGATAGGGCCCAGCTGGGGGCGGCTGTACTTCAATAATCTATTAATCAGTGAACCGGATCGGTTTGCAGTTGGTCTTCTTGATACGATTGTATCCGGGGTACCAGCTGACCTTATACTGGATCCACTGGACAGCACAGCCGTGCTGGTAATAGCACCTGACTCGCTGCCGGCCGGTAAACTGGCAATCGAAATGTTTTCTGTAAATGATATCTACGAACAGTTGCTGGATACAGCTACCCTGGAAATGAAAATACCGGCTGATTACGACTCCACTTATCTGGAAGTGCTGTGGCCCGAGAAGAATTTTGTTCATCAAATCGAATCACCGGTACTGAAGATTATCCTTAATAAACCACTGGTTGATTCAGTTTATGCCGGTGCGGTCAGGCTTCTATTATTCGACAGTCTGGAGCAGGCAGTTACGGTTAGTCACTCGAACTTCACAGGACTGGAGATAACACCGCTGGAGCCATGGCAGGAGCAGGGTGAGTATCGGCTGGAATTACAGCGTGACAGTATCAGGGCTGTCGACGGCAGCCGATTCGCCGATTCATTGATCACGCTGCCATTTAAAATTTCCAGACCAGTTGGGTTTGGTGGCTTGGCAGGATCCTTTAATTCCATTCGGACACCAATTGCGATACGGCTTAAGGGGACGGAAAATACAGCCCGGGAGTTGATATATTTAGTAAATTCGGACTTGGTATTTAGCCAGGATAATATTCCGGAAGGATTTTATAGTTTGATGATGTTTCACGATGCAAATGAAAATCAGCGTTTTGATTATGGCCAGGCCGTGCCTTATATCCCCGCTGAGTGGTTTTATTTATATCCCGATACAATTGAAGTGCGTGCCAATTGGGTCAAGGAATTGACTCCCATAGATTTCAGGGAGGAGCAGTAATGTATTGTGTTATCATGGCCGGTGGCCGGGGAACCAGATTCTGGCCCTTGAGCCGTAATGTGCGTCCAAAGCAAATGCTGAACATTGTCGGTGATACGACAATGCTGCAGATGACGGTCGACCGCTTGCGCAAGATTTCCGCCGTTAAGGGCATATATATTGTTACCGGCGCCGATCTGGCCGATACGATCAGAGCCGAAATCAAACATGTTGAACCGGAAAATATTATTGTTGAGCCGTCCGGGAAAAATACGGCCCCCTGTATCGGACTGGCAGCCCTGAAGATATGCATGGCTAATGAAAATTGCGTAATGGGGGTCTTTCCTGCCGATCATCTGGTAGTGGGGCACCATCAGTTTGAGAAAGCACTGAATACGGCGGCGCACCTGTCCCGCAAGCGTCATTCACTGGTGACGATCGGTATTACACCCTCTTTCCCGGCCACTGGATATGGGTACATTCAATACGACCGGAAAAGCGATGAAGATCATCTGGATGCCTACCGGGTAAAAACATTTGCTGAGAAACCACCACGCAGTCTGGCCCAAAAATTTATCGATAGTGGTGATTTCCTGTGGAACAGCGGGATGTTTGTCTGGGAGACAAAAACCTTTTTAGACGAATTGAATCAGTATATGCCCGATCTGGCTCATAATCTGGAAAGGATACGTGATCGGCTGAAACAGGATGCCAGTGCTTCTATTACCGATATCTGGGAGGAGTTATTGTCAGAATCCATCGATTACGGCCTGATGGAGAAATCCAAAAAGATTTATGTCATCAAAGCCGATTTTGAATGGAATGATGTTGGTTCATGGAGCTCGGTCTATGAAATGTCGCCTAAGTCAAAGGAAAAAAATGTTATCAGTGGCGATGGAGTAATTGTTGACGGGCAAAATAATTTTATTAAATCCAACGGACGATTTACAGCCGTTGTTGGTGCCGATGATTTGGTGGTGGTAAATACTGATGATGCCACACTGGTTATTCCTAGAAATAAAGTTGAGCAGGTTAAAGATCTGGTTGAGTTACTGGAAAATAAGGAACGCAGGGATTTATTGTGATGGAAGTACGGAATGAAACCGGAGCAGATCTTTCGACAGTTTGAAGAATTGACCGAACGCATGGGGCTGCGCCTGGTGGAAGATAAAGGCAATTTTAACGGAGGAAGTTGTCTGGTAAAGGACGAAGCATGCATAGTGCTCAATAAGCATCGGCCGATTGAGCAGAAACTGAGGGTGCTGGCCAGTGCCTTCGGGGAAATGGATTTATCCTCGGTTTATATGGTTCCAACCCTCCGGGCATATATCGAGGAAGTCAATCTGCCCCTGGTTAAGGGCGAAGGCCACGAAAAGACTTGATTCAAAATGGTGAAACGGTTACTATCCTGCCCGTTTTGACAAGTAGAATTTTGTTATTAAATCCTGTATTATCCTGGGATGAACCAATTAGTTAGAAAAGGATGTTTATATGAACGAATACCAATCTGCCGATATCCGTAACCTGGCTGTTGTTGGCCACGGAGCCAGTGGTAAAACAATGCTTTGTGAAGCAATGCTGGCCTGTGGCGGAGTAATTAACCGGTTAGGTACAATTGCCAATGGCAGTACCGCATCGGACTATCATGAAGATGAGCATGAACGCCAGATTTCCATTCATGCCTCATTACTGAATGTGGAATGGCAGGGTAAGAAATTTAATATTATTGATACTCCCGGTTATGCCGATTTTATTGGTGAAGCGCTGGCAGCCATGAGTGCTGTGGATTCTGCCATGATTGTTATCCATGCCAATCAGGGGGTGGAAGTCGGGACCGAGCAGGTCTGGAATTACGCCAACAAATTTGGTTTAAGTAAAGTGCTGGTAGTAAATGGCCTGGATAAAGAGCACACCGATTTCGATGGTGTTGTCGCCAAGGCAAAAGCACGCTTTGGCAATAATGTTTTCCCACTGCAGATTCCTATCAATCCCGGACCGGCCTTCAATCAGATTCTGGATGTACTCCGGAAGAAAGTATTGACCTATAAAACCGATGGCAGTGGCCAGTTTGATGAATCTGATCCTCAAGGTGAATGGAGTGATAAAGCAGATGAGCTCCATGAGGCCTTGATCGAATATGTGGCCGAATCGGACGATTCGCTGCTGGAGAAATTTTTTGAACAAGGCGGCTTGAGCGAAGAAGAGATGCGCGACGGAATCCATGCTGCGATTCAGAATGAGGCATTCTATCCACTGTTTTGCTCAGCGGCGACGGCAAATGTTGGTGTAGCCCGGATTATGGAATTCATTGGTAAATACGGTTCATCGCCGGAAGACCGGGGCAGCATTAAAGCCATTGATGCCAAAACCGATAAAGAGGTGGAGGTTAAATTAACCGATGCCGAACCTATCGTAAGTGTATTCAAAACAATCAGCGAAGCCCATGTGGGTGAATTATCGTTTTTCCGCACCTATGCCGGTACGTTGAAAACCGGTGGCGACCTGACCAACACGGTTCAGAGTGGATCGGAACGCTTCGGACAGATCTTTGTTATGAACGGTAAAAACCGGACAACCATCAATCAACTGCACGCCGGTGATATTGGTGCCGTGGTGAAATTGAAAAATACCCATACCGGCGATACGCTGTGCGGCGGAAAAGGCGGCGTAAAAATTGATCCGGTGGAATATCCCAAACCGAATATCCATTCCGCTATCCGGCCCAAAGCCAAGGGTGATGAAGAAAAGATCGCTGTCGGTTTATCCACCCTGCATGAAGAGGATCCGACTTTTGTGTACCGGGTCGACCCTGAGATAAAGCAGACCATCATTTCCGGACAGGGCGAATTGCATCTGACGGTCATTGCGAATCGCCTGCAAAACCGCTTCAACGTGGAAATCGTTTCCATGGAACCAAAGATTCCCTACCGTGAAACGATCAAGGGTAAAGGCGCCTCGAAATACCGCCACAAAAAACAATCCGGTGGTGCCGGACAATTTGCCGAAGTCTGGATGAGGATCGAGGCCAGGCCTCGTGGCGAAGGCTTCGAATTTAAGGATTCGCTGGTTGGCCAGAATGTTGACCGTGTTTTTGTACCATCGGTTGAGAAAGGTGTGCGAGCCACCCTGGATGATGGTGTAGTGGCCGGTTGCCGTGTGGTCGATGTGCTGGTCGATTTTTACGATGGTAAGCAGCACCCGGTGGATTCGAAGGATATTGCCTTCCAGATCGCAGGTAAGCATGCCTTCCGTGAGGCTTTCATGGAAGCCAAGCCCTGTTTGCTGGAACCGATAATGGTAATTGAGGTCAAGGTGCCGGAAGATTTCATGGGTGATGTGATGGGTGATATTTCCGGTCGGCGCGGGAAGATTCTGGGTATGGATTCCGACGGTGGATTCCAGATTATCAAGGCCCAGGTGCCCCAGGCAGAGTTGTACCATTATTCTACTACGATTCGCTCCCTTACCGGTGGACGGGGAATCCATTCCGAGGATTTCAGCCACTATGAGGAAATGCCAAAGGACATTGAACGCAAGGTGATTGCAGCTTCCAAGAAGGAAGACGAAGAAGAATAAACGTGCCTGACACGAAAAGACTCTGGGCGCCCTGGCGTATGGATTATATCCGGGCGCCCAAAGAAGACGGTTGTATTTTCTGCGATAAACCGCAGAAGAACACCGATCGCGATAATCTTATTTTATATCGCGGAAAACAATGTTTTGTAATTATGAATCTGTATCCCTACAACAATGGTCACCTGCTGGTTGTGCCATATCAGCACAGCAACAATATCCATGATCTAGACCAGACCACGCATCTGGAAATGATGTATCTGGTGGATAAATCCATGGTGATTATTGAAAATACCATGAACGCCCAGGGATTCAATTTTGGCGCCAATATCGGTGCCGCAGCCGGGGCCGGGATCGAGGAACATATTCATTTTCATATTGTGCCGCGCTGGATCGGCGATACCAATGTGATGCCGGTTATCGGCCAGACCAAAGTAATGGTTCAGGGACTCCTGGATACCTACGATCTTTTGAAACCGGAATTCGACAAACTACTGAATTAATCGTCATTTACGGTTGTTGTTTGGAACAGATATTTGTAATCTCTCATGAAGTAAAAATCAGGTAATAGAATGCTGACATTTCAACACACATGGCTCCCGTATCTGTATTTGTATCTGGCGGGGGGGCTGTTTTTTTTTCTGGGGATGATCATCATCCGTAAGAGCGGGGCAATTAACCTGCAGCGCAAGACCCACCGGTTCTGGAACCGGGTACTGTATTTCGGGTTCTTCTGGTTCGTTGCCATGCATGCCTTTTTCACTTACGCAGCATTGAATTGGTGAGCTATGGAAACATTTCATAATATCGGAACATCAACCGACTGGATCGTCATGGTCTTTTATTTCCTGGCGATCATGTTATTTGGCAGTTATTTTGGTCGCTATACCCGCAATACGGCTGATTTCTTTTTTGGCGGACGGCGCTTCTCATGGTGGCTGATTGCCATGTCAATCGTGGCCACCGGCGTGGGCAGCCACAGCTTTGTCAAGTACTCGGCCAAGGCTTTTGAGCATGGGTTTTCTTCCACGATGACCTATATCAATGACTGGTTCTTCGTACCCTTCTTCATGTTCGGCTGGCTGCCGATCATTGTTTATTCCAAGGTGCGTTCGATCCCGGAATATTTCGAAAAGCGCTTCAGTCCCTCGGCCCGCTTCCTGGCAACCCTGCTGCTGATGCTCTACATGGTCGGGTATATCGGGATCGGGTTCCTGACACTGGGTAAGGCTGTTATCCCCATGCTGCCGGAAGCATTCAATATTCTGGGAATGTCATTGGATGTGACTTTGATGCGGGCGGTGATCGTTATAGCGATTATTACCGGTATCTATATCACTTTTGGTGGACAGACAGCAGTTATTTTCACCGACCTGCTCCAGGGCTTTATCCTGATTTTTGCCGGTATGTTCCTGTTTGCACTGGGGGTTGACTATATCGGTGGTTTCGGCCTGTTCTGGAAATTGCTGCCATTGGAATGGAAACTGCCGCTGGCCCATTTTAACGACCCCTCCAGTTTTAATTTTGTCGGGATATTCTGGCAGGATGGGGTCGCCGGATCGATTGGTTTCCTGTTTATGAACCAGGGCTTGATCATGCGTTTCATGGCCACCCGCAGTGTTCATGAAGGACGGAAGGCCGCGGCTTTCAATATTCTGTTCATGCTGCCGATTTCGGCTGTAGTGGTCGGGAATGCCGGCTGGCTGGGGAAAGCCATTTCAGTGGCCGATCCTTCTGTGGTACCGCCAAACACATCACCTGACCAGATATTTGTGGTCGTGGCCAGTATTGTAGCCCTGCCGGGTGTTTTTGGTTTTATTATGGCGGCGCTGACGGCGGCGCTGATGTCAACCGTCGACACCCTGATCAATGCTACGGCGGCCATTTTCATCAATGATGTTTACCGGCCGACGAAACAATTTCTGAAGAAAGCAACCAAGACCGATAAACAGAAGGATAAAGAAGAGTTGGCTGCCGCCCGCTGGGCTTCGATCGGGATTACTTCGCTGGGGGTGCTGGCTGTGCTGGCCTTCAAAAATTTCCCAACTGTTTACGAAGCCCATGGATTCTTCCATTCCACCCTGACTCCGCCACTGGTGGTGGCCATATTCCTGGGTGTGTTCTGGAAGAAATTCACACCGGCGGCGGTGATATCCACCTTTGTTGGCGGGGTGGCCCTGATGATCCTTGGAAGCCGTTACCCCGGAATATTAATTGCCCCCTTTGATCATGGGATCCAGATGGATCCGGATCATCCCTATTCCTATATCCGGGCTCTGTACAATACCGTGGTCTGTTTTGGTGTGGGCGTTCTGGTGACCTTTACCACCGGAATCCAGAAATCAATTACAGCGAAATTGAAATCAGGAAACGGGTCGAATACACTGATGTATGGCCTGATAGCAGTTGATGTGGTTTTATTCATGTTGGTAATGTTGAATATCGGCAGCCTGGGCCTGCTGATGACTGCGGCTATCCTGATCGTGTTGACAATTCCGCTGGTGGTCGATTATTTTGTGTACTATGACGAAGTATTCCACACCACCGGGCTGACGTCATGGTCATTGGATTTTGCCCGTGAGCGTTTCAAGGGCAGCAAACTTAATGACCGGCCCGGTAAAATCGTGGAAGTGGAATGGAAGCTTGTTCCGGGCGAAGCCAATACGATCAGCTTCTCCAAACAGGAGATGGAGGATATGCGGGCTTTTGAAGGTGACCTGGTATACCTCTGTGACCGCCGGAAATGGATGGGTGGATTGAAATCGATCCATGCTGTTTATGGTGCACCACACGATGAGACGGGTGTTGTTTTAATCACGGAAGATCAGCAACAGAGCGGCATGTTTGTAAAAGGGAAGAGATTAACGGCTGAAAAGGAAATGTAGTCCTTTCAAGGGCCGGGTTTTATTCCTAAATTCGCCCCGCTTTTTTGAAGAAGGGCCATGGATATGGCTAAAATATTCCGGAGTAGCTCAATGGTAGAGCGGGTGGCTGTTAACCACTAGGCTGGGGGTTCGAGTCCCTCCTCCGGAGCGACACCGAGCATAAAGACGAACCTATCTTCTGTTCGGTTAACAAATTCAGGGGAATTCCCGTGTTTAGATGGACGGTGAGTTCCCCTGTTTTTGCATTCTTTTTGAGTTGGACATCAATTTGACCAATCAATAGGTTAATAAGTGACCTTTGATCGGGTTTATCCAGCAAATCCCAAATCTTATCGAATTCTTGGTACAATTCAGTTATCTCTTCTGGTCTGATATTTATTTTATTCGCTTGCTTACTTTCTTCTATAAGTTTCTGTTGGTGTTCGATATTGGAATTGATCTGATCTTGGAGGTCTTTGAGCTCCATGGTTAGGCCGCTGATATCTTCTAAACCGTGTTCGGAGACCGCCTTTGCGATATTTTGTTGTTTTGCTTCAAGCGATAGAATTTTCCTTCCGAGAGCATTGATCTCATTCTCTATTCGCTTGTTATCCTTAGTTGATGTGTTCTCTATGGAATTAATCACTGCATCTAGATAATCTGGATCATTCGCAATTTGCCGTATTAGTGATACAATAAATGCTTCGATATCTTCCCGCTTTACTTGTCTTGAGACACAGGCCTTGGCACCTTCGTGAATACTCTTTGAACAAACGTAATAGTAGTACTTTTGACCGTGTTGTCCTGTCCCAGATTTGGTTGTCATATATGAACCGCAAAAGGAACACTTGATTAATCCGTTTAATAACATTTGATTGGTAACTGGATTACCAAGATTGCGACGTTCGGCATTTGACTTAACCGTTGCCTGGGCACTGCTGAATATGCTTTTAGAAATAATGGGCTCATGAAGTCCCGGGAAATTCTCTCCACTAAAATATATTACCCCGGTATATATGGGATTGGTAATAGTCTTAGTTATTATGTTTCTGGTAAACTTTCTACCACCTGAAGTTTTCCCGTTTTGATCTGTATGTAATTTTGTTCTATAACCGGCGCGATTTAATTCTCGTGCGATTTCAGCAGGAGGTACTCCATTTACATATGAGTTAAAGATCTGACGTACGATTTGTGCTTCCTCAGGAGCTATTACAAATTTTCCATCTACTCTATTATATCCCAGTGGAGGAACGCCGCCGGGGGGCAGTCCCTTCGCTGCACGTTTCCGCATGGCTGCTCTAGTTCTCTCAGCCCCCATTTCTCTTTCGAAAGCAGCAAACTGTAGCAACACTCCCAGCAACATTCGTCCTTGTGGTGTTGTAGTATCAATGTCATTATCGACTGTAGTAAACTCAATATTCTGTTTATTAAAGTCGTGTACGACATTATAAAAATCACGCGGAACCCTGGAAATGCGATCCAATCTTAATGCTACCACTACATTAAATTTTCCTGCCTCTGCATCTAGAACCAGCCGGGTGAATTCAGCACGATCCAGGCTGCCAGCAGATGCGATATCAACATATACGTTGTAGACGTCCCAGCCTTTTGCTACACATAATCCCCGGCAACGCTCCTCTTGATCTTTCAGGGAAAGACCGCTTTGACCTTGTTCTGCAGTAGAGACTCTGCAGTAAATCGCTGCAAATTTCGACCTGATCTCCTGGTCTTGAGAATGTACTTTAAGTTTGCGTGGCATAAGATCGCAATTTACATATTATTTCATACCTGATATCAGCTTGGATTCTGGATTACTGCAAAAGGAATGAATTTTTAGGTTATTACCGATGTTAATCCTGATGCCATATTTAATTGGTCGGGTGGTCGCAATTTTAATTTGTGATATCATCAATGTTTATTAAGCCTGCTTTGGAGTGTCCTTCGGGTGTTAATTCCCAAACACCTCTTATAGAATCTGACTTGATATACCCGCTGTCCTTTAATCTATTTCTAGACCATGCGATTGTATTTGCTGCTTTAGTTTCACCTGTGCTCACAATTTCAAAGTCATCATCACCAAGTATATTACGATCTTTAAGATGTGATATTGTTTTTTGAGTTACCTCTGCTTTTAATGCTGTTCCATTGAAATCATGGTGTAAAGTATATAGCAAGAATTTTTCATAAATCGGTTGAGGTGTCAATTTCTTTTTACTGGTGGAAAGATGTGGTTTTAAGGGTTTTGATACATGAGCAATAAGGTTTGCTTTATGTAATAGTTTTCGAATAACAGTATTAGGTGTATCTTCGAATGGATCCGCTATTTTCTTTAGTCCCTCATAGACATCATCATCAACACGAATTACTTTGGCCATTTAAATCCTCCTGGTTGTTATGGTCAATTCCTGTGTAAACTTAACAAGACTTATAACTTGTTACAAGTGTATAAATATAACTCTTGTTAGAAAAAAGTACTGTGTTCGTCTCCGTAATGCCGAGCAGATTCATTTTGTAATAGGTGCACAAATCGAGTATAAACAGTTAACTACAGCAATTTTAACCAAATATTAAAACTCAAATGAAAACATTAACCGTGGAGATCGGCCTATGTGGATAATTCAACTATTACTTGCCTGGGGATTGCTTTACGCGGTCTTTCGCTGGTTGCTATTCGGTGGTAAGGATAAAGAATCCATTCCACCCGGTGGGACCAGAGATAGCCTTTGCTTATACGATCGAACAGGGTATTTGTCTGATGCACCTGACACGCTTCGCCCAGAAAATGAACCAGATGAGAGGGACCCAACGGATTGGTTTTAATCTATACCCTATCGCTTTTATACATCTTGAATGGTAGACTGCATCAGACTTACCTTTGATACGCGCGAACAAGTACCTGCAATGTGGTATGTCACAACACCCTCAGACATCCGTAAATGGATGGACTTAGGTGGGAAGAAATTCCCCCCTGATTTGTCCTTATGGATGTCTCGGAGGTGCTTGTTCGCGCAAACACCTAAGTTTCTCAGGGGGGATTATTATATACACACGTCTGATTCCCGGCTCTCCCTCTGTTATTTTCCGGTCAATAACTATTGGAGGTTTAATATGAGTGATGACAGTGGAGGTATGAACTTAATCAGGTTTATTTTGATAATAGCACTCCTCTGGTGGATAGGCGGTAAGATTAAATCATGTATTGCACCGTCACCTTACCAGCAAGTTCCTATACATTCGGATGGACCAGGTTACCGTTAACTTGAATCAACAATATTAATGGATTTGCTGGAGGAAATCATGAACTGGAAGAATGTAAGACATTTTGCTTTTATCGCAGTTGTTTTCATTACAGGCATATCTGCCAATGCTCAGTCAGTCGAAATAAAATTGAGCAATAGTTATACATGGACCATTGATATACCAGATGGGTTTGAAATAACAAGCGATATAACAGATCTGGCAAACGAAGTTTGGGGAGAGGATGTTAAAGAAGCCATAGAAGCGACGACAGGAGAGAAAGTAACCGGTGAGGCAAATGAATTATTTAACATCGAACATGTGAGCGGAATGGCTTTATTAAATGTTACTTCAACAGAATTTTCTGCATCGGATGGTATTTCATATGATGACTTACAGGCATATGAATTTGATTCGTACATAGCTACAATCGAATCTCTTGGCATGCCCTATGACGTCACGCGCAGGGAAAGGGCCATTGACGGATATACGTTTAATACGATATTTGTATCTGTTTATTTAACACCGGCTAAAAGACAGGTTGTGAGTCACCAATTTCTGCTTGACAGATTGTTTGAAGACAAATCAATACTGGTGACACTGAATTTCATCCATACTGCACACATAGATCTTTTAATGGACGCGATTAATAAGTCGAAGATTACTCGTAGCCGTTAAACTACCCACAACTTAAATCAAGTATTACTGCTTGGAGGTCAATTATGAGAAGGTTTATTGGTTGTATTATTATGCTTGGCGGTGTTGTATACTCCGTTTATCAAGCGTGGCTTGTCGAAGCCCATAGTACAATCTACAAGGCCGGTTTAATGTATGGAGGTTACTCATCCCATATAGATGATGTTATTCACTCGCAGAAATTGATTCCAATAGGAATTGTTGTAGCGATAATTGGATTCATTATTGTTATTATCCCAAAATCCAGTCCTCAAGATCCGGTATCAGATTCAAATGATGCTGAAGATGTTGTTTGTTGATTACCCCAACCCTTTCGATCCAGTTATGCGTATTAACCACGATCCCCCTGAAGACGGAATGGGTGTTAACGAATTGATCAGAAAATCAGTTAGGGGTATATTTGTAGAAGACTATTGCTGGATACTTCACCAAGACCCGGAAATTTTGAAATTGGTAAGTAAAAAGTAGTAAGGACAGTGGTAGTCGATTTGGCTGCCCTTTTTCTAGGCCCGCTATTGGTAGTTTAGAATTTAATAACCCGATCGATGCGGAATAGTACTTGTTATTACTAGCTTTAGGTCAAGTTTCGTGGGTACGGTAGGCTATAATTAAAAACCTAGTTTAGCAGCAATCGCAATTGAATTAGGACAGCACTGGTTGTCCTTTTTCATTTACACAATATACTTCCAGTCAACGCTATTACAATCTGTATATCCGGAATCAACTACAACCATTTCTCTTTCTGCGAAGGTTTTCCATTTCTTATCGGGCATCGACACCGATATCGTTTTTGCTTTCCCGCTGTAATCCAATTTAGGTTCACCGCTTTTTACATATAAATCTTCATAGATTGTGTCAAATCGGTTTCCGCGTTTACTAGGTTTCCCATAAGGATTTCATTCTCATCCCAATAATTCATACTTTTGTGTTTGAACGCGCGGGCTCCAAAATCAAAGCATTTATCACGCACTTGTAGGGCATCATCTTTACCGCCGATAAACGGCATACACATTACACGTACAAATATGCCCCTGTCAGATAGTTGGCGTATTAAGTCCAATCTCTTCTTCACACTTGGGGCAGTACCTTCTAATATTCTTGCTCTGTTTTCGTCCAGAGTCGTTATGGTCACTTCAACCTGAACCTGGTCTTTCATATTTGTCAGGGCATCAATATGATTTATGATGAGATGACTTTTTGTCATCAAGTGGACCATCCATTTATTACCATTATCCCAATGTTTACGAAATACATCAAGCACTTCTTTCATAAGATCGCGATTGAGGTCTTTCTCAACTTTATTGATCGCTTGTGGTAGATAGCCTTCAGAAGCCTGGTTTACCTGTACGCGCTTCAGGTGCTGAGGTAGGTCAATGTATTTCGTTAGTTCCTTGTCAAGCTTATCGGAAATCCACGTTTTGATCTTGATCTCTTTACCAAATTCCGTGTGGAACTTGAAAGGAGCATTTTGGAGATAGCAGTAACGACAATTAAATAAACAGCCGATAACAGTATTCAGAGTAAATGGGAAATCATTAACACCAATATTTTTCTGAGGGTTCAATGCTTTGCCAACTCTTGAGTGTAAGATGACTTTGGGAACTGTTCTGGTCATTGCTAATTATTCCTCAATCTATTTTGCCTGGTGACTGTGTTTTTTGTCAACCGGGTTGACAAAACTTACCCTATTCCAGCAGCAGATTTTCCAGATCTTCCATCTTTGCAATAAATTGGTCGCGTTTGTCTTGGTCGATTTGGGCTTCAATGGTCTTTTTGAATTCCTCTATTGCCCCCTGCATATCAAACACTTCCATGAAGCTTGCGTCTTCAACCTTAGGTGGAAAGAATTCATTCCGCTTTTCGATTAGCTCAGTTCGTGATCCTGAGTAGGACACCTCGATCAAATCGGAATACTTATCCGGATCAGACTCAATTTCAGTATAATGCGGCTTCAGTACTCTGAAATTGGTGTAGTGGGGGATTCTTGCACCACTACTTTCAAGAAGTTGTGGCCGGGTTGTTTTAATCCACTTCACTGCGAAGGTCATTTGGTAGACAGCCTCACGTGAAAGATGTAAAACCTCAGTGCAATACTCATCGAATGAATTGACCTTGAAATATCGCTGCCAGAGCACCTTTCTCTTAATACCAGCAGCCAGGGAATCCATTTTACTATGAAGGGCGAGTAGCTGTTGACCAGTCTCCAACCAGGCTTTCTGTGTTGCTCTGATCGCCTTTGTTACATTGCGTTTAAGCCGCTCAATTTCATCTGAATCCGCCTTGTCAATTCCCAAATGCCTGGCAGCGATAACGGGATGTTTGCTGATGCCTGTTTTGTTATCAATACTTTGGAATAAAATGCCTGGTGCATCAACCAGTTTATTGGCATCCTCATCCGTAAGATCTGCTTCATAAAGTAGATACTTCAGCTTGCCAATCCACCCATTTTCATTGGCATGTGAAGCCAGTTGATTGTATAAATCAGTGGTATACTGACTCCACGTAGCTTTGTTTTTGTTCAAGTAAACATCTTCAAACCAATTATAGTATTTGCTATCTTCTTCATAGCTTTTCTGTACCAACGCCCAATTATCCCGATCATTATATGGTTCCGCCCACACGTACTCTACCGCATCGGGATTAATTTGCTCGATTAACTCAGCAACTCTATTGTCCATTACCATGTCTGGAAACACTGGACAGAGCATCCCATATGTGGAAACTCCAGCTTCCTGTAGATTCTTGAGGGCCAGCAATCTTTTACTTGGTAGTGATGTCCCCAACTCCATTTTTCTGGACCAATTGTCATCAAGTGATCCTGTTGATAGCCCTACCGTGAATCGATCTTTGTGCTTAAGAAAATACTTGATCCATTCAGGTTCACCAACGATCGCACTCTTAGTTAAAACACGTATTTTAAAGGAAGTCATATCGATCAATAAATCGAGCGCTTGTCTGGTGGTACCATTACTTACCAAATTAGGGCTGAATCCGTCCGTTAGCTGAGAAAATATCAGCACCTTTCCCTTCCCGAACTCCTGCGATTGCCTTCGCAAGTCTGTTTCCAGTTTTGAGATAACATCTGAGTATTCAAATGTCAATGATGGGCAATCTTTTAACGCAAGGGATTTACCCAATTGCCTCTCAGCATGTAGCTTGAAATTCAATCCTGTATTCCAGTTGGTCAGCATGAATTTGCCCTCATTGCTGCTGCAATACCGACACCCAAAACCGCATAAAGCCATCAAATCAACTTTATACTCAGATAGCTCCTTTTTCACAAAGCCTTTTGATTCCTTCAGGATTGTTTTAGTGGATGGTACGTTTACTACTCTGGGTTCCATGATTCCCCCCTCACAATTGATTTAAATATTGGTAGACGAAATTATCTAAATGGGCCCTAGCATCTAACCCAACAGCTTCCCACATCTCAGGAGTTTCAGCGCCCAGGAAGAAATGAAAATCACCGTACTTCCTGAATTCGCAAATCATTGCTTTATAGGCCGCCTTGCGGTCCGCATCGGCGTTACGCCATTTGGTATCTTCACCCTTGATCGGATATAGCGGTAGGTTCTTCTGGAATACTTCCGTCTTAGGATGGATATTCAGGAGGATTCGTTTGAGCGTCTTTCCAAACCGGGCAGATCCAAGTATCACAGTCTCCACCTTCCCGGGATCAATCTCGCTCATTATCTGGCCTACGAGATGTTTGTAGTCTGTGAGATAATTCCGATAAAAGAACATTGGTTCGATGGACACGTTCAATCGGAAGCCACTGGCCGCCTGAATCTTCTGGGCCGCAGCAAACCTGTCAGCAAGACTAGCTGTTCCGTGTTCGAATGTCTGAATGAAATAATCCGTATTGAAATTCACTGTAACGATGGTTCGCCCCGCCCCGTCGTGGTTCAGAAGTTCATCCAGGTTGGTGGACTTGGTTGGCAGTATTACCTCTATCCCCGGGTGCTTACTGGCAATATCCATAACCCGGTCCAAGTGCTTTGATATGTGCTGTATCGCTACTGCATCAGAGTATTCGGAAATATTGAGCCGGGGCTTGTAGATGGAATTTTGTTGATAGTATTCACTTAGGTTTTGCTGGATATGGGTGAATAGCCCATCGCTATAATCGTCTGGATCAGTTGCCAGGATTTCCTGAAGCTTATTTAAACTTCTGCCAGGGACCTTGTGACTGCCCCTGCTGATTATCCTGAAGGTGCTGCGAACAGAGTTATAATCCATTCCATAACCAGACCTACGGATTTCTTCAACCAGATTAGTCAGCGGATCACAGCTGGATTTCTTTGCGATCTTGGATGCCTCAGCTGCGAATTCGTGGAGCAATCTGTAGGTAGAGTACGGATTCAGTTCGTTCAGGAACTTGAACAGATTACCATCCAGATATTGTAATGCGGCTCTGTCATCAGTAATGCGGTTTGATTTACTGGTCTGGATCTGCCTGCGAATCCTGTTGGCCACCACATGAAATCCGTCAGGGACCTTCATCTGCGGTTTCTGATCGATATGGGATTTGGCCGAAAGCAAGGTCAACAGAATTCGATGTACCCACGGCTCCACCGCAAACTCTTGATCAAGCTTTTCAATATTAGTATAAATGATCTGCCAAGGGTTCTGGCGGGTGCTGGCTTGTAGGTAACAATATTCACAATCACAGCAGCAATGCCAACCCAGCGAGACTATCGTGCTCATCTCCTCAACGATATCACCAGGTGAGGCAAAGGTTGTAATAAATGGCCCGGATCGTTCGCGGAGTAGGATGGTTTCCTTAAGATAGGATAATTGCTTGTGCAGATCGTGGTATTGGGGCGGTAATTGTCGGGCTGAAGGCAGCTTCTCAATCTCTACACCTGGATTGAGAGATTTGACCCGACGCAAGACATCAGATGTGTATTTATTTCCTGCAGCCGTTGGATGAATAACTATTCTGCTTGGGGTGTACATAAATCAATGAGCACTCAGATTTACCCGCTCGATCCTCTCAAAATCAATTGCATCAAGTTAAGGAATCTTGCTTTCAGCTTGAAACAGTAATTTCGTAACTTACCGAAGTTATTGTTAGAGATTCAGGGATTTAGGAGATTGGGATGTCGTATGAAGTTGCTATTTCACGTCTGAAGGACGTATTCAATGGTCGCTCAAGTAACAATGAATTATCTGATTTCATTGCCGCCCGCGATGAAGTCATAACCAAATACCAACTATTATTCACTTCCTCAAATATTCCCAACATCCAAGCCGACGATTTCCGTGAATTCCTGATATTCCGGAATAATAAGCATTGGTCTGGACTGCAACGCATGGGGCCACAGACAACGGCTGATATGCCGGCTTTACGGGATGCACTTATCACACTGATTGACAATGATATTCCAATGGAGCAGCGAATTGACCAATTGTTGCCTGGTGGGAAAGCAGTTGTTCACAAGCTTGGAAAAGCAATCTTGACTCCCATACTACTAATTTGCTACCCAGACAAATACGGTGTTTGGAACGGCACCTCTGAAGGAGCAATGCGGCAGTTGGGTATCTGGCCGACATTTGATAAGGCCCATACTGTCGGTCAACGATATGTCATTATAAACGATCTGTTGCTCAAAATTGCTGATGAGCTACAGATAGATTTATGGACTCTCGACGCTCTATGGTGGACAGTCTTAAAAGGTATACTCCAGGGTGAAGAAGAAATTGAGGCTGAACAGGATGAAGATTCTGACATCAGGTTTAGACTTGAGAAGTATCTCCATCATTTCATTTATGATAATTGGTATAGCACCGATTTAGGCAAGTGTTGGGATTTGGTCGAAGAGGGTGGCGATGTTATGGGATATGGATTCGAGCGTATCACAGACGCAGGTGACATTGATCTTTTGGCGAAGCATAAAACAGATCCGAAATGGCTGGTAATTGAATTGAAGCGGGGTCGAACCTCTGATGCAGCAGTTGGCCAGGTGCTGAGATACATAAATTGGGTAAGACTTAATCTGGCGGAATCGAATGATAGAGTTGAGGGACTTATTATTGGAGGAAAGGAAGATAAGCAGCTGCATTATTCATTGGGTGAATTACCCCATGTAAGTTTTATGAAATATGAAATCGATTTTAAATTGATTGGGAACATTGATAAGGAGGACTAGATGGCTAAATATTTAAGAACCTCAAGTATTACGGCTGAACTAGAAACATTAATTCGTGATGCAACCGAGAAGTTGTACATCATTAGCCCTTACCTTAAGCTATCTGATAATATCAAAGAGCTCTTGAACGATAAGGAACGAGAGAAGGTTGAGGTAAGAATAATATTTGGGAAACAAGAATTAGCACCTGAGGAAATGAGCTACTTGGAGGGCTTGAGTTATGTCCGACTATATTTTTCGAGGAATCTGCACGCTAAATGTTATTTAAATGAAAACAAGATGATTATCGCATCTATGAACCTATATGAATTTTCCCAACAGCATAATAAAGAGATGGGGCTTTTAATAGATACATCTGATGAGAATGATCGAATTGTCTATGATGATGCTTATAAAGACATCACATCAATTTTGCAGAATAGCGAAGATTTCTCATATGTGAAGGCACCTCCAAAGGATTCAAAAACAGGAAAACCAAAAGCAAAAAGCACTGATAATACGGAATCGAAGGGAAAATGCATTCGATGTGGGATTGAAATTAAGATTGACCCAATGCACCCATATTGTAGCAAATGTTTCTCATCCTGGAAGAAATATGAAAATCCTGAATACGAGGAGAAGTATTGCCATATATGCGGTACTGATCACAAAAGCACTATAGACAAACCTGTATGTTATAGCTGCTTTAAGAAATACAAATCTAAACATACTTTTCCTTCAGCATGACTGTCCGTTAAGAAGAAAATTATGAGGTGTAATATTATTGACATACTAAGGGAGGTGTATGAGCAAATTTGATATATATATGAATGAGTACCAGACCCATTGGAGAAAATCCAATATTTCTGATAAAAGACACGGCTATCAAAATGGTCACCAACGCCCGTGGATTCTACCAAAGCATTTATGGGAAGAAGGTCTATATCCAGAACTTAGAAATGGTGCGGAAGACGTAAAAATAATTGTAGATCGATACTTAAAAAAATGGGGTGTGCAACGACATACAGGCTCTCATAATCTTAAGAGTTCTTGGATACAGTGTGCCAACCTGTATTTCCCATTTAGACAGGACACTGAATTGATCTTGGGATTCCTGACTGAAAATATCTCATCAGCAATTATCTCTATAGATAGAATAGACTTGGAATATGCCTTAGATCCACCACTTGATCCGCACACATTATTGGGTGAACCAAAAGGACAAAGGGGAAGTGGACAGACATCGCCCGATTTAGCCATAACTGTATCGACAAAATCAGGTAAGGGCTTATTACTGATCGAAAATAAGTTGACCGAACACAGTTTTTATTCTTGCTCTGGCAGGAAGTCGGAGTATGGTATCCCTGATCCATCAGCTTGTAAGGATTTTGCACTTATTCAGACTGATTTAACTAAAAACTGCTATCAAATGACTACTGCATGGGCTAAGGACGGCAGGTTTAAAAGGAAATACTGGGACTATCTGAAGAAAAACCTAACCACTCATGGAATGAAGCTTAAAATGTGTCCAGCATCAACTGCAGGATATCAATTATTCCGTCAGCAGGCCCTAGCAGAAGCGTTAGCTAACTGCGGGGAATACGATTTGGTTTTTTCATGTGTAGCATACGATAGTCGAAATGAAAAACTAAGAACAAGTTTGGAATATAGTATTGGAATCAAAGATTTTGCTATGGGTTGGAAAAAGATATTCAATGGTAAGGCCGGATTTTCAGCCTTCAGTCATCAGGATTGGGTCCAATATGTCGTGGATAATGGATCTGCCACATGGGCTAGCTGGATACGGTATGTAAACGAACGCTATGGTTTTAATATATCTTGATTAGAATGTTATGTGACTATCTACCATGATAAAACTTGAGGACATCAAACCTGGCATAAGCGTTAAGGGGATATTGCCTAATTCCTTAGTTAGAGTTTTAAGTACTGAATGGTTTGGCACTGAAACTCTCAAGCTAGTCTATGAAGATCCTGATGGTAATACAGATAGCAGATTATTGTTCCGAAGTGATCTGTCTGAATTAGATATTATCGACGCCAGTCGACCTTGGAGTTTTAATGGGGATGGTGATTTGTTTCGTCTGGTTTCTGAGGCTCACCGCATCAGGTTGGCCCACCTTTTTGATCCAGTTCTGGCTGTTCATACCAGCCAGGTTGATCCCCTCCCACATCAGATAACAGCTGTCTATGAATCAATGTTGCCAAGGCAACCTCTTCGGTTCCTGTTGGCAGATGATCCTGGCTCAGGTAAAACTATCATGGCCGGTCTCTTAATGCGCGAGCTTATTGTAAGAGGCGACTTAAACCGATGTATTGTTATCTGTCCAGGAAGCTTGGCAGAACAATGGCAGGATGAGTTATTTCAAAGGTTCCAGCTTCCATTTGAGATCATGACGAATGACAAACTGGAATCAGCCAGGACTGGGAATTGGTTTCTTGAATATAATCTGGTTATTGCTCGGCTAGATAAATTATCAAGGGATGAAAATGTACAGTTAAAGCTATCAGTTCCTGAAACCAGTTGGGATCTGGTTGTTGTTGATGAGGCGCATAAAATGTCAGCCTCATTCACTGGCGGTGAAATCAAATATACAAAGCGTTATAAACTGGGTCAGCTCATGTCAAGAATGACCCGTCATTTTCTATTAATGACTGCTACTCCACACAGCGGTATCGAAGAAAACTTCCAGCTATTCATGTCCCTTATCGATAGTGATCGATTTGAAGGAAAGTTCAGGGACGGTGTTCACAGTGTTGATGTTTCTGATTTAATGCGCAGGATGGTCAAGGAAAAACTGGTCAAATTTGACGGTAGACCTTTATTCCCAGAGCGGGTCGCGAAGACAGTACCATTCAGACTGTCAGAAGATGAAGCAAAACTGTACAAACTGGTCACAGAATACGTTCGCGAGGAATTCAATCGTGCTGAGGCTGTCCAGAACGATAGAAGGAGAGGAACAGTTGGTTTTGCTCTGACAATACTGCAACGACGCTTAGCTTCATCGCCAGAAGCAATTCATAAATCGCTTTCGAGAAGAAAGGAAAGACTGGATTCCCGCCTCAAAGAGGTAGAGCTTCTAAAAAGGGGAGTGGCTGAGGTTCCATATCCCAGTTTTGAAGTGGAAGATTGGGATTACCTGGAAGACTTGCCGGATGAGGAGCTTGCAGCAGCAGAGGATGAAGTTTTAGATCAAGCCACGGCTGCCCGAACTGCCGATGAGCTTAGAGCGGAAATAAAAATACTTGGCAAATTGGAGCGGCATGCAAAATCTGTATTGAGATCTGGAGAAGACACAAAATGGGTTGAGCTCAAACAGTTGATAGAAGAGATTTTCACACCGAGTGTGATTAAGAACCAGATTGCAGATGAACGCCAAGAGTATCAATCACCCCAAACAGAATCTTTCAATTCGTCCCCGGATCAAAAGCTTGTCATTTTTACTGAACATAAAGATACATTATTTTATCTGCACAGAAGAATATCCACGCTATTAGGTAGTGAAATACCAATTGTAATCATCCATGGTGGCATGGGCCGCGAAGATCGTCTTAAAGCACAGGAAGCATTCAAAGTAGACCCAGAGGTCAAAATACTGCTGGCCACTGATGCTGCGGGAGAAGGTATAAATCTTCAACGTGCCCACCTAATGATCAATTATGACCTGCCATGGAATCCCAATCGATTGGAACAACGTTTCGGACGAATTCATCGCATCGGCCAGAAAAATGTCTGTTTCTTGTGGAATCTTGTGGCCAATGAGACAAGAGAAGGGGATGTATACCAGAGATTACTGGAGAAACTGGAGCGTTCAAGGGAAGCCCTCCATGGACAGGTATATGATGTTCTTGGTCAACTTGAGTTCGAGGGTAAGTCATTACGTCAATTATTAATCGATGCAATCAGGATGGGAGAAGATCCTAGAATCAAAGCACGCCTTGATAAAGTCATTGATGATGCTGTTAATCCTGAGCACCTCAGACAACTCATAGAGAACGAATCACTGGTAAATGATGTGTTGGATACTGAAAAGATTCGTAGTGTTCGCATCGAGATGGAACGTGCCGAAAGCCGCCGTCTTCAGCCCTATTACATTGAATCATTTTTCCTGGAGTCTTTTAGACACCTTGGTGGTTCTGCTCGGGAACGTGAAAAACGTCGTTATCAGGTTACACGTGTACCGGCTGTAGTGAAGAATCGCGATCGATTAATTGGTATCCGGGCACCTATTTCCCCTCGTTATGAAAGGATTACCTTTGAAAAGGATCTGATCAATCAAGATGGAAAACCTCCAGCAACGTTTGTTAGCCCGGGTCATCCACTGTTGGATTCATCATTGGACCTTATTTTGGAGAGACATCGAGATCTGTTAAGACGGGGAACCATATTGGTAGATGAATCTGATTTTAGCACTCAGCCACGAGTAATGTTTTATCTGGAGCATGCAATACAGGATGCTCAGAGTATTACTGATCAAAAGCATCGGGATATATCCCGTAGAATGCTTTATGTAGAAATTGATAGTGAAGGGAAAAAAAGCCACCTTCACTATGCTCCTTACCTTGACTATCGTCCACTAAAGACTCAAGATCCTGATTCCAACGAGATTATGAATAATAAAGCTTGTGAGTGGATTGACAAGGATTTAGAAAATGCCGCACTACAACATGCCATTGAAACCCTGGTGCATGAACATCTTGATGAGGTTCGGGGACCACGATTGGAATGGATTGCTAAAACAAGAGCAGCCGTGCAAGAACGGCTGACCAGGGAAATCAACTACTGGGATCATCGTGCTCAGGATTTGAAGTATTCGGAAAAATCAGGTAAAAGCAATCCAAAAATAAATGCGCAAGAAGCTCAACGGCGTGCCGATGAATTAGCTGCAAGACTGCAGAAAAGGATGGATGAGCTTGATTTGCAGGAGAAGATATCCGCTAAACCCCCAGTGGTTTTAGGTGGATTAGTTGTAGTTCCCGTTGGACTTCTTCAACAAATTCAGGGAAAACCTGCAACTGTGCCTCAACATATAGTAGATACGCAGACATCCGCTGCAAAAGCCCGTAGTATCGTAATGGAAACCGAACGTAATCTTGGTTTTGATCCGATAGATCGCGAAGCAGATAAAGTAGGTTACGATATTGAAAGCATTAATCGTCAAACAGGTCGTGTGCGTTTTATTGAAGTAAAAGGCCGGGTAACTGGTGCCAGTACAATCACGGTAACAAAGAACGAAATTCTGTATTCGCTTAACAAACCGGATTCATATTTTCTTGTAATCGTTGAATTCGATGGTGATCAGCACTCTGTACACTATATCCGGGAGCCATTCACACAAAAACCTGAATTTGGAGTAACCAGCATTAATTACAGTTTTTCAGAGCTGCTTAAACAAGCTGTCAAGCCAGAAGATACTGTATAGGAAGAATTAGTATGGAAGTAAAAACACGTAAAAAGCTGATAGAAGTTTCACTCCCTTTAGATGCCATCAATACTGCCTCAGCCCGCGAGAAATCTATTCGTCATGGACATCCCAGCACATTGCATTTATGGTGGGCCCGCCGTCCATTAGCTGCTGCTAGAGCGGTTATATTTTCACAGATGGTGGATGATCCATCTTCAGTTCCTGAAGAGTTTCCTACTACTAAAGACCAGGAAAAGGAGCGTAAAAGATTATTCAAGATAATTGAAGACCTGGTCCTGTGGGAAAATACAACTAATGAAACTGTTATAAACACTGCTCGAAAAGAAATTAAACGTTCATGGGAACGGGCATGCAAAGATAACAAAGATTATCCCAAGGCTGCTGAATTATTTGACCCCGATAATCTACCAGCATTTCATGATCCTTTTGCTGGAGGAGGTGCATTACCACTGGAGGCACAACGTTTAGGATTGGAAGCCTATGCCAGCGATCTTAATCCAGTGGCAGTCATGTTAAATAAAGCAATGATCGAGATACCCCCGAAATTCGCAGGTTGTGATCCCGTTAACCCTGAGTGGCAGCAAAAAACTAAAGAAGAAAAAATGGGCCGGAAATGGATTAGATCACAAGGCTTGGCAGATGACGTACGCTATTATGGGCAGTGGATGCGAGATGAAGCTGAGAAACGTATCGGTCATTTGTATCCAAAGGTGAAAATCACTACTGACATGATTAAAGAACGACCTGACTTAGAACCATATCAAAACTGTGAATTAACGGTAATTGCATGGTTATGGGCTCGGACGGTAAAAAGCCCTAATCCTGCTTTTAGTAATGTGGATGTGCCGCTTGTATCAAATTTTGTTTTGTCAACAAAATCAGGCAATGAGGCATATATTGAACCAATTATTGTTAATAGTTCATATACTTTCAATGTCAAGATCGGTCTTCCAAAAAATTTAGAAATCACTAAGCGTGGCACAAAAGCCGGTACAAGTGGGAGCAGTTTTTTGTGCTTGATTTCAGGTGCACCAATGTCATTTGAATACTTAAGGTCAGAAGCAAAAGCAGGCCGTATGGGAGAAAGATTATTAGCCGTTGTAGTCGAAGGGAACCATAAACGTATTTACCTCTCACCATCAGATGATATAGAATCTATTGCCGTAAAGGTAAAGTCACTTGATGTACCCAATTCTGACCTTCCTCCTAAAGCACTAGGGTTTAGGGTACAAGAATATGGTATAAATAAATGGAAAGATCTGTTCACTAAACGTCAGCTATTTGCATTGAATACCTTTTCTGATCTTGTGGGTGAAGCTAGAGAAAACATTTCTATACATGCTGGTTTGGTCATTAATAAGAATAAAGCAAACATGACGGGAAATGAAACCAAAGTACAATTGTATGCTGATTCTGTGTGCGTGTATTTAGCATTTGGCGTGGATAAATGCGCCGATTACTGGTCAAGTATTTGTAGTTGGCATAATTCAGGTGAGAAGATCCGCAATACTTTTGGCCGACATGCCATTCCTATGGTTTGGGATTATGCAGAAGCGAACCCATTTTGCTCCTCATCAGGAAACTGGATGTCAATGATTAACTGGACTTGGAAAGCTGTCAATACAGTTCCTGCTGAGGGTAATGGTGTTGCGTATCAATACGATGCACAGACGCAAAGCTTTAGTAAAAACAAAGTTATATCGACAGATCCACCCTACTATGATAATATTGGGTACGCAGATCTATCAGATTTCTTTTACGTTTGGATGCGTCTTTCATTAAGAGATGTATATCCTGATTTATTCAGCACAGTTACTGTACCTAAAAATGAAGAACTGATAGCAACTCCATATAGACATGAAAGCAGGAAGCAAGCAGAATCATTCTTTTTAGAAGGTATGACACTGGCTATGAATCAAATTTCAAGTCAGTCTAATACTGTTTTTCCTGATACTATCTATTATGCATTTAAACAATCTGAGACTAATAAAAAGGATGGCATATCAAGTACTGGTTGGGAAACTTTCCTAGAGGCCGTAATTCGTGCCGGATTTGCCATCAGCGGAACTTGGCCGATACGCACTGAGCTAAAAAACCGTATTATTGGATCAGGTACAAATGCGCTTGCAAACAGTATTGTTATTGTTTGTCGGTGCCAAAACAAGCACACTTCTCTAGCTACTCGTAGGGAATTTATAAATGTATTAAAAGTTGAATTACCAAGAGCAATATCCAACCTGCAAGCAAGCAATATAGCTCCTGTGGATTTAGCTCAATCTGCAATTGGTCCCGGGATGGCAATATATACTAGGTATAATAGAATTTTAGATTCTACGGGCAATCAAGTCACAGTACGTGATGCATTAATATTAATTAATCAGATATTGGACGAAACTTTAGCCGATCAAGAGGGCGAGTTTGACAACGAGACTCGCTGGGCTTTGGCATGGTATGAGCAGTTAGGTTTTAGTGAAGGTGAATTTGGGATAGCAGAAACTTTATCTAAAGCTAAAATAGTCAGTGTTGAAGGACTTAAAAATGCAGGAGTAATAACTTCAAGCAGGGGGAGAGTAAGGTTGCTCGCACCAAGTGAGTTAGCTACCAATTGGGATCCATTAACTGATAGCCGATTAACAGAGTGGGAAATCGTGCATCACTTAATACGCTTGCTAGAAATCGGTGAAACAGAAGCTGCAGAGGTAATTGCCAAATTAGGCAGCGTTGCTGAGATCGCTCGTGAACTGGCATATAGACTATATCACTTAGCGGAGCGTAAGAATCGGTCACAGGAAGCTCTACAATACAACACATTAGTACAAAGCTGGCCGGAATTAATCCGTCTAGCCGAAGAAATCAGGAAAACAACACCTGTTCAATCAGATTTATTTGAGGATTAATTATGGCAATAAGCAATTACGAACGAGTTGGAAAGGCTCTTGAGCTTCTTAGACTAGGACTGGCTCCATTCATTATTCGGGAGTTTGAACACATCTTTGGCTCCGACGTCGATAACAGGTACCAATACTTTGTTGAAGGTGATACGATTAATGCTAATAAAACACCTGAAGATTGGGACGTGTCGTTGTTGCTTAAAGTTATGTGGGAAAGTTGGAATCAAATATTCAGGCAGACCTTGGGACCCGCTGAAAGAGGCCTAACTGGTGAATGTCGGGGGATTCGTAATAAATGGGCACACCAAGAGACATTCTCTGGTGATGATGCTTATCGGGCTCTTGATTCAATAAGTCGTCTTTTAATGGCAGTTTCGGCACCTGAAACGCAGGAAGTTGAAACCATGAAAATGGAATTGCTCCGTCTTCGATTTGATGAGCAAGTCCGTCATGAGAAGCGTAAAAAAGCTGACACAGCAGTTGAAAGTGCTACAGCAAAGACCATTAAGCCCTGGCGCGAGGTAATATCCCCTCACAATGGGCATAAATGCCAAAAAGTGTTGTTTTTAGCGTTTACAAAGATATAAGAACCAC
>CAYPJE010000003.1:0-138623 GCA_964410945.1 uncultured bacterium
AACAGCCGGTGTGGTAACAGATCCAGTCACTTGCTTGCCATCTGGTGTCAGAACCAGCAGATTATATTCCCGGTTCGGTAACGGATGAAACAAATTCAACGTATCGAGATATTTATCCTTTTGTCCATAACTATTGGGATTATTGAAGAATTGAATCGTATCATCACCATCAATCAGATACACCAAAGCGTTCTCAACATGAAAATTGCATATTTCATCAAAACGTATATAATAATCAAATAACGAATCTGGTCCGTACCAGACCGCATCGACTTCCTCGGTATATATCGCCTCGTTCAATCCCAGGGTGCGGTGCACCAGCACATAAGAATCATTAATTCCCAGACTGCTATCAACCACTATAACTGCTAAAACATTCAGTTCCGATTCATAATTTGATTCGACTGTTTCCCAGCCCCAGTTGCCACAACCTGCTATCACGCAAAGCCATGATAACAGGAATATTCTGCATTTAAAATTCAAAACGTACCCCGATCGTTGGTAAAATCGGAAACATGGGGATTCCAAACCGGCGAACACCTCCGGATTCATCTGATTCAGCTGAATAATCCTGATCATAGATGTATAATAAAGTATTCAGATGGTTGGTGACATTAATGATCTGGATATAGAATTCACGGGTGCAGCGTTTCAACTCCTTGCGGCGTGTAAAACTGACATCCCAACGAAAATAGGCCGGGTACCGCTCAGAATTCTTTTCACCTACCAGGAAGCTTTCATTTCCCCAATGATAATTGTAATCGTCAACCCATTGTTCGGTCTGACCAAGAATCGGTGTATAAGGATTGCCGCTGGAGAAAGAAATCGTTGTGCCAATATGGGTAATATCAGTCCATTGCCAATCAGCTACAAGATTGATAGTATGAGTACGATCGAATTTGGGCGCATACCAACCGTGTAAATCTGTTTTCCATCGGGTTCGTGCATAAGTGTAACCCAACCAACCCAGAACTTTTCCCTGCGATTTCTTCAATAAAATTTCCAGGCCGTATGACTCAGCATCAGTATCATAAAATTCATTAAAGGTATCGAAAGATATGTTATCTTCACTTCCAGCAAACATCTGTCCCTGCTTCAGAGTAATCAGGTTTTCAAATGATTTATAATAAACTTCCGTTCGCACCAACAGATTATCGTCAGTAAACAACTCGGCTCCCAGTATCAGGTGGTCGGAAGAGGGTGCCGAACGATCCTCAGGAAATACCAGCCAGATATCGATAAACCGCAGATTTTCATCGGCTGAGTTGGCAATTGAAATGAATTGATGGTAACGGCCCCAAGTCAACTTCAGTGCCAGATTGTCACGCGGCATAAATTTAAATCCAAGCCGCGGATCGAAATAAATATCATCATGTAAACTGAAGTTCGTAAATCGCATCCCAAGGATCGCCGAAAGCGACTTAGTTATTTTCCACTTATCCTGTAAAAATATGGCCTGCTCAGTGGATATATCATTCATCCACAGGGCCGTATCTGTGTATGTACTGTATAAATTGCTGTCAGGATTGGTCAATTCAGTGGTTCCGAAAACCATACCTAGCTTAATATCCAGATTCTTTGTGGAAAATCCGGTAGTCAGGACATGACTTGAATTCGGCAACCAGGTAATTTCTGATTCTAAAGTCCGATCATCAATTATATCATAGACATCGAACCAGTATTTATCATTCCAGCAGGATGTACTTCCCTCATCGGCCCAGCACCCCTCATCTGTTTCATCCATTTCTATCCTGAACCGGAACCGGCTGTGGGCGATGAAAGTCTTGGTAATTATTTGGGGGGATATAATCCAGCGCCAGGTCAGACTGTTAGTCTTATTGCCCCACAACCATAGAAAGCGGTAGTTACTGTTAGAAATAAAATCCAGGTCATCCCAGCTTTCTTTCATCTTGAAATCGAGAACATCATCCCCGTAAAAACTACTGAATGTCAGACGGTGATTCGCCCCCAGATTCAGGTTGATTTTCCCCTCCAGATCGTAGAAATGATAGGGCACCATATGCTCCGGGTAGTATTCCGAATCATAATCGGTTTTCTTTTCCAACACCGGTTTTGAAATCGCCATTCCCAGATCAACTACTTTATCAATATATGTGCGACGACCAGCCAGCATCCAACTGCCCTTCAGACCAGCTATATCGGGAACAGGTCCCTCCAGTATGGCTTTGGAAGAAATCATCGAAATATTGACTTTCCCTTCAAACTCTCGAGCATTGCCCTCGCGGTTAATAATATTCAGGATTGATCCCATCCGTCCTCCATACCGGGCTGGAAATCCACCAGCGCGAAAGTCAGCTTCTTTGATGGCGTCAGTATTAAAAGTGGAGAATATTCCTCCTAAATGATAGGGGTTGTAAACTGTGATTCCATCCAGCATAATCAGATTCTGATCCGGTGTACTACCGCGAACATAAAGGGCACTGGAGAAATCATTCAACGTCTGAACACCGGGTAATAACTGAATTGTTCGAAATACATCAGCTTCCATAAAAGCCGGTACTTCATCTATATCTCGCAATGATAATGTTATCCGGCTGGATTCCATCGCTTCTTTAAAACGGATTCTCTCTGCCGTGACCGTAACTTGCTCACCCTCCAGAACTGTTGATTTTAATTTAATATCAATACGTATCTGATCCGAGTTGATCAGTGAAACCTGGCAAGTTTTCGATTCATATCCAATCAACGAACAGGATAATTCATACTCACCAGTGGGGACATCGATTATTACATAATATCCTTCCTGATTAGTTACTGCCCCAAGGTTTGTACCTTTTAAATAGACATTTGCATATGATAGCGGCTCGCTGTTGTCCGCATTACGGATGAATCCATTAATATCCCCCATACCCCACGCCGTACATATCAGAATGGAAAAATTAATCAACAACCATATTATGCCCCTGTTATTCATAATATAGTGGAATTTGAAAAATTAATAATCCTGTTTCAAATCATTATCCAATATCGACACTTTCAATCAGATTTTATTTATAATGTCAATACTAAAAAAGGCTTTATTGAAGTATCAGAACATAGTCTACACCCTATATTTCTATCGGCCTAAACATCCAAACAATGTAATCCAGATTTATTAAATCTTTAACCATGAACAAATCCATGAATAATTGTAACTTTCCGGTCGATAAAGACCGATAACAATGCCACCAGCAAAACAAAAACGAAGGAAAAAACCACGGCGATCCAAATCCTTGTTAATGGGATTCCGCTATGAGTTTACGATTGTTATCCTGTTTCTGGTGGGTGGTTTTTTACTGGTTGAGAGAACCGATATCAGCGCTGTACTGACAGGCTGGTTGAAAAGCGGCCTGAATTTCATAATCAACGGGATAACCGGTGGCTCCCGATCGGCCTATGATTATTTCTCCAGTTTCGAAACCTCGGATTTGGTCGGTATTCTGCTGATCCTGGTGGCAATTCATTTATTGATACTGCGGGGACGCAAAAAGCTTACCGTCCAGTATGGCAACATTCATGCCTGTCCCTATTGTAATCACGAAAAAATGAAACGTGTTAAACGGTTTTACTGGCATAAGCTTCTGGGGTACTCCCTGATGCTACGCACTAAGCATTATCGCTGCCTTTCCTGTAATAAAAGCACCATTACATTTTCACAGATGAAACCTTAGATATTTACGGATTTTTCTGCTGTTTACAGATTAAAATTACCACAATTATCGGCGGTCAGTTAAAAAATCAACCATCAGGATTTAAAGTGTTTGGCAGGCTGGTTTGGCTGACCTAAATTCGCCACCGCTCTTTAGAGTAAAAATGTAAATATGGCCCGTTCGTCTAGTGGTTAGGACACCAGGTTTTCATCCTGGCAGCAGGAGTTCGATTCTCCTACGGGCTACTCCTTTTTTCCCTTGATTTTCCCATTTGATTTTCCAATTCTTCCCATTCAGTATACAAACCGCTCAATTCCTTATCGATCTGTTGTTTTTCCGCTAATAGTTCATTGAGCTTGTCGGCATCGCTGGCATAGCGGGGATCGTTTAACGTATTGCTTACCTCTGCCAGCATCTGCTCAGCCTTCCCGATCTGCTTCTCCACACGGTTAATGGCCTTCTGCAGTTCGCGGCGCACCCGGGCCGGTTTGGGTGTCTGCTCTGCTTTGTCAGCGGCCTTTTCCACCTTACCAGTCAACTGGTGGCGATATAGTTGACTGTAATCAGCAAAATATTTCACTTCACCCCCGGTATCAAGATAGATCAGCTCATGGCATAACCGGTCGATCAGATAGCGATCATGGGATATCATAACAATGGCTCCGGGAAACTCACGCAGGTTTTCTTCCAGCACCTCCAGGGTCGGGATATCCAGATCATTGGTTGGCTCATCCAGGAGCAGAATTTCGGCTGGTTTTAGCATCAGGTTGGCCAGCAGAACCCGGGCCCTTTCCCCGCCGGATAACTGCGCTACCGGTAATTCCAGTTGTTCAGGTGTAAACAGGAAGCGTTTGGCCCAGGAAATAATGTGAATCGTCTTACCCCGGTAAATCACGCTATCACCGGATGTGACCAGCGCCTGCTGCAGGGATTGGGATTCATCCTTCAGGAAGCGCTTCTGATCGAATTTCACCATCTTGACGCCATCAGCCCGCCTGACGTAACCCTTTTCCGGTTCCAGCATTCCATAAAGAATGTCGATCAACGTGCTTTTCCCGCTGCCATTGCGCCCCATGATACCAATGCACTTACCCGGCGTAAGCAGCAGGTCGAGATTGGTGAACAACAAGTTCCCGGAGCGTGTCTTGCTCAGGTTTTTACCTTCCAGCAGCCGTTTGGTCTTCCGCTCGGTGGCATCAAAATCGATTCGGGCGGACCGTTTCAGGGTATTGCGGAATTTGATCTCTTCCAAATCGCCGATCTTCCGATGGGCCGTATCAATCCGTGAGCGGGCTTTGCTGGTCCGTGCTTTCGGTCCCCGGCGCAGCCATTCGATCTCCCGCCGCACGGTATTGGACAGGGTCAATTCCTTCCGGGACTGTTGTGCAATATACTGTTCTCGCCGCTCAATGAAAGTACTGTAATTGCCCTCAACCTTCAGATAACCGTTGTTGTAACGTTTATCCAGCTCAACTATGCGATTGGTGACATTTTCCAGAAAATAGCGGTCATGGCTCACTACCAGAAAGGCAAACGGTGACGATTGCAGCAGCTTTTCCAGCCATAGGATTCCTTCCAGATCCAGGTGATTGGTGGGCTCATCCATCAGCAGGACATCGGGTCGCCGCAGTAGAGCCTGGGCGATCGCCAGCCGCTTACGCCATCCCCCGGACAGCGTACTTACCGGTTGATCCAAATCAGAAAACTCAACCAAAGTCCGAATCTCATCCAATTGCTTGGCCTGCTCCCAGTTTTCCAGTTCACCCGGAATATCAGCCAACAAGATTTCTCCAACGGTCTTGTTTTCATTAAATACATCCACCTGGGAAAGATAGATCAGACGCACACCCCGTTGACGGCCCACTTCACCGGAATCGGGATACTCCAGATCGGCCAGGATTTTCATCAAAGTGGATTTGCCGGTACCGTTGGGACCGATCAGACCCATTTTTTCCGTTGGCAAAAAACTGAAGGACAAATCCGTAAACAGGGGTCGTGACCCAAAAGATTTGGAGATTGAGTGGGTGGTTATATAGGGCAGGCTGGACATTTCAATCGAAAAAGGAAAACCTTAACGTTTACGGTGAACGGAACGGGTTGTTTTTACCCTGATCTCTTTCCCAAGAATATTTTTCTTATTCAGTTCTTTAATCGCAGCCTGGGCTTCAACGGCCCGGGGCATTTCAATAAATCCAAAACCCTTGGTTTTTCCAGTATACTCATCCATCACCAGATCACAGGATTTGATTTTCCCGAATGGCTGAAATAACTCTCGCAGTTCCCTTTCCGTAAAACTGCGTGGTAAATTGCGGGCAATAATTTTCATAATTCCTCAAATAATTGGTTCCTGAAATTACACATCCATCAGACAGTACATTTGTTTTCTTTTGGGCCAATGAAGGATAAATCCTCGGTAACCTTGACAGAATATTTAACATTTGATATTCAACTATCCCCGGTTTAGCTTCCGTAAGTTAATACATACCATTCTATAATTCAGAACATGCCTGGAATTGACAGATGAAAACCGCCCTCCTGATTATCCTGATCCTGATTGTTATTATCATTCCCTCCCGCAAGGCAATGGTCAGATACAAACGCCTGCTGTTTTTCGGCTTGAGTCTGTTTACCAATGGCGAATCCCGGCTGGTGCGCCTGTTTTCCCGGCCGATCGATTGCACGCTCACCGAATATGATGATGAAGGACAGAATTACCCCATCAAGATATTCCAGCCACCAAAGGTAAAGCATCCCCTTCCCGCCGTTATCCTGTACCATGGAGCCACCCCCTTCGGACTGGATCATCCCACCATGAATCTGCTGGCGGAAAACCTGGTCCGCCTGGGAGTGCGGGTTTTCCATCCCCTCATGCCGCAACTGGCAAATATGAAGCTTTCACCACAGACTATCCCCCGGATGAAACGGTTTTACCGGCAGGTGGAACAGAGGGACGATATCCAGGCAGATAAAATCATGATCGCCGGCGTGAGTTTTTCCGGCGGTATGGTGGTACGCCTCAGTACCGATCCGGAAATCAATCCCGCCAGTGTAATTTCGTATGGCAGCTATTACGACCTGGCGACTACCCTGCAGTTTTTCTTTACCGGCCAGGCCCGGTTCGGAGATACTGAAATTGAAATGACACCACATGAGTATACCAAGGCGGTCTGGTTCTGGAATTATATTGACAAACTTAAGCTGCCATTCGATACCGGCCCCGTTACCGAAGCAATTGAAATTTTTATTCGCCGGGATTACGAGGAAGCAAAAAGATACCAGGCTGAGTGTACACCTGAACAACAGGAATTCCTGGACCATGTTTTCACTCCCGCTGATCCGCGATCGCTGCCCTACCTGAAAGAAGCGGCGGAAAAAGTTCAGGAAGATGTAGAATCAATATCGCCACGTTATTTTATCGATGATATACAATCACCGTTGTTTGTCATCCATGGCACACAGGATGATATGATCCCCTATACCGAAAATCTGGCCATGACTACTGCCCTGGACGAGCACAATAAAAACTACTACTCACATCTGATCCGGTTATTTGGCCACACAGCAGCCAATAGAGCATCACTCTGGGGTCTGGTAAAAGAGGTTACACACTTGATCAAATTGCTGGTGCGCCTGATAAAAACAATCGAATGATATGGAAGTTAAAACCCAGTCATATTCCGCCATCGTAATCGGCGGTGGCATCAATGGTTGCGGTATCGCTTCCGAGTTGACCGATCGTGGACAGGAGGTACTGCTGCTTGAGAGGAATGCCATCGCCAGTGGTACTTCGTCCAAATCGTCCCGGTTGATCCATGGTGGTTTGCGATATCTGGAAATGGCCCGGTTCGGTCTGGTACGGGAGGCCCTGCACGATCGTCAGGAACTGCTGCAACGCTACCCCGACCTGGTACATTTGAAACCGTTTTATCTCCCGGTATATAAATCAAGTCCACGTCCGGCCTGGATAATCCGTGCGGGACTGAAAATATATGATATTCTATCCGGTAAATTCTCCGAAGTCCAATCCAGCCGTGTTCCACTGGAAGAATTCGGGCAACACGCCCCGGCCCTTTCCCAGGATGATCTGCGGGCCGTGTTCCGCTATTACGACGGTAAGACCGACGATCTGGAACTGACCCGCCGCATTGCCCGTGATGCCCACCGGAACGGCTGCCAGATCCATGAACATATCATTATCAGGCAAATTGAAAAAGATAATCATAATTATATCATAACCACTAATCGTGGTATTTTTACCAGTTCCACCTTAATCAATGCCACCGGTCCCTGGATCGATGAGTTCAATGAAGAATTCAATCTGCCGGCCCGTTTCACTATCCGCAAGATCAGCGGGATTCATATTGTGATCGACGGACTGCTGACCAATGACCTGATGTTCATGCAGACCGGCAATAAACGTATCTTCTTCATCATACCGGAAGCAGAATACAATCGCACGATCATCGGAACCACCGAACGTGAGGAAACCCTGCTCTGCGATGCTGTCAACTACAATGACGAGGATATCGAATATCTATTGGAAAATATTAATCGCTACCTGACCGCAGACCGGCACCTGGAAATGAATGATGTGACCGATGTATGGATTGGCATTCGGCCCCTGATCGCCAGAAAAGATAATCCCACCGATCTGTCCCGTGAATACGCCCTGGATCATCATCAGGATGGACAGACCAACCTGATTCATGTTTTTGGCGGCAAGCTTACGACTTTTTTATCGCTGGCCAGGAAAACAGCTACTCTTCTGGAATAGTGGCCTGTTTCAATTTATCCAATTCCATCAGAATATCGGTAGCATGAGTTGTAACATCAACTTCCTCATAGATTTTACGAACAATACCTTCCGGATCGATCAGAAAGGTTTTCCGTCTCGGGAACATCATCCCCTTAGCACCGAAAAGCTCTGATACATTCTTTTCAACATCGGAAAGGAGAGTAAACGGCAGGGCATGTTTTTCTTGGAAAGCTTTGTGACTTTTCGGGCTGTCATAACTGATTCCTAAAACAATCACTTCATTCTTCTCAAACTTAGAATAATTATCACGCAAACCGCAGGCTTCAGCCGTACAACCGGGGGTATCGTCCTTGGGATAAAAATATACAACTATCCACTGACCTCTATAGTCGCTTAACCGGTGCTGTTCCTCGTCCTGATCATGCAACATAAAATCGGGGACAGCATCACCATTACTCAGGCCATCAGGTTTGCTACACAGCAATCCGCTGGCCAAAAACATGAAAACAATTAGATAACGCATCAATCACTCCTCCAGACTACCATTTCAATTTAATCATGGTAGTATAATGACCACTGATTAGTTCCGGCCGGCAATATCTCAGTCAGAGGGTACGCGAAAGAAGTCTGGCCGTATCCAGGCCGTCATCAATACACCGACCATACTGAGCCAGAACAATCCGGATGTTACCCGCAGACTCACCGCCACACTGGACCATTCCGCCACCCAACCGGCAGCAAGGGTGCTCAGTATTACCAGCAGACGCGTAATTACACCCAGGATGGTCTGTGCCCGGCCCATCACTTCATTGGGAATCAATTCCATCATGATCGTCCGGCTGACAATCCGGGCCGAATTATTGTGCAGGCCCATGATCAGAAAGAGAACCATGGCCCATGCCAGCGAAGGCATATCCGGCAGGAAGAAGCAGGTCAGGCCGGAAATCATATAGGCTACCAACAGGAAATTTTTACGCCGGAATAACCCGGTGGCCCACACAGCATATACTGTAGCAATCAGGGCACCCACCCCATAGGCGCCGTCCATTAATCCGAAACCTTCGGCACCGGTATTCAAAATATCCAGTGACAGGGCAATGGTCAGCACGGCCAGGGCACCCCAGATAGCCACATCGGACAGGACCGAAATACAACCGTAAAACAAGATCATTTTGCGCTTTCCCATGTAACGCAGCCCATTGATAAAGCTCTGCCAGATCGGTTCGGTCTTGTGCAGATGGGAGGCGGGTTTGTAATTCGCTGTAGCGATCAAGGTGGCAGAAACCAGATAGGTCATTCCATCAATGGTCAGTGCGATGTGCGCTCCCCACCAGGAGACCACAAAACCACCCAGGGCTGAACCCAGCAGGGCTCCGGCCTGGTAACTGGCCGAGAGCAGTGAATTGGCCGACAGATAGTCGCGCTCCGGCACCAGTTCCTGGACAAATGCACTGGCACAGGGCCAGAATATCCCGAAAGCAATTCCTGATAGAAAACTTACGACATAAAGTTGCCATAACTGGAATTGACCGATGAAGAACAACAGGGGAATCGATAGGGTCAGAATTCCGCGATACAAGTCCAGGATCACCAGCAACCGTTTGCGGTTCATACGGTCGATGATAGTCCCGACATAGAGGGCAATCACCAGACCCGGCAGAGTTGAAATTGCCACCAGCTTGCCCAGGGCCAGTTTGGACCCGGTCATATCCAGCACAATCCAGCTGATGGCGATATAATTCAGGCCCCAGCCGATCAGGGAAATGACATTCCCAATAAAGAAACGGGCAAAAGCCTGGTTACGGAGTAAACGGAATTGCTGAAGCATAAGGGAAATTAGCAGGAATTATTAATAGTTAATAGTATCACCATTCGATACAACTACGTTAAAGTTCATCTGCCACAGCACCTTTGGTGCGAAGGCATGGCTTCGTTGCACTTGCCAGTTCAGGGTTACAACTATATACTCTAAATAAATAGGTGCGTCATGCTGAGCCTGCCGAAGCAGGGCGGGCCAATTTCACCCTTCGACAAGCCCAAGGTGACAGATTTTAATAGGTATGTCATGGTGAGCTTGATCCATAGGAACCTCTACGGGGTCGAAGCATTGTGCTGTCAGGTATTAGCGGGCCGTTAACGCCGTTTATCGCCTTTCAACACTCCCTTGACCATTTTCCCGAATTCCTTATCCCGGTTGCGCTTTTCCAGGTAGGAGCGTTCGTAGTGGGCCGACTCACGCTCCAGCTTCCGGTAATTATCCAAGCGCTGCTGTGTTAATTGTCCGCTGGCAATGGCCGCCAGTACGGCACAACCCTGTTCATGCTGGTGGGTACAGTCCCGAAAACGGCATTCATCCGCAAATTCAAAAATATCAGCATATGTGGCGGAAATACCCTCCCCGGCGCCGAAATTCCCCAGTTCCCGCATCCCTGGTGTATCGATAATCAAGGCACCCTCAGGCAAGCGGATCAACTGGCGGTTAGTAGTAGTGTGACGCCCGCGACCATCGCTGGTGCGCACCGCAGCCGTTATAAAATCTTCCGTGCCCAGCAAACGGTTTAACAGGGTGGTTTTGCCAACTCCCGATGAACCAATCATACAGACTGTTTGGCTGGAATTCAAATATTGCCGGATCTTTTCAAATCCGGTCCCGTCCTGGTTACTCAAAGCAATAACCGGTAAATCAGGCTCATTGGCATTAACCTGTCTGATCAAATCATCGATTGATTCCCCGGACAAGAGATCGCTTTTACTTAAAATTAAAACCGGTTGAATACGAGTCGCGCGTACCATAACCAGGTAACGCTCCAGACGATTGATACTGAAATCGCTCTCTGCCGCCTGAATGATGAAGGCAAAATCCAGGTTAGCGGCAATGGCCTGGTATTCAACCTGCTTGCCGGCGGTTTTTCGTTTCAGTAATGACTGCCGGGGGACCAGATCATGAATTACCGCAAAATCACTATCATCTATGAATTGGACATAGACCCAGTCACCGACCGCCGGGTAATCCAGGCTTGATTCTATTCCATACTGCAGCCGACCAGTCAACTCAGCTTTAAGCTCCCGTTCGCCATCACTTATCCGGTACTGTTCACGATGGACCGCTATTACACGGGCAATCTCAAACTGGTTAAGTTTGTCCTGATCGAGAGTTGATTCAATTTCAGAACTGAATCCAATATTCTTTAATTTCATAAACATGACTGATAAATAATTATATAAGGCAGCGAAGTTAGAATGGTGGGCAATAAAAAAAAAGGCCGGACGAGACCGGCCTATCATGCTGACGGTTATATATTTAACGGCTACTTTTAAGTTTTACGGGTTTATAAGAAATCTTTTCCGGTTTTGCAGAACCAGAGATACGATCAAGTTTGAATAAGGCGTTTTTCAGCCTGCCGGTATCATTGGATTGGGAACAACACTTCTGTAGAATTCGTCTGGTCTCATCAATATTGAAATCAGGGGTATTTTTTACCAGAATCGGCATACCGTATTCATCGTTGATACTGGCATTAATCTGCTCGATTTGACCATCAAAGCTGTCAGCAATCGTCTGGCTGTCAAGCCGGTATCCATCCTTATCCACATTCAACTGGATCGATGATAATAATAAAAAAATGGCGGTTACTGTTACCGGCAGTAACAGATAACTCAGTCTGGTAATAATGTTACTGATAAAATTCAACATAGCGTTGATTCACTTTCTCCCGCTCTCCTGGTTGGTAAAAAATCGGTCTTGACCGTCACTATCCTCAACCAATATTAAGGCCTAAATATTTCAGATAAAAGGATTATTTGAGAATGAATCTCATTTATTATAAATCAGTGTCGATGGAGATCCTTGTGCATTATCTTCCTGGTTTCGTATAATCGATCGTCGGCAGGTAGATCGATCAATTTCTGGTTGATGAATTCATCATTTTCACCATCAAGTAATTCGGCCATATAATCTATTATACTGGCAGGGAAAATACCTTCCCGCTCATATAATTCACGTTTTGTTTCTATCACCCGGGATGATCCGACACAGCTATGGGGCAGCTGGGGTAGATTTTTCAACAGATCTCTATTCTGAAATATATTACCGCTGACTTCCAGCTTTCGGGCCAGCTCAACCGCTTCAGGATTCGTCAATCCCCACTCGACAGCCATCGTTATCCCCGCCAGCAGCAAGTGGACGATGGCACTTCCATCGGGACTGCGCAATTCAACCGTCTGCCGGCTCCGGTGCCGCTGGTATTCTTCGCTGTCCTGTGGATTCAAGGTAGATCCCAGTATATCTACATGACTCCATCCCAGGGGTACCCTGATCATAGCACTGCGATTCCGGTCGCTCCAGCAGATATTTGTTGGGGCTTCCTGATTTGGGACCAGCCGCAGGTAAGCCGATGATGTTGTGTTACCAAAAGCTGTCAACGAATCGGCATAATGGCACATACCGCCAATAGCCTTAATGGCTGTATCAGACAGCTTACCATCCGGAGCAGTCATTATATTATCACCATTTTTGCTTACTGCCGTATGGATATGGAAACCGTTCCCGGCCACACCCTCCTCCAGTTTCGGTGCAAAGGTGGCCACACAATCATATTTATAAGCGATATTCCTTATCAGCCAGCGGGCCAGGGCCAGATGATCACCGGCATCGACTACCGGGGTCAACTGAAACTCGATCTCAATCTGCTCGGCCTGCTTGCCTCTGATCTCATCCAGGTTGCTGCGCACACTCTCTACATATCCCACTTCACTGTGGGCATATTTTACCGCACCGGTTATCTGGGTGATATGACGGACCATTTCATCCAGAATCTGGCCGCTTTTAACATAGGGCGAGGCCGCATGGTAGCCCTGTTGCTTGGCTGAGACAAAAATATTGGAGCGGGGATTCTGAATCAGGAAAAATTCCAACTCACCGAGAGCGTTTAATTCGCAACCGGTATTCTTTGTGAAAAGATCACTGGAACGCTGGAGGATATTATCCAGTGCGAAGGGAGCCAACTCGCCTTCATGGGTCATGAAACGACAGATAAAATCGAGGCTGGTTGAATCGAACGGATTCAGGAAGGCGGTCTTGTAGATCGGTACAACATACAGATCCGACAGTGATGCATCTACCAGGCCCTTGAACAGCGAGGAACCATCCACGCGTTCACCTTCGGCCAGAATCCGGTCAGCCTGGCGCTGATTGGCGATTGGGAGCTTCAGTTCTTTCAGCTTGCTGTCCAGAGCGGTATAATGAAAGGTGATTTTTTCAATTCTCTTTTCAGCGATAACCTTTAGCAGATCGGCCCGGGTAAAAGCATCCCGATCCTTGTCAACAATAAGTGAAACTGGATTTGCCAGGGCATAATCGTGATTCATATGCTCCCCTTTCTTGAAGGTCAATTAACTAAACGCGTAGCAATCAGCAATTGGGCGGGGCGTCTTGCCAGCCGGCGTACCCCCAACCAGGAAAGACCGGCGCCGACTGCCAGGCCGATCAATCCACTCAGGAACAGGATCAATTCATTATTTTCTGAATCGGACAGCACGTAACTGATTCCGATACCGCACAGGAATCCCAGCAACGGAATACCATACTGGAAGGCCGACATTTTCAACAGCAGGTTACCTTCCTCCGCCACCTCAACCTTATCGCCCACCTGGGCATCGATGGCATTATAAGCTACTATGGTGCGTGAATTTTCACCACCGGGTGAACAGAGAATCCGGGCACCACAGGATTCACAGGCTTCACCGGCCTCGACTTTGATCCGGATGTTGGCACCCTCCCGGGCTACCACCACCCCCCGATCAATGATAACGTCAGTCAATTAAGCTGCCGCCTCCTCTGATTCAAATTCTTCATGACCATAGGTCACGAAAGCACCCGGGGCGCATTTCTCGGTCGGTATAATGGGAACCCGTCCATATTTATCATAGTCGATTTTTGCCAAATTATTCTCAATGACAATCTCGCCATCTTCCACGGCCCGGACACAGATTCCGCAACCGATACAGGCCTTGATACAGGTCTGGCGGGCTTCCTTGGGAGCATCGGTATTGTTGCACATAATGAACAACTTATGGCTCTCGGGATGCATTTCAATGACATTCCGCGGACAGACTTCGGCACAGTTACCACAACCGGTGCATTTGTCCTCAATGACCACCGGAAGGTGATTTTCATTCATATACATGGCATCGAACGGGCAGGCTTCCACACATTCGCCATAACCGATGCAGCCATGTTCACATAAACGGTCACCGCCACCTAACAGATGAGCAGCCGTGCAAGACATAATTCCGTCGTAGGTGCCTTTTTTGGCGGTTTCATAATCACCGCCCCGGCAAATTACCCGGGCAATCATTTTTTCACCGGTTTCGGCATCGACACCCATAATCAAGGCGATCGCTTCGGCACCATCAGCGGTATTAACCGGACAACCGGTTATTTTGGCTTTGCCATTGACAACATTTTCGGCAAAACTGGCGCAGCCGGGATAACCACAACCACCACAATTAGCGCCTGGTAATTCTTCCATTACCTGTCCAATTCGGGGATCTTCCTCTACATATAATTTTTTATTAGCAATTGCCAGCCCGGTAGAGAACAGCAGTCCCAACCCCCCCATGCTGGCCATCGAAATCATAATTGCATTAATATCCATATTAATCTCTATTGTTCGGGGTTATTAAATCAATCCGGCAAAGCCCATGAAAGCCAATGCCAGGCTACCAGCTATGATCATTGTAATACCGGCGCCCTGGAAAATTTTCGGAACATTGGCCAGTTCCAGCTCTTCACGGATGCCCGCCATTAAAACCATAGCCAGGGTGAATCCCAATCCGGCACCGAGAGCATAGATAATTCCTTCTACAAAGGAATATTCCTTGGCTACGGCGAACAGGGCCAGTCCCATGATGGCACAGTTGGTAGTAATCAACGGCAGATATATACCTAACGCTTTGTACAGCGGCTGGCTGACCTTCTTGATAAACATTTCCACCAGCTGAACCAACGATGCAATCACCAGGATGAAAGAAACAGTCTGAAGAATACTCAGCCCAAACTGCACCAGGATATATTTGTTAATCAGAAAGGTGACTGCGGCTGTCAGGGTCATGACAAAAGTCACCGCCATTCCCATACTGATGGCTGAATCAACTTTTTTGGAAACACCAACGAACGGGCAGATTCCCAGGAACTGGGACAGAACGAAATTATTGACGATAGCTGCTGAGATGAACAAGGTCAGTAAACTCATGCCTTGGCCCTCCTGTCGTTATACCAGTTGGAAAGTCCAATCAATAGACCCAGAGTGAGAAATGCTCCCGGTGGCAGGATCATCACCAGCCAGGTATTGAAGGCCTCTGGCATGATAGCGATGCCGAAGATCGCTCCTTCACCCAGCAATTCGCGAATGGCGCCCAACAGTGTCAGCACCCAGGTAAATCCGACCCCCATGCCGATTCCATCCAGGATTGAGCGGCCCACATTGTTCTTGGATGAGAAAGCTTCCTGTCGCCCCAGGATCAGGCAGTTGACCACAATCAGCGGAATGAAAGCACCCAGGGCCTTGCTGATATCAGGTGTATAGGCCGCCAGAAATTTATCAACCAGGGTTACAAAAGTGGCGATCACGATAATATACGAGGCAATCCGCACCTGGGCCGGAATTATACTTCTGATCAGTGAAATCAGGATACTGGAACTGAGCAGCACGAAGGTTGTTGCCAGTCCCATGGCCAGACCATTGACAGCAGCATTGGTCACCGCCAGGGTGGGACACAACCCCAGCAGCTGAATCAGGACCGGGTTTTCGGCCCAGATTCCTTTCAATACTTCGATACTTAATGAATTCTTCTTAGCCATTATTTACCTGCCATTTCAGGATTGTATAATTCTCTGACTCGTTCGACCTGGCCGCTGATTATATCAACTACCGCTTTGGATGAAATCGTGGCACCGGAGATGGCCTGGATTCCACGGGTGGGATCGGCCGGTTTGACATTCTTGACGACTTCCGGTTTCCGATCATCCATTATCAGACCGATAAACTGATTCTTAAACCAACTGTCTTCAATTTTATTCCCCAGTCCCGGTGTTTCGGTCTGTTCGAGAATCTCAATTCCGGTCAGGCTGGTGAAATTAGGATTCATACCAACCATGACAGTCAAATCCGGTGAAAAACCGTTCCCTTTGGCTTTAAAGGCAATCCCGACGGAGTTGTTGACGGAATCCTTCCCTACATACAGAGTAATATCCTCGCCAACCAAAACTTCATCATAGTGGTCATATTCCGGCAGTACCATTGAAATGGCCTGCTTCAGCACTTTCAGACGATTGGCTTCAATCAGTGGGGCTGTTACCCCATCCCACATGGACAGGACACTCCCTGAGAGGGCAGCCACAACTGTCAGTACAATAATCATTTTTGTGGAGGTATTCATGCGCGTGGCTCCCCAAAATATTTAGGTCTGGTATAGCGGTTAATCAAGGGAGTCACCGCATTCATCAACAGGATGGAATACATGACGCCTTCCGGCAGGCCGCCGAATAACCTGATCACAACCAGGAGAATTCCGGCTCCGATACCGAAGATCCAGGATCCTTTGGGTGTAATCGGTGAAGTAACCATATCGGTGGCCATGAAAAAGGCCCCCAGCATCAAGCCACCACTGAGCAGGTGGAAGACGGGATCGGGATATTCGGCCGGATTGATCAGCCAGAAAATACCGCCCAGGACAAAAACCGAACCCAGGTAACTGACCGGAATCCGCCAGTCAGCATATTTCTTGATAATTAAGAACAGACCTCCCGCCATGATCACCACGGCGGATGTTTCCCCCAGACACCCGCCGGTGTTACCGTACAGGAGGTCTGGTAATGCTGTCGTTAACTTTTCAAATTTAAAGCCCCCCAGCGGAGTGGCTGTCGAAACCGCATCCACGGTTCGGGGATTGGTCCAGGTGGTGATCGCCACCGGAAAACTGGCCTGCAGAAAGGCTCGTCCCAGCAGAGCGGGATTGAAAATATTGTAGCCCAGCCCTCCGAAAATATGTTTGCCGACCGCAATGGCAAAGATTGAGCCTAGCGCACCACTGGTCAGATTGAATGACGGCGGCAAGGTCAACGCCAGCAGCAGGCCGGTGATGGCAGCACTGCCATCTTTGATGGTCAGAGCCTCACCTTTCAGGTAATTCATAACCGCTTCGGTTGCTAATGCTGCCGCAATACAGGTTGCCATCATGGTGATCGCCGGCCAGCCGAAATAATAGACTGCCATCACCGCCGCCGGAACCAGCGCGACCACAACCGTCCACATAATACGGGTTACACTGTCGGCCGTCCCCAGATGGGGGCTGGACGACAGGATCAGATTATGTTCCGGTTTATACAGCTTGGCCCGGGGATCTTTTTTAGGTTTAATCTTCTTGGGCTTAGGTGCCGGTTTGGGAGCATCTCCAGCAGGTTTATCAACGGCTGGTTTTTCAGGCTGCTCGGGTAATTTTTTCTCTTCGTCCATTGCTTCCTCTCTAGGCCGCGTCTTGGGCTTTACGTTTCATTTCACCAACCCGCAGCTTGCCCAGGCGAATCCATTGGACCAGCGGTATATGGGATGGACAGACAAAGGCACAGGAACCGCATTCGATACAATTCATGATACCTAATTCTTCAGCTGCCTCGGGCTGATCCTTTTCAGACAACCGGGCAATTCTGGTCGGCAATAAAAACATCGGGCAGGCCGTCACACAGGAACCACAACGAATACAGGGCATTGCCCGTTCGGCCGGTTCACCTTTTGCAGCTGTACAAACAATACCGCTGGTTGCCTTGACCACCGGCACATTCATATTGTACTGGGCCATACCCATCATCGGGCCGCCCATAAATACGTGGGAGGCTTCGTCTTTCAAACCACCACAGTAGTTCAGAATGTCGGCAAATGGCGTTCCAATCCGGGCCAGGACATTTTTCGGCTGGCTGATTCCATCACCGGTTACCGTTACGATCCTGTTCACCAGTGGTTTTCCTTCCAGAACTGCGTCAGCCACCGCCATGGCGGTCCCAATATTATTGACCACCGTACCAACATCCATGGGCAATCCACCGGTGGGAACCTGGCGTTTCAACACGGACTGGATCAACATCTTTTCCGCGCCCTGGGGATATTTGACCTGGAGGGAAACAACCTTGAAATTATATTTACCACGAACCACGGCATTACGCATGGCATCAATGGCATCGGGCTTGTTGTTCTCAATCCCGATAAATCCGTTTTTGACACCCAGGATTTTCATGATCATGGCCATCCCGGTCAAGACCTTCTCCGATTGCTCCACCATTGCCCGATGATCAGCTGTGAGATAAGGTTCACATTCGCAACCGTTCAGAATAAAGGTATCGATCGGCTTATCCTTGGGTGGTGCGAGCTTCACATGGGTCGGAAAGGCTGCGCCCCCCATTCCGACGACTCCCGCCTCCCGGATACGTTGATTCAGATCCTCTACACTGGCAGACTGCCAATCTTTGATCGGTGCCATCAGATTCCACTCATCCTCCTCGGCGGTACGTTTGATGTACACCATCTGAACCTTGCCGCCCACCGGATGGGGGAAAGTACCGATATCCTTAACCGTACCGGTTACCGAAGAATGTACCGGACTTGATACATAGGCCTCGCTGGAACCGATCACCTGGCCGGTTTTTACCTCGGCCCCTTTTTCAACCGCTACGGTGCAGGGAGCACCGATATGCTGCTGGAGGGGAATAAAAACATGGTCTGGTAAGGGAAGTGTTTCAATCGCCTCGGAACAGGTAAAATGCTTAAAGTCGTTCGGATGAACGCCCTTCTTGAAGGTAGGTAATTTCACAGTCTGTCCTCTTCGTAAAAATGCAGTATTATAAAAACCGTTCTTTGTAGCCGAAACCGGGTTCAATAAACAGACCGGAAATTATAAAAAAATATCCATAAATAAGACCATTTTATCTTGTTTAAATTGCACCTGAATTACGATATTATCACTTGTTTCAACCACAGAGACATTAAGGGTGCAAAGAAATTTCAATTTTAAGATTTATGAATTATTTTCTCTCCGTACTCAAATACTCCGTTACCCCAACCCTTCCAGGTAATAGTTCGACTATCCACCTTTCAGTTAACTCATAAAATCACCAATCATTTATTTCAAGAATTTTGTTTGCATTATACTACATATTTAGTAGTTTTACGCAAACATAATGTTGATAAATTCAAAATATAAATATTTTGAGGAGTATATACTTGAAATCCAATCCAAGGGTAGATATTCATTAACCTTAGATGAATTGAAAACTAGATTTGATATTTCTGAAAAAGCTATTCTTCAAAAAATATTCAGGTTAAAAAACAAAAACCAACTGGCACAGGTGCGCCAGGAATTCTATGTCATTATTCCTCCTCAATACTCCATTCGAGGTATGGTGCCTCCAACACTCTTTATTGATGATATGATGGAATTTCTTAATAAAGAGTACTATGTAGGATTATTATCTGCTGCCGCTTTACACGGTGCCGGACATCAGCAGCCTATGGAATTTCAGGTTATAACCAAAAAGCCTGCTTTGCGTAGCATCAGAAATCAAAAACTTGTTATAAGTTTTTTTATAAAAGGTAAATGGGAACAGATCCAAATCAATGAAAAAAAAACTGAGACAGGATACATTAAAGTTTCATCCCCTGCACTCACAGCTTTCGACCTTGTTTATTATAACAAAAAGATTGGAGGATTAAACCGAATTATTCCAATACTAGAAGACTTAGCCGAAAGCATCAATTCATATGAAATCAGAAAAGCCACCAAATTTCAAAAAATACCAACCATTCAACGTCTAGGCTATCTATTTGAAGTAATTGGTGCCAAGAAACTTGCCGATTCTCTTTTTAAAACAATAAATCAACAATCACTTAAAAAAACCCCACTCTCGTTGCTCTATAAGGAAAACAAAGGATGGGTTAATGATAAATGGAATGTAATTGTAAATACAGAGCTTGATTTTTAATGATACCAAGACGGTATATTGAAGAATGGAAAGAATTTGCTCCCTGGCCGGAAGATGCACAGGTAGAGCAAGATCTCATTATTGAGAAAGCCGTACTGCAATTATTCAACGACCCATTCCTTCAACAGCGCCTTGCTTTCCGAGGTGGTACGGCTCTTCATAAAATATATCTAAAACCTCAAGTGAGGTATTCGGAAGACATTGATCTTGTGCAAGTAAACGCAGAACATATCGGGGAAACAATAAATGCTGTACGCAATCAATTAAATTTCCTTGGAAAACCGATAGTTAAACAAAAAGCAAACAACAATAGCCTGGTTTATCGATTTAGATCAGAAATAGCCCCAATTATAAATATGCGTCTCAAAATTGAAATCAATTGCCGTGAACATTTCACTGTTCTTGGGTACAAAAAGATAGATTATGGTATAAAGAATACATGGGGCACGGGGGAATGTACACTGTTATCCTATGAAGCAGAGGAAATGCTTGGAACCAAATTGAGAGCATTGTACCAAAGAAAGAAAGGACGCGATCTTTTCGACTTGTATCATGCAATTACAAATTTGGATCTGGACACAGATATTCTTATAAAGTGCTACAAAAAGTACATTGCTTTTTCGGTAAATAAACCCCCAACAAAAGCACAATTTCTATTAAACATAGAAGATAAACTGCAAAACCCTGACTTTACAGGAGACATTTATGCTTTATTAAGGCCTGGTGTGGAATATGATCAAAATAAAGCGTATGAGATTATCAAAACCGAACTGATTGAAAAGATATAATATTAATTTGCATCACCTATAATTAGATTTGTGATTTACTTTGTTTTATACTGTTGAATAATTTACTACATTAAATCGTTCCTATTTTCATATCAACATGAGTATCCAAACTAAGTAATTTTGTCCGTGAATAATCTGCCCACTTTTGATACTGTCCTGGCTGCTTCCAGACGACTCAATGGGGTTGTCAATAACACAGCTGTTGCTACCTCCCGCACCCTCAATCGGCGCTGTGGTGCTGAAATATTCTTGAAATGCGAAAATTTCCAGCGCATAGGTGCTTTCAAATTCCGCGGGGCTTATAACGCCATGGCACAATTGACAGCAGCCGAGAAAAGAAAAGGTGTGATCACCCACTCATCAGGAAACCACGCCCAGGCCGTTGCCCTGGTGGGTTCGCTGCTGAATATTTCTACCACCATCGTGATGCCGGATAATGCTCCGGCTACCAAACGAATGGCCACCGAGGCCTATGGCGCCCGGATCATCGAGTATGATCCGGAGATCACCACCCGCGAGGAATTGTCCCACTCGATTAAGGAAAAGGAAGGCCAGATACTTATCCCACCCTATGACCACCCGGAAATCGTGGCTGGACAGGGAACCGCCGCCCTGGAATTATTAGATAAAGTCAAATCATTGGATTATGTTATCACACCTTGTGGCGGTGGTGGACTGCTCAGCGGTTCCGCCCTGGCAGCCAAAGGTCGAAATCCCGGCTGTAAAGTGATCGGCATAGAACCGGAACTGGCCGATGACGCCACCCGGTCATTCCGCACCGGGAAACTGCACACCGTAAAAAATCCGCCCACAATTGCCGATGGAACCAGAACACCATCCCTGGGAAAAATCACCTTCCCATTAATTCTGAACAATGTCGATGATATGATAACGGTAACCGAAGATGCCATCATCGAGGCTGTGTGTTTTCTGCTGTTCAGAATGAAACTGGTGGTGGAACCATCCGGCGCACTGGGAGTAGCAGCGTTGTTATCAGGGGCGCTGAAAGTAGGTGGCCGGGTTGGTATCATCCTGAGTGGTGGAAATGTGGATAACAATACCCTGCAAAATATTATCGCCTTAAATTAGAATTTTCAGTCGAAATTCAGCCCCATAAAAAGCGGGATAATTTTCAAATAAGGGACTCCTAATGATCGTATATTTCAATAACCAGTTTACACCAAATGATGAAGGCACATATCCTGAGTCGGATGAAAAATTCTTCTTAGACAAATCCATGGTGGAAATTTCACCGGATGACCGTGGTTTTACATTCGGCGATGGCGTATACGAGGTAATGAAAACTTATCGTGGTTTGATATTTGAACTGGGAACGCACCTGCAGCGACTTAACAACAGCCTGGCCGGAATTAATCTGCCCTCCTGGAATACCCTCAAGTTGGAACCAATTCTGAAACGTTTGATTAAGCACAATCACCTTGATAATAAAGAAGCAAAAATTTATGTCCAAATAACCCGTGGCGATGCTCCGCGTGACCATGCTTTCCCCGCCCATGACACACCATTAACCATTTTTATATCAGCGGAAGAATCGTGGTCCAATCTTACACTGCAAGACAGCGGTGCCAAGGCAATTACTACCATCGACGAAAGGTGGAAACGCTGTCACATCAAGCAGATTGGCCTGGTTGCAAATGTCCTGGCCAACCAGGAGGCCAAGGCAGCCGACGCCTATGAGGCGGTCTATGTACGCAATGGCTTTATAACTGAAGGTTCACATACCAACTTTTGCGCCATTTTTAACGGTGCTCTGCACACCCATCCCCTGAATAATCTGATCCTGCCAGGAGTTACCCGCAAGGCCGTATTGGAAATCTGCTCTGATTTCAATTTTCCGGTTGTTGAAGAACCGATTCCCCTGTCAACCCTGCAACAGAAAATTTCAGATCCGGCAACCGAGTGCATGGTGCTGGGCACCATGACTGAAATCATGCCTATCATCAAACTCGACGGACAACCAGTTGGTACCGGAAAGGTTGGCCAGCTCACCCAAAAGATTCAGCAGGAATTTCGGAAACGTACCCAGCCTGCTGCTTGACATTGTGAATTCCAAGAACCGGAAAAAGATTGCTTTCACAGCATTGTTGGTCACGACCCTGGCAATTCTGGGTATTATGCGTATTGCCGATGACCACCTGAAAAATGACCTGGCGCCGGCGGGGATCGTATCACTGGAATTTGCCGCAGACCCGGAGAGCGCGCAAGATATTATCCAGAGCTGGGAAGGATCGCCCCGCTTCTGGGCCGGTTTCAGCATGGGCATGGATTTTCTTTTTTTGGCAGCTTACTCCGCCACCATTGCCTGGGGCTGCCTGCTGGTAGGTAAACGTCTGTCCAATCGTTGGCCCCTGGTAAAATCAACCAGTCATCTGGTCGCCGCAGCTGTTCTGGTTGCCGGTGGACTGGATATAATCGAAAATATCGCCCTTATCAAACTGATAGCCGGATCAACGAATGCTGCCCTGCCAGTGATAGCGATCTGGTGTGCGGTGCCAAAATTCCTATTGGTATTGATCGGAGTAATCTACCTTCTGGCAGGACTGGTAATCAGTCGTCTGATCCGGAAACAGGCAACCTCTTAATAAAATTTCTGACTAAATTAGTCCATAAAATAATTATTCCAATTTTGCGGAGGAGGCTAATATGGCTGAACCAAACGGGACTAACAATAAATCGGCCCTGGTAATCATCACCTTGGGAATCATCCTGTTGGTTTTCAATTTCCTGCCTGGGGTGACCAGTTCACAGGGCTGGTGGTTAATATTCATATTTTTGGCAATCGCATTTTTCACACCGGCCATTGTCTGGCCCGAAGCTCGATCCGGGCTGGCAGCACTCTTCATTCCCGGCACCATAATGGCTACCATGGGCCTGATCTTCATGTACAACGTACTCACCGGCGACTGGGATTCCTGGTCATACATGTGGACCCTCCTGCCTGGATCGGTTGGAATCGGATTATTGCTGGCAGCCAAGACCGGCAACTGGGATCCCGGGGCCGGACGGGTGGGACAATGGCTGGCCATATTCAGTGGAGCGGCCTTCATTCTTTTCAGTTCAAGTGCGATCAAAATAGCCGGTGCCATTATTCTGATTACCACAGGAATTCTGATGCTGGCCAAATCGGATGGCTTTGGTCGCAAGAGCGAAAACATCAATTCGGGGAAAGATAATGATGCCAAAACCGATTAAATATTTTGTCCTGATTATTACCATATTGGTTATTGCCGGTTGTGCCGGCAGAATCCCGGATGGTATCAATCCCAGCTATTATCCCGACGGCACCCTCAAAGCGGAAACAACCTTCCTGAAGAATAAAAAACACGGACTGACAAAGGAATACTACCAGAATGGCCGGTTGAAGGCCGAATACAATTATGAGAAGAACATTCTCCAAGGTGAAACAAAAGAATATTTTAACAACGAACGAAACACCCTGATGAAGGTGTTGAATTACAAACTGGGAGCGAAAAATGGTCCGGCGGTGGAATATTATCCTTCCGGTGTTCGCAAATGGGAGGGTAAATATCTCAGTGATGAATTAACCGGTAATGTTATTACCTACTACGAGAATGGCACCAAGAAAGAAGAGGCCAATTACTCCATCGGCCAGAAGCATGAGAGTGTTAAGACATTTTACGACAATGGTAATATCAAAACCGATGAAATCTGGCTGAATAATCGCAAACACAAGGTCATCTATTATAATCAGGATGGTTCGATCCGGCATACCCAGGAATTCTGACAATGTTTAGAAGGAACACTGTTTCTTCCAACTCACCATTTGAATCTGATATCGGTTTTTCACGCGCCGTTCGCCACGGCAATCTTCTGGTTGTTTCCGGGACAGCACCACTCAACAGCGACGGATCAACCGCGTTCCCCGGTGATTTATACAACCAGACCAGACAGTGCCTCACAATAATAAAAGAAGCCATAGAAAAATCCGGTGCTGAATTGAAAGATGTTATCCGCACCCGTGTGATGCTTACTGACATCAGTCAGTGGGAATCTGCCGGCAAGGCACACGGCGAATTCTTTCGGGAAATAAGACCGGCCTGCACCTTTGTAGAAGTGAGCCGTTTCATATCACCGGACTGGCTGGTGGAAATCGAAGCCGACTGCTATATTGGATGATGAAACTGACTGATCTTGAGGCAGTCCGTCAGGCCCTGCTTAAACTGCCTGGCGCCAGACAGGACCAACCATTCGGGCCGGAAGTACTGGTTTATAAAGTCGGAATGAAAATGTTCGCTATCCTGGCCTGGGAAAAGTCTCCCCTGGAAGTATCCTTGAAATGTGCCCCTGACAATGCCCTGTTCCTGCGGGAACATTTCCCGGCCGTACGTCCCGGCTACCATCTGAATAAAAAACACTGGAACACGGTTACCCTGGATGGTTCAATCACTGACAGTGATATAGAAAAAATGATCCTTGAGTCATATGAGCTGGTCTACGGATCACTAAGTAAAATTGCCAAGGCGGCCATTACCAGCCCCTGACAATGGAATTCCGTTCTATCGCCCTTCGACCGGTCTATACTGCGCTACGAAAAAGGATGCTTCATACGACAGACACACTTGTCTGCCGGGGTAGTGAAATTGGGTAAATTGTGCAGACAGAACCTGCCGCGACGGAATACTCCCGGGATGAAATCGGGATGTCTGCATTACGGTCGAGGGTATTTTGTTCAAAAGTTACCTCACCCGGGCACGTCATGCCGTGCCCCTACGATATCTGATGGATTTCTTCCTGTCTCCGGTCTCCTGTCCCCTTTTCTTCTCTGTTCCAAGTCCCCGGTCCCTCGTCCCCTGAGACTGGTCCCCTAATCAAATTCTTTCACCACTTTCTGCACAATCTCCTTGTGAACCATTACCAGCAGCATTTTCATTTTGATGTAGTCTTCCCGATAAAAATAATAGCCCGGATGCTGCCCCATATAGGCACCCGAACCGGAATCCTTGATCAGGAACCAGTTATCCTTGCCGATCTTTTTATGTCCAACGATATGGATCAGATGGTCATCGGTGGTGGATTCATTGTAAAAACGGAGTTCCCTTGAATCCTGGCTGATCAGTTCCGCCGGAATGTCAAAAGAGGGAATAATAGCGGCATCCTGAAATACATCGATCCCCGGTTCAGAAATATCCCCTCCGATCAGGACCGAATATCCCATTTTGGATGCGGTTTCCACAATTGAATAAAACTCGCTCAGGGGAACGTTGTAATAGGAATTATCGAGCCACCAGTTATCCGGGACCTCAAATTCACAAAATTCATAAAATGGATATTTTTTAGTCGAGACCAGGCAGACATAATCATCTACATCCACCCATAATATTTCTTCCAGAAACTCTACTGGTGTGTATTCGACACCATCATAAATAAAATGGTTCGGCGGCTGACCCAAATAGCGCTCCATGATAACCTTTACCGAATTAGTTACCAGTGTTTCATCCCAGAAATCCTGATCGTCGATCCAGTCCAGATAAGCCTCGATTTCCTGAAACATGGTTTTTTGTTGAAAACGTCCGTCAGTGCGAGTTACCCCCGGGTAGATATCGCGAGGAACCGCTCCATACTCCTGCCAGACCCTGGTAACGGCATTGGCCTCCGATCCTTGTCCCAGGTATGAATCACCCCGCTCTTTCACATAGCGGCCGGCTTTTAACAGATATTCATTATATACCGTAAACATCTCGGATAATTTGATCTTTTTCCCATATTGCCGGTTGATTTCAGATTCCAGAAAGGAGGTGGTGGCAAAACTCCAGCAGGTACCGGTGAGGTACTGGCGGGTGGGCGGAAAATGCCAGATCTGCTTGAATTCCTCTGGTGAGCCAGGTTTTTTTATTCCATCCCAGTCGATGGCCAGAACCTGCCGTTCCAGCCGGGCCTGCCGGTCTTCCTCCCATTGCCGGTCCCGGATATTCTCGGTCTCTGCTTCCAGTTCCTCAACCAGCGAATCGAGTTCAGCCTTCATAGCTTCAATCTCCGGTTCAATCTGTACAGTACGGTACTGGAGTTCCTGGGCCAATAATGGTAGGGTAAAGATTGCCAATAAAATCAACGGGGTGCGAATCCTCATCAGCATGGAATTATCCTCTGTTATTTGTTTCCCCGGTCAGACCGGGATAGACCTGAAATTATTTTTGCTATCGGATAAATGCTGAATCAGCGGTGTATTTTACAGCGCTGGGTCGGCTCGGTACCACGGATAAAGATCTCGGTTGTACGTGGACAGTAGCGGGTGGGTTTATGCTTGGAAACTGCACATATTTCCACCTCGATGATACCTTCCGGACGGATAAATTTTGCTTTGGGGTCCAGTTCAGTGACCAGTGAATCGTACGCTGTTCGCATAAAGCGTGCCCAGGTCGGCATGGCGGCTTTGGAACCATCCCGCCCCGCCCCCAGGCTGACTTGAGGATCGTCCACACCAAACCAGACACCAGCCACCAATTGGGGGGTGAAGCCCATGAACCAGGCATCAGTCCAATTCTGGGTGGTACCGGTTTTCCCGGCTGCGGGAGCATAAAATTTATGATACCAGCGTGACCGGGCGGCGGTACCGCTGTCAACCACGGTGGACATCAGGCTGGTCATCAGGTAGGCCGTTTCGGCACTGAGGACTTCCTCCTGCTGGGCAGTATACTCACGCAAAGTATTGCCGTATCGATCTACAATCCTGGTGATTGGATACGGTTCGGAACGCACACCCTGATTGGCCAGGGCACCATAGGCCGCAGCAGCCTCCAGCAGGTAGACTTCGGAAGTGCCCAGGGCGATGGCATCCACCGCACGGATAGAAGTGGAAATACCCAGCCGTTTGGCCATATTCACTACTTCGATCGGTGGTACTACCTGCTGTATCATCCGCACCGCAATCAGGTTCAGGGACCAACGCAGGCCTTCCCTTAAAGTCGTGAGGCCCCCAGTACTGTTATCATAATTGCGTGGATTCCATTGGATCCACTCACCTTCGGCATTTTGAACATTCAATACCACCGGCTGATTCATTAGTTGGTGGGTTACCGGCCAACCATTATCAAGGGCCGTGACATAGATAAACGGTTTAAACACCGATCCCGGCTGGCGGGCGGCCTGGACGGCGCGGTTGAATTGGTCGGGGTAGTCGGGCCGGCCACCGATCAAAGCCTTGATTGCACCAGTACGGGGGTCGAGGGCAATGAAGGAACACTGCACCAGCAACTTATTACGCAAGTCACTGTACATGGCCATTTCACCCTGCATCATCATCTTAACCGTATCTTCCGGGTAAATCGCCAGGTAGGCCAGCTTGGAAAATTCTTCGTCGTCGTTGAACAGGCGTGTATTGAGATTTTCCTGATTTTCTTCCAATCCAATGGACACCATATATTCGGCAATGGACTGCAGACGGGTGTCCAGGGTAGTATAAATCTTTAATCCGTCCCGGTAGATATTGACGCCCATTTCATCATCGATTTTTTCCAGGGTGCGGCGGACATATTCGGTGAAATAGGGGGCAATACCGGAACTTTTATCCTGAGTGACACTGCTCAACGACCTGGCCCGTGCCTCGGCATACTGGTCTTGGTCGATCCGGCCCTGATCGCGCATCAGGCGCAGGACGGTATTACGGCGGGTCCGGGCCCGCTGGGGATTTTTCAGAGGCGAATAATTGCCCGGTGAGGGCAACAGGCCCACCAGCAAAGCCGATTCATCCAGGGACAGATCCTTGGCATCCTTGCTGTAATAACGCTTGGCAGCGGCCTGGACCCCGTAGGTTCCATGACCGAAATGGACACTGTTCAGGTACATTTCCAGGATTTCATCCTTGGTATAGGTCCGCTCGATCTGGATGGCGGTAATGCCTTCCTTGATCTTTCTGACCAGTGTTTTCTTGAAACCGATCGTATCATACAGATTGCGCGCCAGCTGCTGGGTGATCGAGCTGAATCCGGTACTGTAACGCAGGGTTACAGTATTGATCACTACCGCCCGTAAAAAGTCACGCATGGAAACACCCCAGTGCGTATTGAACCGCTTATCTTCCGAGGCAATGGTGGCTTCCCGCATATGCCAGGGGATATCATCCAATTCGACAAAAATGCGTTTTTCCAGGAATAATTCATCCAGGACAACACCATCGACAGAGTAGATTCTGGTCACCAGATCGGGATCGTAATTCTCGAGCTGGTCCAGTGATGGCAGATCGCGTGCCAGGAATAGTATATATCCAAAACCAATGATTGCCACTGCGATCAGCATCAGGATCGAATTGCGGGCTACTTTTCCCCAGGAGGTTGGTTTTCTGTACTCAGCCATTATTAAAATTTAAGCACTAATGCTTATTCAATGTAAAGACAGTAAAAAATAAAAGTTCGGGAAAATAATTTAAAACACTAATAATGCCTTGAAGGTCGCCAAACAAAGACCTTCAAGGTTTCAAAAATATTGTGTCACCCACCAGTAGGGAAATGAAATCTGTCAATAATTCGCAGGGATAAGATTCTGAATCTTATCCCTGCCAACAATAATTTCAATTACCAAACCAGTAAACGAATTTCACCAATAATATATTGGTAGGCTCAACCCGGATCAGATCACCATAATTATCGAAAACCGGTCCTCTGGAATGATTTATCACGTAATTAAAATCGTTCTGATCGAACTGCCACACCAGGTAGAGGGCCGAACCGGGCCGGAATTCCCAGCGTAACACAGTGTTCAATTGCATTGAGTTATAATAGAAATCAGGATTGGTAATAGAAAATTCATCAGCGGCAGAATCGCCGTCGGGATCGATGATATAATCACCGGTTTCATCCTGTTCAATTGTACCCGCATCGGTTCCGTAGGTATCAAATTCATAGGAAGCCGGACGGGCCAATTGCTTGAACTGGCTGTAATCATAATCGGACACGTAGGGACACACTACCAGTTGGAGGGTCAATTCCGGAGAGAAGGTCCATTCCAGCCGTCCGGTGGCCCAGTGGGTTTTACCACTGAGATCGGAGAAAATATACCGGGTTCCAAAAGTTTCAGCGGCCAGATCATCTTCGATTGCATCGACATACTGGTTGGTGCGGTTACTGAAATCCAGACCGGTAGATAACTCAATATTGATATTCGACTGCGGTTTGTAGGCCATGGAAATTTCCGTATTCAAATCACCGGCCCCGGAATTATCCCGGGTTTTCCTGATATATGATCCGAACGACAGCTTCTTCCGGCTGTTCGAATTAAGTGAAAATGACAACTCTGTATCCGCCAATCCGCGTACCAGCGGTCCGCCGCGTGTCAGGTGATCATCATAATGGGGAACCGACTGCTCGAACCTGAGATTCATATTCCATAGATTGGTGAAGTTGGCATAATATGACAACAATCCGTATGCCCAGACGAGGTCGCCGCCAAAATTCCAGGCCGGGAACCAGCCGGCCAGAAGCTGCCAGTAACGAATTTTTTCACCAGGATCGGTTTGGCGATATTTATACAAAATTCCCCAAGAGCGGTAATCGGCACGAACCTCAAAGCCGATATCATTGGGTTCAAACCCGGGACTTACCTCGGCATAGGTGAATGATCCCTGGTGCCGGCCCTTGTTTTTCATCAGGGTCATTTCAAAGGAATGTCCGCTCAGAGCAGTGGCCGTTTCATCCAGTTCCATATAATCGGCATCGGGCCGTTGAAAATAACGGGGACTCGCCTCCTGGGCTTCGGTGATCACTGCCGCGCTGCCGTTTAGATAACTTTGTACGTAAACACCCGATGCAACCCAGTTTGGAAACTTGTTGATCCGGTGCTCAAAATCTATCCCGGCCAGAACGGCATTTTCCCGAAACTGATCTTCCAGTGCCGGTGTGGACAAGTTCCGGTTCACCATGGCACCATAGGCGCCCAGGTAACTGTTGCCGGCATTAAAATCCTGTTTGACGCGGCCCACCAGCGAATTCGCCAGTGGTTCCACTATTTCCTCCTTTTCCACACCAAGCGTATCGGTATAAACAGCTGATTCATTCATCGTGACGGCATCGAAGAAGCTGAGCGAGAGCCCCCGGTTGGTTTTCCCGCTGATCTTACTGGCTGCGGCGATCCTCGTCTTATCGGGATAATCTGAGTAATCCTCGGCACCATCGGAAATGCTGCCCTGAGGTGTCCTTCCTACTCGCCGGGAATAAAACATAATCGGCAGGTTGGAATAGAAAGAACGGGTACTGCCGAAATCGATTATATCCACGCCTTCAACAAAGAAAGGCCGCTTTTCCACATAGAAGGTTTCATTGGCCGTCAGATTCACCTGGGCCGGGTCGGCTTCAACCTGGCCGAAGTCAGGATTGATGGCTGATGTGAGTGTAAAATTCGATCCCAGACCGATCTTAAGATCGGCACCAATTCCACCGGTCAGATCGTATTCAGAATAGAAAGGATTGTCATTGTCTTCGGGAACATTGATTGCGCCACCTGAGGCATACGGCAGTACTTCAATCCTTTTGACCGGCGGTGGATGCACCAATCCCCGGAGCGTTCCATAAGCCGCAACCTCGCTGTTGGATTCCACCGGAAGATGGTTCCAGTAATCGTGCTCGTCATTACGGGAAATATAGCGATAGAATTGGATTCCCCATTCCGGCTGGGCAATGGTCTGATCGTACCGCAGCTGGGAGAATGGAATTCGCATTTCCACCGTCCAGCCCTCTCCATCGATGACCGCAACGCCGTCCCAGACCGCATCCCAGCTGGCATCACTGAATTCATCGTTGTACCAGAGCATGTCCTGCTTTGTACCCAGTGGCGTGAGGTAAAACGAGAAGCCGGTGCGTTTATCGTTATAACTGTCTATTCCGACACCGAATTGATCCGACACTCCCCGCGTGTCCCGGCGCAGCAACTGGGCCGAGATCAACTTGGGATCGTCGTACATCCGGGCGGCAATATAAATATAATCATCGTCGTATAGCACCCGGGCCTCGGTCGGCTGGATACCCGGCGCACCGGACTCCGGCATATACTGGGTGAACTTGTCGGCCACCACCGCTGACTCCCAAACAGGGTCATCCGGGACGCCATCGATGACCGGTGGAGTATCGATCTTTATGATAGTATAAATCCGGTTCTGGATATCTTCTCCCAGCAAGGCGACAACCGGCAAAATTATTAGTATTATTTTTTTTAACGGTCCCATTACTTCCCCCTTAATCAAATCAACCGGACTTTGGTGGCAGTTGATTCAGCGATGATACATTTAACAATTCGTCATTGGCACGTTCGTAAAATTCGGATACTATTCTTTCAACATCATCCAGGGTGTATTTCTCCCGCAGGCTGTGCATTATTTCATCTACGGCAATTTCCGTATTGATACCATGATGATAGAGATATGATAATACCGGACTCCTGGTATAAACAGCCTGATAGATTTCACCATCATTCGAGATCAGCGCCACCAGGTGCTCTGAAGCATCCACTACCATATTCATCCAACTGACACCCCAGCGGGAACTGAAACGGTCATCACGGCTTTCCGGAATAATTTTAGCGCCGGGGATGTCCAACGGTGCATAGGATTTGATCAGCACCACCAGTCCCCGGTCGATTTCCGCCCGGACTACATCCATCAATTCATCATAGAACGTCGGATCGGCATCGATAACAGCAATCTTCTTGGCATTACGCAACATGGAGCGGAACTGGTCATACAGTTGTTCCAGCGACTGAATCTGGTAAACGTTGTTATCCCAATCGGCGGTTTTGATATCGGCCAGCGCCTCCTCGGCATTTTTCCTGGACTGCATAAAATTGCGTTCCAAGCGGTCCAGCATGTCACCGTAAGGTACGGCCCGGTACTGGCGGGTTTTACTGCGGTCGGTCAGGACAGCGCCCTGCTGCTCCAGCATTTCCAAGGCCTTATAAGTGTTAGCCACCGGCTTGCCAATCGCCTTGGCAATGCGGTAACCGGTGGCCGGGCTTTCAGCCACCAGGAAAGTATATATCCGGGCCGCCAGTTCGGTAAACCCCAGACTGACCAAGTTGTGGATTATTTTGTCTTTAGGCATATTTTACTCTTTATTAGTAGTGTATACTACTAATATTAGAAATAAATAAAAACTCAAACAAGTGAATTCTGCGTTTCAACAAATATCTATTCTGAGCAACCTTGAAGGTATAATAAAACTAAATGCCATCCGCCATCTGGTGAATGGCATTAAAATATGATAATTGTAGGGACAAGATTCGAATCTTGTCCCTACCTGAAAATTATATTCCGATCAACTCCTTGACAATTTTATCGGAATCGGTTTTGATCTTGTCGTGGAGTGAATCGCCGTGGGAGTCCATTCAGGAAAATAACCCGATTTATTTATTATCCCATTTCCTGTTAATCCGACTGTTAACTAATCAAATTCAGGCCTTCTGTTGCTGATTCATCACCGGGATTATATAATTTCACTTTTTGAAACAATACTTTTGCCCTGATATAATTACCCTGAAAATAATTTGTCCATGCCAACATTAGCAGTCCATCATATCCGAACGGATAGAGATCGACAACTTTCTTAAATAGCGAATAGGCGCTGTTATAATCTTTTCGATCATAGTAAATCACTCCAAGCCGGTACATGACGGTTGTATTCTTCGGATTTATTTCCAAAATCTTTAGATATAAATCAATGACCTCATCCCATTCACCAAGTGCTGATTTGGGAAGAATTAAACCTAGCCTTCCTTCTTCCGAATATGGTAACAGTCTGTGTGCAATGGAATAATACTTTACGGATTCCTTAAATAAACCAGCATTATAATTAAGCCATCCTAACCGCAAGTTGATTTCATAGGAATCCTCGTCATAGACTTCTTTAAGAACTCCTATTGAACCAGAATAATCCCCTTCTTTTTCCATTCGATAGCTATTTGAGAATGCTGATTCCAATGCTTCCTGGCTGTGTTGCGCATTGGCTGTTACGACCACAAATAAGACTATAAAAATACTTATTATTCTTTTCAAAAATTCCATGATAAACCAACGGTTAATGTCTGTTTAATGTAATCATAATTTATTGAATTAATTTCTGTGTCATCATCGGTATAGGTCCGGTAGGTTTCTACAATATCCTGGTTAATATAACGAAATACTAAGTACATCTGTTCTCCCAGGGGGAAATACAGGCTCCCGATGAATTTCTGATTTGATTTCCCGGGAAAATTTGAAACCACAAAGCCGGCCGGTTCAATGAAATTTTCCATTTTTCCATTTAGGTACTGACTGTAAACATGGAGCTTTCCAAGTTGCAGCCCTCCTGATATACCTAAAGTATTTATCGCCAGATCACCGGTGGAAGTTGTCTTGAAGTAGATTCGAGGTGTAAAATATAGATTCGTATTAGAGAGGGGGTAATAAGTCAGCCAAGTAGATACTTGTATAAAATCAGTATCATATATATTAGCATAATTAACTTCCATGCCTGGCGACAAATTTCTCCAATGAAACCAAATCGATCCGGATAGCACACAATCGGTATAACTGTCGGTTATTTCACTATAATAGATGGTTGAATCCGATAAATAGATTCCATACAGATAGGTAATGTCACCTAGGATGAAATTAGCTGAAGAAGCAGCATTCAACCGTTTGCCCAGACTTAATTGCGGATTTACATAGTATTGGAACTGCGTGGTTTGAGAAGAATAAGTCTTTTGATCTCCGCGGTTAATCTGCTGCTGGCGATTGACACCAATCAATGTCAGATTATGATTAACGGAAAGGTTTGGCGATACACGATGACTCAGATCACAAGATTCGAAATGGTAATCTTTGAGAATGAAAGCCTGGCCATATTCATTTTCATTCAGCACAAGCTCATCGCCAATATTGCTGGCCGCCAGATTATCAAAGTCCGGATTCAGGCCATACCCGCCTTCGACAGCCAGCCTGGTCAACTCAGGAATATCGTAGCCAATCTTTTCCTGGAAACCAAGTGAAAAATCAACTGCCACCTCGGATGCTTTACCCGGTCTCCCCCCCCACAATAAACTGTAATACAGATACTCCTGTAGCCATTCAAAAGACTTGTCCCTTTCCCAGGCTTTCAGGAGATATTCCGCCGCAATCCGATACTTCTTCAGCTTATAATAGGCAATACCGGTCCTGGCCTGCAAATAGAAAAAGTCGATTCCCTGACTTTGGGCCGCAATTGACAGTTGAATCAGTTCATCCCATTTCTTCTGGAAAAACAGTTCATATGATTTTTTGTCAACTTCGACTGTGCTTAACCTCGTCTGTGACGAAACCATTCCGACCACCATCAGCAGGAAAGCTATTAACCACCATCGTTTGTACACTTTATTCCGATCCTTGTATTATCAAATTTCACTGAAATAGTGAAAACACCATCCGGACTGATATCTATCTTGATTTTATAGTCTTTTACCGTTCTCCCCAGGATTTTCTTAAGAATGATTACATCCATTTCAATATTGTCCGAGGCTAGGATATCACCTGCTTCCCTGAATATCAGTCTATACTCTGCTCTTAGAAACAAAATCAGTGGCGCAATAAAGTCTTGCAAAATCTTAATCATACCCCCGAACATCATATTCACCGGAATATGATCCTTGATTTGACTATTGGGCAGATAGCCCAAGGGAATCTTAAACAACGACACAAAAAACCAGTAAAGAATTGTATATTTGTCCCCAATGAAATTGGTAAAATAATGTAGGTCGTTATTATTATATAGATAACCCACACCACTTTCCGATTCTGAGCGAATATAGGTATTGTTATAGGGATCGGTTTCAACGGTCCACAGATAATCACCGGAAAGTTTATTCCATCGATGTTTATCGGAATTCACTTCCGCCTGAACTCGCAACCGTTGCCCGGGAATAAAATGTAAAACCCGGGTAATGATTTCATTCTTTACCGGGTTGGCCACTGCTTCACCTTTTTGGGGATTCCGGAAGGCCTTTAATTGAAACCCATGCTTTGCTTTAAGTAAGAACTGTCCGAAGGGATAGTCAATTGTGGGCGATCCAATATATGGTGTGGCCTGAAATTGAAAATGGAGGTGGGGATAGGGCGACCGGCCAGAATTTCCACAGCGTCCCAGAAGCTGGCCCTGTTGCACCTTATCACCAACCTCGACCACCAGGGATTTGCATTTTAAGTGACAGAGCTTTGAATACAGACTATCGGAATGTTTGATGATAATTGTGTTCCCCCAGTTATTCCTTGTGTTTATATCACCAATCGTATTATCATGAATATTACTTACAGTTTCAACGATGGTACCGTCAGCGGGTGCGACAACGGCTTTACCATAACAGAAATAATCCTCGGCGAAATTTCCATGGTCCCTATATTCTTTCCCGTTACTATCGGAAATAATAAAATCCCAGGCATGGCGCCATTCCCCTTGATGGGTATATTCGCCTTCATGAGCCTGGCTGATAGTCCATTCGCCAAAGAAAGGGAGCGAAAACGAAATCGGGTAGGCAGCTGGAAAACGTTTGGTATTACCGGCATAAAGATAAAAATTCTTCTCGGGCTTGCCTACCTGCACTGGTGTTTCAACCAAATAGTTGGATTTGTTGTCCCGTAGTTTCAAGGCATATAAAAACATTAAGACAACCATATTAAAAGGCAGGGAATACGGAGAAAGTTTAAAGAACAGAAGCAACGTCTGTGAACCAATGGTTACCAGGACCACAATGGGTAGCAGTAACGCTATCCACCCGAAACTTACACGATTAGGTACCAGGAAATATCCACCCAAGGCAATGGCTGTTAATATGTAATTAAAACCAATAAACGTATAGCTCAGCGAATTAAACTCGATGCCAACGATAATGTAGAACAAATAGGCAATTGAATATCCAAATATGGAAAGTACAAACGTGATTCGGGAATAAATAAGTAATCCGATGGCAATTATTATCCCGGCCAGTAACTGAAACTGGAAAAAAATGGCACCCAGCGAATAAAAGTAAATACCAAAAAAAGATGACCCGATTGATTTTTCTAGCCATTCATAGACATTAACAAAAAGAGGTCCGCCCAGGGCATATAGTTCGTTATAAAAGTAAATACCGCGCTCGCTGATGTGGAGTAGTGTTAAACTGCTCCCGGATAAGACCGCAATCCAGATGGTTAATAAAAAAGGAACGCTAAGAAAAGGTAAGCCGTATTTGCCTAGCAAACCCTGAAAAACAATAGTAAGAAAGAAGCAGATCACAGCTGTAATGGCAATATACAGGTAGAGTGGCAGGGAAGGCTGGTACAATAGACCAATCCCCAATCCGGTTAACAGTGCATTGAAACCATAGACTCCTGATGTGATCAAATATTTATTATACCCCAGCAACCAGGCCAATAAATTGGCTATCAACACTGAAAGTAAGCCACCTATCCCAGCCCCATAATCGAAAAAACTTATTCCCATTAATAAAAGGGCCAGCAATTTCGAAGTGGAAAAAAATACCTGCGAATAACTGTTCAGGATAGAGTAAATGAAATTGTTTATCTTACTGTGGCAGTTTCTCATACCGGCGGGTTATTTTTTGGGATTGTATTCACCTTCCGTTATCGATTCCAATTTTTCCCTATGCCTGATAATATGAGTTTCCCCACTCAAGTCTATTAGTACCACATTGGGCCGGAAAGTAATAAACTGCATCCATTGGGTTACATTATATGCTCCGACCCGTTCAATGACCAATTGATCGCCGACATTGACCAATGGGAAATTAATTGAATCACGAATCACATCAATATTCATGCATAAAGGACCATACACAGTTGTTTCCTCCTCATATTTAGAAACATTGGTCGTAGGACAGACCGACATGTTGTACCAGAACGAGGTAAAGAGAATATTAACGCCAGCGTCAATTACCATTAAACGTTTTCCAGTACTCGAACGTTTATTGGCCAGTACTGTGGTCAGTATATACCCGGCGTCATCGATTAATGCCCGTCCGGTTTCCAGAAACAGGACCGGCAATTTTTCATGAGGTATTTCGGAAGCAATTATCCCATTGGTAATTGCTTCTGCATATGCATCAAATGAAGGGCAGGTTTCAGAACCGGGCATGTAGGCACCTTTTAAGGTGCTTTTGGACGCAAAACCACCACCCAGATCCAGGTACTTTATCCAATGATCAAATTTCCGGTAGGTTGCCATAATCAGGTGTGATAGCTTTTGTGCTGCTATCGCATAGGCAGACGTTGACAGAATATAGGTTCCGATATGCGTATGCAGGCCGATCAGGTCAAGTTCATCAGCTAGCATTATACGGTTGATAGCATTCCAAGCTTCACCATTCTCATAATTGAAACCAAACCGATCCCACTTAGGAGAAATGCCTGTGTCCATATTGATACGGATGGCAACCCGCGCTTTTTTTCCACAATTTCGGGCAGTATCAATTAATAAATATAATTCATCAAAATGGTCAATGTGAACACAGGCATTGTTGTTTAGCGCCATAACTATATCTTCGCCGGTCTTATTAGGCCCGTTAAAAAGGATTTTCGAACCGCACACACCCAGTCTCAGCGCTTTTTCAAATTCATATCTGGAAACAACTTCAGCCCAGGAACCCTCTTCATGATAGATACTGCAAACGGCATCCAGGTAATTTGTTTTATATGACCAGGCAAACTGGACCTTGGGATATCTGGTTTCAAAGGCCCTTTTGGCATCATTAAATGTTTCCCGGATAGTTTTCTCGGAAAATACAAAGACTGGAGATCCATATTTTTCGATTAGGCTTGAGACAGGTATGCCATCAACATCAGCAATTATCTTTTGACGCGCCCCAAACCCAACCTTGTCCGGTACACCAGCGGTTATTTTACTGATGACAGGTTTTTCATATACTAATTTCTCCATGGTCATATTTCCTTATTCATCGAAATAGCAGCAAATTTTTCAACATCAACAATCATGTCATAGGAATAGCGTATAAACATTTTTCCTTTCTTGTATTCATGCATCGGATTAACCTTCCAGCCTAATGCCAGTTTTACCAATGCCTCCGGAATATTCTGTCCCGCTCCAACAGCCAGATACACCCAGGCCGGAATCCGCGGATTTATTTCAATCAGGTAATAATCATCTGATTGTGTTTTGATTAATTCCAGTTCCACCCCTCCCTTCCATCTTGTCTGTCTTATGATTGATTTTGTCAACGCTATCATTTTTTCATCAGACAAAGTAATCCCGCTCCAGGCCTTACCCAGCTCGGTAATATATTGCTTTCGCATAGGTACGGCCGCAATGGTGTTCCCATCACCATCACCAAGGGCAACCACATTCACTTCCGTCCCTTCAATAAAATCCTGCACAATGACCGGTAATCCCCATTTACCGGAAATTTTATCAAAGGCCTGCTTGGCCTGTTCCTCATTTTTTACCTTGCAGGCATCATAGAATTTTCCTTTAAGCATCACCGGATAATCAAAGATTTCTTCTATGTCCGAAATCTTGTCTTTGCTGGCCAATTCCATAATCTCTGGAGTCATGATATTATATTTTTTCCCAAAATCAGATAGTTTATCCTTCTGTCTTTCCTCAAATTGATTTAAGGTTGGCAAAAACGTATTTATCCCCTGATTTGCCAATCGTTTTTCATTAATGATAAATGAAAATAGTTCGGCGTCAAAATTGGGTATAAGCACATCTATGTTTTCCTGTTGGTGGATATATTCGATACGTTCCACCAATTCATCTGAACCTGAACTCGGGTATGGTATCTTAAAAATCCTGTCACATAAGTTTACCATGTAAATCCCCGGCTCCATGTTCTCGTAAACCAGGCCAATTATCCTGGTCTCAAAATCACACGATTCCTTGATACCACGAATTACCGGAATACCGGGGCCGGGATTATCCGTATTGTTCAACCCGGTTACCGCTATTGTTATCTTCTGCTTATTATCTGAATTCAAGTTGCCCATCCTGTACGATTATCTGGTAATACTTCAACAATGTCACAAATTCGTAGAAATCTTTTTCAAAGATCAGGTCGTCAATATTATACCGGGATAGGAAATCCTGTTTGATTTCGTCCGGTTTTTGACCCAGATTGATCATTTTCACCAATTCCAGGGCCACCGGATTCAAATTAAAGGAATCCCCAGTCTTTGAATTGAACAGGAAACCGTTTTCGCTGATATTCACTTCGTTTGATATTTTCATCTCCTTGATAATCCTACATTATTTATTCACATTATTCGCATTTATAATCTTGAGGAATTCGGTTCCTTCTATGAAGTTTGACAAACAAATCGGTAAAATATTCCAATTTATCATTCTTGCGTTCTCATACAATAAATCGTTTGTCAAAACCAGTTGCCAGATTCAATTAATCCATTGATTCATTTCAGAAATATGGAGTTGTGCTTAAGCTGGACATCATCTGGAACGAATATACCCACTACATGCAGTTTCCATTATTGGTAATATCATTTTCATATTCAATCACAAAGGCATAAAAAGTGGCCTTTTTCCCTCCCCGCAGATCACCGAAGCGGACTGGAAAATCGGCCCAAGTGGAAACGCGGGCAGATATTTCACCATAGCACATAACATCCTGATTTCCGTCGGTTGCATTGTTGGGCTGGTCATTGTTTCTGGGATCGGCATTGTAAACACCATCATCCAAATTTTTACACCAGTTGGTATAGTCCATACTGTTTCCGCTCAGCCAACGCCAACCTTCGGCCGGTGTGGATTCCCGGGAATTATCATACTCCTGAAAACCGCCTATCGGAGGGCCATTGGTGACACCAGTCTCTGGCCAGACATACCAGTAGTCAGCATGATCAACCAGTGAAAATACAAATTCATTCTCATCCTGTGTTTCAGGGCAAACCAGATAACCACCGCTGATTTGAGCCAGAGAAGCCGCACATAGCCATTCCACACCCCCATTTGGAATTTCGATCAACTCATAATAGTGCGTGTCTCCATTTTCATTGGTAAAGCAGACCGCCTTTTTCTGATGTAGCTGCCGATTTCGTCCCAACCTCGGTATACATTCTCAAAACTTGATTTGGGATAAAAATCAGTAATATCCAGAGATGAACTTACTTGCGTAATAAGATCCTTTTTTACTTCCCTGTAGAAATAATCACCAGGCTCAGTGCAGAAAACATAAGCAGTATTCTTTTCATCACTCAATTCCTTCAACTGAGGAGTTTATCCTCGCTCTATACCTTAGACGTCATTTCAAGGAAAAACCTGTACATAATTGATACAGAGGTATATAACCAAAAAAGCATACTGTGGTGCAACGACCGGCCTAGCAGTCCAGCCTGGCTGTGAAATAACCAGCAAAAATGAGGTGTAATACTATCCCAGCTAATATGCTTCCAGGGGATCTCTATCCACCTGGCATTGAAAGAACTTCAATCAACCCGCTAAAAATCTGCTAATCCTATCTATTTTTACCTATATCAGTCATAGCATCTATAGAAATCGTAACTAAACTGAGGGATAATAATTGATGGGGAGTGTTATATCAATACATCAAATAAAATCTCTAATACAAAAAATTACTGATACCCGTATAGCACAATTCCATCGCCTATACTTTACCCCTACGATGGAAATAGCAGAGGCCGATTAATAATTACTCAGATGAAATTCGTAGGGACAAGATTCGAATCTTGTCCCTACCTGAAAATTATATTCCGATCAACTCCTTGGCAATTTTATCGGAATCGGTTTTGATCTTGTCGTGGAGTGAATTGCCATGGGAATCCATGGTTACCACACAGGGGAAATCCTTCACTTTCAGGACCCACATGGCTTCCGGTACGCCGAATTCCTCCAGCTTGATCACGTCGGTAACTTTTTCCACCGACTTGGCCAGCAGGGTGGCGGCGCCACCGATGGCATGGAGGTAAACGGCACCTGATTCCTGCAGCCCTGCCAGAGTCTTGGCACCCATTCCGCCTTTCCCCATCACACCGCGCAGTTTATAATCTTTGATCACGTCAGCCTGGTAGGGCTCTTCGCGTATTGACGTTGTAGGCCCGGCCGCCACGAATTTCCATTCGTCACCTTCCTTGGATACCACCGGTCCGCAGTGATAGATCACCGAACCTTCCAGCAGGCTACGGACCTCCTCAGGCTGTTCTTCAATCAGCCAGGCATGGGCCGCATCACGACCAGTGACCATGATACCATTCAGGGCAACTTCATCACCAACCTTCAGCTGGCGAACATCTTCCTCATTCAGCGGTAATTGCATCCTAATCATAGCTCACCTCGCTTTCCCTGAAGGTCATTTCCCGGTGCCGGTCGGCCCAGCACATGTAGGCTATCGAGACAAAAAATGAGGCCGGCAGCCGATGGACCTGGCCGATTTTCACGCCCAGTACGGTGGTCTTGCCACCGAATCCCAGGGGGCCGATCCCCAATTTGTTCAGATCGGTAAACAGCCGTTTTTCAAGTGCATCCAGCTGTTCATCGGAATTACTGTCATCCAGTTTGCGGAACAATTGCTGCTTGGCCATGACCATACCTGTGGCCCGGTCACCGCCGACGCCAATACCCAGTACACCGGGAGCGCAGCCCAATCCCTGGGCCTTGTTTACCGCATCGATAATGCATTTGTACACGCCTTCAAGATTCCGGCCGGCTTTCAGGCCGCTGTCCGGGAGCTTGTATTGTGTCGACACATTCTCACAGCCACCACCTTTCAACGCCAGCTGAACCCGGATAGCCGGTTCGTCCCATTCATCAAAATGGATGTATGGTGACATCACACCGGTATTATCACCTGAATTCTTACCGGTCACCGAATCAACGGCATTGGGACGCAGGTAGGCTTTGGCGGTTGCCATTTTAGTTGCTTCGACAATGGCGGATTCAACCTTCCGCAGGGATACACCCTCCGGAATAGTGACGAAATGAATATTAGTGCCCGTATCCTGGCAGATCGGAGTACTGTCATCACGAGCCATATCCACATTTTTCAGCATCGATCCCAGGACCGATTTGGCAGCGCTGTCCTGATCCTCATTGTCGCGGGCTTCTTCCATGGCCTTAATCACATCTTGTGGAAGCTGCGTGGATGTACGGCGGATCAGTTCAAGAACCGCGTCCTGAAATTTGTCCACGTTCAGTTTGAAACTCATACTATCCCCTCTCTTTGGATTAACTACTGTTATTTAACAATCCAGGTATCGCCGGAATTCAGCAATTCCTGCAAATCCCCTTCACCTTTCAGCTCAATCGCCTTATGGCATTGTTCGGCCATCAGATCTTCATAAACCGATTGATCCTTGGCATACAGCACACCTATAGGCGTTGGTAAATCCGTACGGTAGGTGAAATGGCTCAGAATAGAGGCAATGATCCAGTCTTGCTCGTCATGTACCAGCAGGTCATCAACCGACCACTGTCCTTCCGGTCCGATATTCACTACCCGCGGATTATTCCCGGCCAGGTGAATACCTTTATCCTTATTTTTACCGAATATCATCGGTTTGCCATGTTCCAGTTCCAGAACATGATCGGCCTTGGTTTCCTTGTTGGTATACATTTCGAATTCACCGTCATTGAAAATCAGGCAATTCTGATAAATTTCCAGGAACGAGGTCCCGTGGTGCCGATGGGCGCGTTCAATCATCGCTTTCATGTGCCGGGGTTCCTTATCAATCGAACGGGCCACGAAAGAGGCATCGGCTCCCAGGGCCAGCGCCGGAGGATTGAAGGGATGATCCAGGCTTCCCATTGGTGTGGATTTCGTTACCTTGCCCAACGGCGAGGTCGGTGAATACTGCCCCTTGGTCAAACCGTAGATCCGGTTATTGAATAACAGGATGTTGATATCAATATTCCGTCGCAGGATATGTATAAAATGGTTACCTCCGATCGACATTGAGTCACCGTCACCGGAAACCACCCAGACCGACAGGTCCGGATTGGCCAGTTTCACACCGGTGGCAATCGAAGCCGCCCGGCCATGAATTCCGTGGAATCCATAGGTATTCATGTAATACGGGAAACGGCTGGAGCATCCGATACCGGAAACAACAACAAAATTCTCCTTGGGAATTCCCAGGGTAGGAAAGACCTTCTGTACCTGGGCCAGGATCGAATAATCACCACATCCCGGACACCATTTCACAACCTGATCCGAAGCGAAATCCATCCGGCTTAATTCTTTTACTTCCATGGTTTTTTCTTTCTCCATGATCAACCTACAATCTTTTCTACTGCTTCGATTACATCGCGGGCCAGAAATGGACGGCCGCGGACGATATTCAACTGCAGCGGATCAATCAGATATTCCGACCGAATGATCTGTGCCAACTGTCCCAGATTGATTTCCGGGATCAAAACATGTTTGAATCCGGCCAGCACATCACCTAGGTTCCCGGGTAGTGGATTAACCCAGCGCAGGTGCACATGGCTGACAGCATGCCCTTTGGCCTGCAGTTTCTGCAGGGCTGCCCGGCAGGCACCGCGCGTGCTGCCCCAACTGAGGATCAGCAGATCACCACTGTCTTCACCAATCACCCGGCAGGGCTCGACATCATCAACCACATTGGCAATTTTTTCCGCCCGCAGGGAAATCATCAGGTGATGGTTGTCGGGATCGTAGTTAACATTACCACTGCCATCTTCCTTCTCCAATCCACCGATGCGGTGTTCCAGTCCCGGGGTACCGGGAATGACCCATTTCCTGGATTTCGATTCCGGGTCCCGTTTGTAGGGCAGGAACGGTGGATCGGTTACATTAGTCAGCATGGGTGGTTCGATCTCCGGCAGATCGTCAACATCAGGGATTTTCCATGGTTCGGAACCATTACCCAGATAGCCATCGGTGAGCAGCATGACCGGGGTCATGTATTTAACAGCGATCTGGGCCGCCTCGAAAGCGGCATAGAAACAGTCACCGGGGGAGCGGGCCGTGATCACCGGGATCGGTGCCTCACCATTACGTCCGTAAATGGCCTGAAAAAGATCGGATTGCTCAGTCTTGGTTGGTAATCCGGTTGAAGGACCACCGCGTTGGACATTGACAATCACCAGAGGCAGTTCGGTCATTACCGCCAACCCCATGGCTTCGGTTTTTAGAGCAACACCGGGGCCTGAAGTTCCTGTGGCTGCCAGACATCCGGCATAGGCCGCGCCGATAGCGGAGGTGATCCCCGCAATCTCATCTTCGGCCTGGAAAGTACGGACCTTGAAATTCCTGAAACCAGCCAGGTAATGCAGAATATCGCTGGCGGGTGTAATCGGGTAGCTGCCATAAAACAGCGGCAAACCCGACTTGGCGGCAGCGGCTACCAATCCCAGGCTGGTGGCATAATTACCGCTGACATTGCGATAAGTACCGGCCGGCAGTTTGGCTGCGTCAACTTTATAGTTTGTAGTGAAAATCCGGTTGGTCGAACCATAATTGTAACCGGCATTCAAAGCACGGGTATTAGCCTCAACAATGTCCGGTTTACTGGCGAATTTGGATTTCAGCCATTCGATGGTCGATTCAATTGGACGGTTGTACATCCAGTACAAAAGACCCAGAGCAAACATATTTTTTGTACGCTCAACGATCTTGGATGACAGGCCCATATCTTCGCAGGCATGGCTTACCAGGCGACTCATATCAATCGGGTAAACAATATAATCTTTAAGGGTTTCATCTTCCAGCGGATTAATCTCATAGCCGGCCAGCTTGAGGTTCTTGGTAATGAAACTGGAGGTATTAATAATTATAATTCCTCCACGAACCAGTTCCTTCATATGTACTTTGAGGGCTGCCGGATTCATAGCCACCAGCACATCGGGATCATCACCTGGCGTGAAAATCTCCTGGGAGCTGAAGTGCAGCTGAAAAGCACTTACACCGGCCAGCGAACCCGCGGGGGCCCGGATTTCGGCCGGATAGTCAGGCAGAGTACTGAGATCGTTACCGATGATGGCAGTGGCACTGGTAAAACGGTCACCGGTGAGCTGCATCCCATCACCGGAATCACCGGCAAACCGGATGGTTACATCATCGATCTGTTTTAGGGTTTTAGGCATACAATATTCCTTATCAGGGGTTCAATTTCGGGTAATTCAACTAATGGCAGATAGGGCAGGTTCCACCTGTCAACATAGAAAAAAATTCGGTGTGTATACAGACATGGTCTGATGTTCAATAATTGTCGTATTCAAAGTTACTCTGTTAGTTTTATGTTAGGCAATCATATATGGTTTTATTTTAACATAAATCGTGCCAATTGCTATTAAGCTTACAAAGTCGTAAACTTGGCTTGGAGGTATTATGTTTGACTTAAAGGATCCGCAGCAAATAGCTATGTTTCCCGAACTTTCGAAAAACACCGCTTTACCTTCAATTGCGAGTCAGCCCCAGTTTGAAACAGCCCTGGCCAATCTGATCCGAATCAGCGATCTGGGTGCCTTTGTCCAACTGAATATCAACGGCATTGACAAAGGTTACAGTCTGAATGTAAATGAGCTGGAGATTCCGCCCGACTTCTTAAAGGACAACCCCTCCCTGACACCACTGTCTGTTCAATTGTTTCCTGCTCCGGTGAGGCGGCAACTGCAGAAACTGGTCTATGATATTAAAGCCTATTTTACTGCTGAGAATTCTCTCCATACCACCTTTGGCCCCTTTTTATACCGCCATCGATTCAGTCACTGGAACCGGTTTCTGGAACTGGAAAAAGGCCGGCTGATTAAAACCGTTAAGCGTCTGCTGGGCAAAAAGACCTACTCCCGCTTCTTCATTGATCAGTTCAAAGCAGGTTATGACATGTTTCAATCAGCAGCCGATATTACTGCTCCCTGGGAATTCCGGAGCAAGATTACAATGGCGTTAATTCGTGATCAGCGCCGGAGACTGGAGCAGAAAGAATTTGAGTTGAACAATCTCAGTCCCACCGATATCGACTTTCCGATGAAAATGATGATAATAAAAACACATCATATCCCCCTGAAACTGGATGATTACCTTAAACAGATAAATATCATTTCGTTTTTCAAAACCATCCATATCGAACACCTGGCTGATGTTGAAATCAATACCCTGGATGATATCAGACATCTGTTTTCTCAATTTTAATTTTATACTTAAGCTCCCTCCTGTTTAATTAACCAACTCCGGCCAATTTGACCATGAATAAAGAAGCTATCCGACTTACCACCCTCAGCCACGGATCAGGGTGAGCCTGTAAAATAGGTCCGGAGGACTTGTCGAAAATTCTTGACTCCATCGAGACAGGCCATGATGAGCGCATTGTGGTCGGTTTTGATGGGACTGATGATGCGGCCGCAGTGCGACTCGATGATGGCCGGTTGTTGCTGCAGACGGTCGATTTCTTCACTCCCGTGGTGGACGATCCCTACCAATTCGGGCAGATCGCCGCTGCTAATTCACTATCCGATATCTATGCCATGGGCGGAAAACCGCTGTTTGCCCTCAATATCGTCGGCTTTCCGATCAAGTCCCTTCCCAGGGAAGTACTGACCAGGATTCTGCAAGGCGGTATCGACAAGGCCCGGGAGGCGGGAATTTCAATCGTTGGCGGCCACAGTATTGACGATCCGGAACCAAAATACGGCCTGGTGGTGACCGGTGAAGTAGATGAATCGAGGATGCTGACCAACAGTAATGCCCGTCCGGGGGACACATTGATTTTAACCAAACCGCTGGGAACCGGAATCATTGCCACTGCCATCAAACGCGGTACCGCCACTGAATCGGCTATTCAGGCAGCGGTTGAATCGATGAGCCAGTTGAACCAATTGGCCGCCGTCACGGCACAGGAATTGGACGCTCATTCGGTAACCGATGTTACCGGTTTCGGACTGCTTGGCCATCTGAGTGAAATGTGTCGCGCCAGCAATGTTTCCGTAAGGGTTGATTTCTCAGCACTACCCTTCTTACCGACAGTTGAACAACTGGTGCAGGCCGATGTGATCCCGGGTGGAACCAGGCGAAATCTTGAATACGCATCCAGGCATGTATCTTTCAACGATTCATTGTCCGACAATCAGAAATTGATGGCCGCCGATGCCCAGACTTCCGGAGGTTTACTGGTGGCGCTACCGGCTGACAAAGCCGGTGAATTCTGCTCTAAATACAATTCTCACTCAAATTTACCGGCTATCAAGGTGGGTACATTTACTGAGTCTCAGAAATATCTGATCAAGATCATTTAACATCCTGAATCCGCTTAATATTTTAGTGGATTAATGAATTTTACTTGCCCTGTATTTTCGTAATGATGTATGCTCAAACCAAGAAGAGTGCCGATTTTGAAAGACGACATACGACTCTGCTTTTCCGGTATACGATTTAAGGATTGATTTCCTTCCGGACCGCTCATTTCGATTAAGCAGTTACTGACTAAGAAGACGAATTTGCAGATTGGCTGAATTGCTCTGGTCAATTCAGCTGGTGAAACAATCACTGGTAAAAACCGGTGATTAAAATAACCCTACTGCGAAGGAGCATACGATGAAGCTTAACTGCTGGGAGGTGAATCGCTGCGGTCGAGAACTAGGGGGTAAAAACTCCAAGGAACTGGGTGTTTGCTGCTCTGTAAAATTTACTGCTTTTAATGGCACAAATAACGGATTCAACGGTGGAAGGTACTGTTGGGCCGTAGCCGGATCATTAAAAGACACACCCAAAGATTGTATCCACAATCCCCCGGGTAATGATTGTACCGAATGTAATTTTTATTCCAAAGTCAAGGAGGAAGAAAGTATAAACTTCATTGCCTGACGTACCCCGAATTCGATCCATTCCGAATATGACGCAAGTAACCTCCAACCAAAATTCATTAAGAGCAAAAGGTGTATCATGAACTATTGGCGTGTGCCATTTGATATCAATAAAATTGAAATCCCCCATGGTGATATCCAAATCCTGGTCGAACGCTGCAAGGGCTGCGGCTTCTGTGTGGAATATTGCCCCAAGCAAACCCTTGAAATGTCGGCTGATTTTAATCGCAAGGGTTATCATTATCCTGATATAGTCCGCGAGGGAACCTGCGTGAACTGTAATCTATGTGAGACTATCTGCCCCGAATTTGCCATTTTCGTACTGGAGGATAAACCCCGGCACCCGGATGCCGATGAAGTGCTGGGAAAGGAAGGTGACCAATGAAGGCTGATCCCAAAGGTGTTGCCACCGGAGCCCACTATCTGGATGGTGACCACGCCTGTTCCGAAGGTTCAATCGCCGCCGGTTGCCGATTCCTGGCCGGCTATCCCATCACCCCCTCCACGGAAGTAGCCGAACGAATTGCCGTCCGCTTCCCAAAAGTCGGAGGTATGTTCATCCAGATGGAGGACGAGCTGGCATCGATGGCCGCTGTGGTTGGTGCCACCTGGTCCGGTGTTAAGGCCATGACTGTTACCTCAGGGCCCGGCTTCTCCCTGATGATGGAAAACCTCGGGCTGGCCGTTATGATGGAAACACCCTGCGTAGTGGTCAACGTTCAGCGCGGCGGTCCATCTACCGGGTTGCCAACCCTGACCGGACAGGCCGATATGATGCAGGCCCGCTGGGGATCGCACGGGGATTATGAAATAATCGCCATTTCACCCAATTCCCCGCAGGAATGCTTCGACCTGTCCATTACCGCCTTTAACCTGGCGGAAAAATGGCGCGTCCCGGTCCTGTTCATGATGGACGAATGTGTCGGTCACATGACTGAAAAAGTCGTTATTCCCGAAGCGGATGAAATCGAGATCACTCCTCGTGAATACTACCAGGGCACAAACGGTTCCTACCGACCGTATAAATTTAATGAAGGTGAACTGACTCCAATGATCAAGGCCGGTGATGGCCATAACATACATATTACCGGGCTGACCCACGACGAACGTGGCTATCCAATTATCAATGCCGAAGCCCAGGAGAAAAACGTAACCCACCTGGTAAATAAAATCCGCGACAATGCGGACAAGATCCATATAATTGAAGAGGATCAGATAGAAGGTGCCGAGGTGGTTGTGATATCATATGGTATTTCATCACGAGTGGCCCTGAAAGCGGTGGATGATGCCCGCACCAAAGGAATAAAAGTCGGAACGATGCGCCTGGTTACGGTATGGCCCTTCCCTGAGAAACGAATCCTTGAATTGGCCGGCAAGGTTAAGGCCCTGGTGGTTCCGGAGATCAATCTGGGACAAGTAGTTTTGGAAGTTGAACGCTGTGCCCAGGGTAAATGCAAAACTATCCTGGTACCACATGCCGGTGGCTGGGTTCATGATCCAATCAATATCTTAAAAGCAATCGAAGAAGGTGCGTCATGAGTGAAATTACCGCTGATATGACCAGTACGCTCCAAATCCCCGACCCGGAAGAGACACTAAAGCATCCCATGGAACGCTTCCTGCGCACCGAACGTCTACCTCACATCTGGTGTGCTTCCTGCGGAATCGGCACCGTGATCACCGCCTACATCACCGCCCTGCAGAAGTCCGAACTGGACCCGGAAAAAGTGGCTGTTGTATCCGGTATCGGCTGCTCTGGTCGTGCCGCAGGCTATTTAAGGCTGGATTCCTTCCACTCCACCCATGGCCGGGCGATTCCCTTTGCCACCGGACTGGCAGTTGGCAATCCGGAATTGAAAGTGACCGTCATTAGTGGCGACGGTGATTTAATCGCCATCGGTGGTAATCATCTGATCCACGCCGCCCGGCGGAATATCAACATGACCATCATCTGTATCAATAATTTCAACTATGCCATGACCGGAGGCCAGGCCGGGCCAACCACACCGGTTACGGCTAATGCCTCCACGGCACCTTACGGCTGTTACGAATTCCCCTTCAACCTGCCCTTCCTGGCGGAATCATCGGGTGCAATTTTCGTGGCCCGCTGGACGGCCCTGCATATCAGGCGGATGGCTAAATCCATAGAAAAAGCCCTGCTCAAACCAGGCTTCTCATTTATTGAGATAATTGCTCCCTGCTCCACCCTTTATGCCCGGCGCAATCGTCTGGGATCGGGGCTGGATCTGATGAAATTTTATCATGATAATGCTATCATCAAGCACGGAATAGACACCCGGGAAGTTGATATCGACTTCCAGGAAAGTATCATGGTGGGTGAATTCGTCGATAAGGATAAACCTCATTTCCTGGCCAAACGGGATCAGTTCCTGAAAATGAAACTGGGTGATAAATACATCCCCTATCTGGGCCCTGATTCCACTCCTTCAACCATGAAGCAGGGAGTAGAATAATGGATATTCGATTTTCTGGTTTTGGCGGGCAGGGAATAATCAAATCCGGAATCCTGATCGGCAAGGCAGCCTCATTGCACGACAATAAATTCGGCACAATGACCCAGAGCTTCGGCCCCGAAGCCCGGGGTGGCGCCTGTTCCGCCCAGGTGGTTGTCGATGATAAACCGATACTTTATCCCTATATCGTAGCACCTCAAATCCTGGTATCGATGTCACAGGAGGCTTACGAGAAATTCCTCGATGAACTGGTTCCCGACGGTATCCTGCTCACTGATTCCGACCTGGTAAAGCCGGAACGAACCCGGGATGATGTCCGCATGTACTCGATCCCTTCGACCCGGATTGCCGAAGATATGGGTAATCGTATTTTTGCCAACGTGGTCATGGTTGGATTCTTAACCGGTATTACCAGAGTGATAAGTGCCGAATCGGTGAAGGCCGCTTTGCCTGATTCGGTACCGGAACGTTTTATCGATGTAAATATCAAAGCCTTTGAGCGCGGCTATGATTATGCGCTCGAACAATTGGAGAAGGAAACCAAAGAACCGGTCAAAGCCTGAGAAAACATGAGCAGTACAGCTACCTCCCCTGTTAAGGATAAAATTTTTCCCGCTAACTCCACCCTGATCATTGATGGTCCCCAACGGCAGGAATACACGGTTGGCCCGGTGGAACCATCGCCCTGCACAATGGCCTGTCCCGCCGGTGTAAATGTAAAAGCCTATGTTTCACTGATGGCTGCCGGTCGTTTCCGGGAGGCCTTGGAAGTAATTCGTGAACGCAATCCCCTGCCGGGAATCTGTGGCCGGGTATGCACGCATCCCTGCGAGGCGGCCTGCAATCGGAATCAGGTTGATCAACCGGTGGCGGTCAGATGGCTGAAACGTTTCGCTGCCGATTGGGAACTGGCCAATCAGATTGCAGATCCGGTTCCTTTCAATACAGCAAAGACCGGAAAAATTGCCGTGATCGGTTCCGGACCCAGCGGTTTAACAGCGGCCAACGACCTGGTACGCCAGGGTTATGCGGTGACAGTTTTTGAGGCAATGGATGAACCGGGTGGTATGCTGATCGCCGGAATTCCGGCCTACCGCCTGCCCAGAAAAATATTATCCACTGAAATTAAATACCTTGAGAAACTTGGCATTAAAATCAGAACCGGGGAAAAAATCAGCGGTGATAAGGCACTGGAAAAATTATTTGCCCAGGGTTATAAGGCAATTTACCTGGCAATCGGTGCCCAGGATGGAAAAAAATTAAATATCAAGGGAGAGGGTAAAACCGAAGGAGTACTGGATGCTGTCACTTTCCTGAATCAGGTAAATCTGTCAGCAGCCAGTAAACCGGGTGATAATATTATTGTAATCGGCGGCGGTAACTCTGCCGTCGATTCAGCCCGGACCGCCCTGCGCCTGGGAAGTAAAAAAGTGCATATCGTCTATCGCCGAACCAGGCAGGAAATGCCGGCTGACGAAGAGGAAATAGTGGAAGCGGAACACGAAGGTGTGGAAATAACCTATCTGGTCGCCCCCCTGGAAGTACTGGTGGACAGTGATAAAATCACCGGACTGAAGTGCCAGAAGATGAAACTGGGTAAACCGGATGACAGTGGGCGGCGGCGGCCGGTTCCAATCGAAGGTTCGGAATTTACCATTGAATGTGACACGGTGATTTCCGCCGTCAGCCAGCAGCTGCGCTTGGACTTCGGTCTGGGTGAAGTCGAATTATCGCGCTGGAATACGTTGGCAGCCGATGAGTCAACCATGGCTACCAGTCAGCCGGGTATCTTCGCCGGAGGTGATGCGGTAACTGGTCCCAGCACGGTGATTGATGCCATTGCCGCCGGGCACCGGGCCGCCGAATCAATCATGCGGTATCTGGATAATGAACCTTTGCAGGCAGACCCATTGCCGGCACCGGGAACAGAATTTGAAATAAAGATCGATATCGACCAGCGGCCGGCCCAGAACCGGGCTGTTATGCCGGCCAAGAAGATTCAGCAACGATTGGGTAATTTTGATGAAGTCGAGTTTGGTTTTGATGAAACGACCGCCATTGCTGAAGCCCGACGCTGTCTGCGCTGTGGCCCATGTGTCGAATGCGACAGTTGTCTGACACTATGCGATAAGCAACCGGTTCTGCTGACCATCCCGGACCAGTCAGGTGAATATTTATTCCGTGTTCCTGCTGCCCTTCAGTCACAAATAAAAGCCAGTGGCGGGCTTTCGGTTGATTTGAAAACCGGAGGTAAAGCAACTTCACCGGTCCTGCTGCAGTCCCTCCAACCTCAAGTGGCAGCGAATATCTGCCGCGGTTGCGGCGAGTGTATCAACATCTGTGAATATGATGCTATCAGCATGATCCCGACCGAAGGTGATTTATCCGTTTCAGTAGTCAATAACGATCTTTGTCGGTCCTGTGGTACCTGCGTGGCAACCTGTCCCAACGGTGCCATGCTGCCGGGTTATACCGATTATCAATGGCTGGATTCAAAGCTGGCACATCTCAAACCGGGGAAAATCAACCTGGTGGTATTTTCCTGCCGCTGGAATGGTTCCAGTCTGGCAGCGGATGAGATCAGCAAACTCCAGTCCGGCAGAATAAACCTCAATCTGGTGCAGACAATCTGCGGGGGACGCATTGATCCAAGCTTTACATTACGGGCAATTTCGGCCGGAGCCACCGGAGTCCTGATCAGCACATGTGCCGATGATGATTGCCATTACGGTACCGGTGCCAGCCAGACAAAAGCAGCTTTTGAAGAAACAAAAAACCTGGTTCATATTCTAGGAACCGATACCAGGCGGATCAAATTAATCCAGATTCCCGGGAATGATTCCGTTGAATTCATTAAAGCCGTTAAATCCTTTGGCACCAAATTAAAAAAACTGGCGAGTAACTAGTATGGATACTGAACTGATCACCGCCGTACACAACACCAATGCCCTGGCCTGCCTGGAGTGCGGGAAATGTACCAGTGTTTGTCCTGTTTCCCGATTCAGCCAGGATTATTCGCCACGGTTGATGCTGAATAAGGCTGTCAAACAGGAATTCTCCGGTCTCTTCGCCGACTATGATTTATGGTCCTGTCTGACCTGCAAGCGCTGTGACCTGGTCTGCCCCAGCAATATCAGTTATATCGAATTGACACAAACTTTACGTAACCGGGCCGATTCGACCCAATTCAAGGGCCAGTGTTCCCATTCCAGTGTTCTGGAAACACTCCAGAAGATGATGACCACCAGGGAATTGAATCAGAATAGGGTGGATTGGATTACTGGGGATCTGGATGTCTCATTTGATACCGGAGAGGTTCTTTATTTCGTCGGTTGTGCTCCTTACTTCGATGCCTTTTTCACTGAGCTGGAACTATCCACTCTGGAAGCCGCCCTCAGCAGTATCAAGCTTCTGAATCTTCTGGATATAAAGCCGGTTTTACTGCCTCAGGAACGCTGCTGCGGTCACGATTTATACTGGAATGGCGATATCGAAAATTTCAGGATGCTGGCCGAACAGAACCTGGAAATGATCGAAGCTACCGGTGCAAAAACAATCCTGTTCTCTTGCGCCGAATGCCAGAGCGCCTTCGAAAATCTTTATAAAAACAACGGATTTAAAGTCCCCTGGAAATTACAGCATATGAGCCAGTTCCTGGCTGAAAAAGTGGATTCGGGAGAACTTCAATTGGCGGAAAATGATACTCCCATCACCTTCCAGGATCCCTGCCGGCTGGGACGCCATTTGAATGAATACGATGCTCCGCGGGCCTTATTGAAACCCAATGGTGAAACCAATCTGCTGGAAATGAAACAAACCAGTAAGGGATCCCTGTGCTGTGGTGTCGTAGCCTGGATGAATTGTGATGGAACAACCCGTAAAATCCAGAATGAACGGTTGGATCAGGCCTATACCACCGGGGCCGAAATCCTGGCAGTAGCCTGCCCGAAATGCCATATCCATCTGCAATGCACTCAACAGCATACCAGTGTAGAGGGACCTGAAATCAAGATTAGAGATATTTCTACAATTACATTAGAAAGAATTGAGAATTAAACACAGAGACACAAAGTCCACGGAGAACAGAGAAAAAAACCGGATTGAAGTGAAAATGCTCAGGCTATTAATCATACTTTCCCCAATTTTCATTTTCCAATCTACAATTTCCAATTCTCTCTGTGTCCTTGGTGATCTTAGTGCCTTGGTGGTAAAAAATTAAAAAAAGGAGCAATAGATGAATGACGACGGTCTGAGAGTCGGGGTGTTCGTATGTGAATGCGGCAAGAATATAGCCGGTTCACTGGATTGCCAGAAGGTTAGCGACTATGCCGCTACCCTGCCCGATGTGGCCTGTTCGGTGGTAAATAAATATACCTGTGCCGAACCGGGCCAGCAGGAGATCAAGCGCTACATCAAGGAGCACAACCTCAACCGGGTGGTTGTAGCTTCCTGTACGCCGCGTATGCACGAACCCACCTTCCGCAATTGTGTATCCGAAGCCGGACTGAATCCATACCTGATGGAAATGGCCAATATTCGCGAACACGTAAGCTGGGCCCATATCAATGACTGGGACGCAGCGACACAGAAGGCCATGGATTCGGTACGTATTGCCGTGGCCCGTGCCAAATTATTAAGACCCCAAACCGAGGCCCGCATCCCTGTAACCAGGGAAGTGCTGGTGATCGGTGGCGGAGTCGCCGGTATTCAATCTGCGCTGGACCTGGCCGATGCTGGTTACCAGGTTAACTTAGTAGAAAAGGAGGCATCCATTGGAGGGATCATGGCCGCGCTGGACAAGACCTATCCCACCATGGATTGTTCCATATGAATACTCGGACCAAAAATGATGGATGTCGGTCGACATCCCCGGATTAATTTATATACGCACAGCGAAATAGAAGACGTCAGCGGCTACATCGGCAACTTCCAGGTGAAGGTGCGGAAAAAGGCCCGCTATGTAAATGAAGATGAATGCAACGCCTGTGGTGAATGTGAGAAGGTCTGCCCCGTGGTTGGACCCGATGGATTCCAGGAAGGTTTTTCCTCCCATAAGGCAATCTACATGCCGTTCCCCCAGGCCGTACCATCGGTCTATATTTTGGACGATGAACTCTGTCTGGGCCATAATCCCATTGCCTGCGGGAAATGTGCCGATGTCTGCGAGAAACAGTGCATCGATTTCGACATGGAAGATGAAATCATCGAATTGGATGTCGGTGCCGTGATCGTTGCCACCGGGATGGATGTTTATGATCCTACTGAGATGGATGAATACGGCTACACCCGTTTCGAAAATGTTATCACCAGCATGGAATTCGAACGGCTGATTTCAGCCGGTGGTCCCACGGAAGGTCATTTCGTCCGGCCCAGCGACCAGGAAACACCAAAACGGATCGCCTTCATCCAGTGTGTTGGATCGCGGTCCAACAGCGCGGTGGGTAATCCTTACTGCAGCAATATCTGCTGCATGAATACCGTCAAGGACAGCCTGTTGCTGAAGGATCATTATCCTGACATAGAAATCACTGTATTCTACATGGATATCCGGGCCTTTGGTAAAGGTTTCGAGGACCTTTTCATGCGCAGTAAGATGGCCGGGGTCCAGTATATCCGCGGTTTGCCCGGTGAATTCTTTGAAGATCCAACCACAAGGAATATCACCTTGATTGCCGAAGACACCAATACCGGTGCCATCCAGGATTATGAATTCGATACGGTGGTACTTTCAGTTGGTGTAATTCCCCGCAAGGACAGTGATATGGTCCGGCAGCTCTTCACCCTGTCCCGCACCGAAGACGGATTCTTCATGGAATCCCATCCCAAGCTCAAGCCGGTTGATGCTCCTACCGGCGGGGTGTTCTTTGCCGGTTGCGTGGAATATCCCAAGGATGTGAAGGACAGCGTTACCCAGGCCAGTGCTGCGGCGGCCCGCGCCCAGGTACTGCTGAACGCCGGTGATATAAGTATCGAGGCCATTACCTCCGAATGCCATACCGAGGACTGTTCATCCTGTGGCATCTGTGTTAAAGTATGTCCGTTCAACGCTATCCGTGGTGGCGATGCCAAAGCCAAGATACCCGCCGAGGTGATCGAAGCAATGTGCAAAGGCTGTGGTACCTGCGCCGCCGAATGTAACTTCGATGCCCTGACCATGAAGCATTTCGAGGATGCCCAGTATATCGCCCAGATCGATGCCATGCTGGAAGGCGACAATATGGCAAATACAGTGGTCTTTGCCTGCAACTGGTGTTCATACGCCGGTGCCGACCTGGCTGGTTTGTCGCGCCTGCAGTACCCGGCCAATCAACGTATCATGCGTACCATGTGCAGCGGCCGCGTTGATTCGGAATTCATCCTGCATGCCTTTGAAAAAGGCGCCCCGATCGTCCTGGTATCCGGCTGTCATTTCGCCGATTGCCATTACATTGATGCCAATCGCTGGACGGTCAAGCGGGTCGAGAAACTGTGGGATAAAATGGAAAAACTTGGTATTCGTCCCGAACGGTTGCAGCTGGAGTGGATCTCCGCTGCCGAAGGCCAGAAATGGGCCCGCACGATGCGTGAGCTGGAGGAGATGCGCCAGAAGGTCACCAAGGACGAGGTAAAGCACACCATACAAGTCCTAAAAGAGGAACGGGAAAAGGCTGAAGCCAGGGCCGCCAAAAAAGCAGAAAAGAAGCTGAAGCCCAAACCAGTTCCGGTAAAGGCGGAAGCATAAGATCGAAATCTGTCACCTTGCACCAGTTGCCGGGTAGCACAATATAGTAAAAAATGTCATGCTGAGCCTGTCGAAGCATGATAATCAATGTCAGTCACCCTTCGACAGGCTCAGGGTGACAATAGTTAAAACTGTAATGGAAGAAGCACCATTCAAATGTCTGCGCTGCGGCCATGATTTCACTATGCCATATGATAAAAATGTCATGGTGGAACGGGCCTGCCCCAAATGTGGCAGCAACAGCGTCCGTCGGCTAAAGAAAAAACCGGCCAAATAAAAAACAAGCCGGTTTACTCACACTGCAATCTTACTCGACAGGATTTCCAGCTATTGTTGGCTATCCAAAAAATATCCGTTGACATTCATTACGCGTTAACCTATAATAAATATAAACATGCGGGAGGTAGCATGGGTGAAAACAAGAGTATCAATTATTTCCGGGCCTTTGCCGATATCAGCAAAGCCATCAGTTCGACGTTGAAGTTGCACAAGGTACTGGATCGAATATTATTTAACACTATTGAAGCCCTGGATCTGAAAGCCGGGGCGATCAGTCTGTGGAACAAAGGTGCTAATCGTCTGGAGATGATTGCTCATGTCAACCTGAGTGAGGAGTTCTTGAACAAGGGACCGGTCCTGGGCGATAAATCGATGCCCCGGGCCCTTAAAACCGGCCAACCAGTCATCGTCCCTGATATATACAAAGATGACCAGTTGCAGTATCCCGAAGCCTGCAAAAAGGAAGGTATAACCGCCCTGCTGTCGATCCCCATCATCTTTAAGGATAATATTATCGGTGTCCTCAGGCTCTATAACGCTTCTGAGCGCGATTTTACCAACCGGGAGGTGGAATTCATGACTGCCATTGCCGAACAGGGCGGGGTGGCGATTGAAAATGCCCGGGTAATGCAGCAGTTAAGCAAAGACCACAAGCGTGAAATGGATGATCTGTGGAACTGGTTCAGCGATTTCTCAGATAAATCAGGATATTAGTTCATCGTCCGGTTATTTTGATTAATTTTCACCGGGGCTAATAATTAAAGAATTTGGGTATCAAGATGAAACATAAGCGAGTGGTAGTAACCGGATTGGGAGTCGTCTCACCGGTTGGAACAGGTAAAGAAGAATTCTGGCAGGGTTTGAAATCCGGTCGCAATGGGGCCGGACCGGTAACCCATTTCGATGCCAGTGACTACCGGGCCAAACTGGCGGGTGAAGTCAGGGATTTTGATCCTGTCCAATGGATAGAGCCCAAGACCGCTGCCCGCATGGATCGTTTTACCCAGTTTTCCATGGCCGCAGCAACTATGGCCCTGGAAGATGCTGGTCTGGACTCATTTGATTTCGATGGTAATCGTTTCGGTATTATTGTCGGCTCGGGAATCGGTGGATCAAAAACGATCGAAGACGGCTATGATATTCTTAACACTCGTGGCCCCGGCGGACTGAATCCATTCTTCGTCTCGAAGCTGCTGATCAATATGGCCGCCTGTATGGTATCGATAAAATACGGTTTAAAAGGTCCGATTTCGGCTCCTTCGGTGGCCTGCTCCACCGGCGGCAATGCCATTGGTGACGCCTTCCGTATTCTCCAGCGGGGCGATGCCGATATCATGCTGGCCGGCAGCTCGGAGGCGGCTATCAATCCCCTGCCTTATGGCGGATTCTGTGCCACCCGTTCCATGACGCCCAGCCTCGATCCCGAAACCGCCAGCCGGCCCTTTGATAAGGACCGGGACGGCTTCATGATGGGCGAGGGCTGCGGACTGGTAACACTGGAAACGCTGGAACATGCTCAAACCCGGGGTGCTGCCATCTATGGCGAGCTGGCCGGCTATGGCAATACGGCCGATGCCTACCATTTTACCGCCCCCCATCCCGAAAGTGACGGTATGATCCGGGTTATGACAAATGCTTTGGATGATGCTGGTATGCAACCAGGTGATCTGGATTATATCAACGCTCACGGTACATCAACCAAGCTCAACGATCAACGCGAAACAGCAGCTATTCAACAGGTCTTTGGCGACTACGCCGCAAACTTGAAAATCAGTTCAACAAAATCAATGATCGGCCACCTGCTAGCCGCTTCCGGAGCGGTGGAATTCGTGGCAACCATGCTTTGCCTGCACCACCGGACCGTCCACCCCACCATCAATTATGCCACACCAGATCCTGACTGCCCGCTGGATTACGTACCCAACGAAGCACAACCACTGGATATTAGGGCCGCAATCTCCAATTCATTTGGCTTCGGCGGCGGGAACGTGAGTTTGCTGGTCAAGCGGTTTGAATGACAGCCGCCAGTTGATCCAGTAATAATCCCTTCTCGGATACATCCAGTGGTGCCTGTGGTGGCACCAGATTCAGCCATGTACGATCACCGGTCTGTTCGGCTATGGCCAGCTTCAAAGCAGGGATCATGGCATACTGCTCAAACTGATCCCTTATTTCATCCAGCTTTTTTTGCAGTGCCGGTCTTTCAGTTGCCGGCCGGTCGAATACCTGGCGCATTAACTGGCTGGTCAAATTAGCGGTGGCGGAAATACATCCGGCACCATTGACTTCCAATATGTCGCTCAGGAACCGTTCACTGCCTGCGTAAACCTCGAAGCCTGGGAATTCATCAATTACTGTACGCATATGGTTATAGTCACCACTGGAATCTTTCATTCCAAGGACGATACCCGGGAAATCCCGTAACAGTTTTTCAATCAGATTATGACTGAATGATACAGCACTCATTTGAGGAAAATGATATAAATAAATATTCAGGTCCGGTGTACCAGCCGCATCAATTAACCGGGCAATTCCAGCATAGATACCCGCATCAGATACCGATTTATAGTAAAACGGGGGCAGCAATAAAATACCACCAACCTTATAATCAACCGCCTGGCGCGTCAGTTCAATTGTATCGTCCAGGGCCGAACAGCCGGTACCAACCAGCAATTTCTCCGGAGGTACCCCACCCTCCAAAACAGTCGCCAATGCGGTTCTACGTTGCTTAACACTGAAGGAATTGGCCTCTCCTGTGGTTCCAAGCAGACATACCCCGTCGCAACCATTATTCATTAACCGGCGGCAGTGTTCATTCAAACGTTCATAGTCGATTTCCAGTTCATCTGTAACTGGTGTAAGACTGGCCGCGTATATTCCTCTGGGAATTCCCATTATTTATCGGCGTCAGAGTATAGCTGAGCCGCATTCCTGGCTGAGAGTGTGATCCCTTTGATCATGGCTGATGAGAAACCTTCATGCTCCATCTGGTTCAGTCCGGCAATCGTGCAGCCCCGGGGCGTGGTGACACGGTCAATTTCATCCTCGGGATGGTTTTCATTTTCCAGTAACAAAGAAGCCGCTCCTTTGGCTGTCTGGGCGGCAATTTTTATTGCTTCCTGTGAATGAAAACCGATTTCGATTCCCCCCTGGGAGGCGGCCCGAACCGCCCGCAGGAAAAAAGCCACTCCGCAGGCCCCCAGAGCCGTAGCGGCAATCATCCGGTTTTCATCGATTACCAGGGTCGTGCCGACTGTTTCAAATATCTCCCGGGCTACTTCCAGGGCATTATCATTGCCGGAGGTCAGACAGGTCATCGATTCCCGCACGGCAATGGCTGTGTTGGGCATGGCCCGGACAATCGGGATTGAGCCATCGATTTTAACACGAATCTGATCGGTGCTCACGCCGGTTACAACCGAAATGATCGTATGCCGGCCACTTTTAAGTTCAGGCCCGATTTCATCCAGTACCGGGTCAATCTGTTGTGGCTCAACAGCAACAATAATCACTGCTGCGTTTTTTACAGCTGTGAGATTATCGGCCACCATGAAGCCCTGCTCCTTCATTGGTCCCAGCAGATTCAATTTGCGTCTGGTCAAAATGATATCGGTGGCCTGATAACGATTGGAAACCGTAAGTCCACGGGCAATGGCTGTCCCCAGATTCCCGGTTCCAATAATGGCTATTTTATTCTGCATGTTGATTTTCCTTAATAATGCCCCCTAATCCTCCCACAAGGGGGATCGATTTTAACGGTAGTGGTTATTACGGTCAAGGATTCACTATTCAAGTATTGAAACAAATAATAATCCGATTGCGTTGACCAGATAGCTCCGATAAATTGGCTTTAATAAATTCACCCTTCACCAATTAGAGAATTCATTCACAATTATGATTATCGAACTATTGCAGATTTTTATATCAGAAACCTGGCTGGTGTTAACACAGATGGGGCCCTATCTCCTGTTTGGATTCCTGGTAGCAGGCATCCTGTCGGTTTATATCGATTCAGAATGGGTTGAACGACACCTGGGCGGCAAGGGAATCATGCCGGCCATCAAAGCAGCCCTCTTCGGAGTTCCTCTGCCCCTCTGCTCCTGTGGTGTAATTCCGGTCTCGACCGGCATTTACCGCCATGGTGCCAGCCGTTCCGCCACTACTTCATTCCTGTTGTCAACACCACAAACCGGGGTCGACTCCATCCTGGTTACCTATGCCCTTTTGGGGCCGGTCTATGCCGTGTTCCGTCCGGTAGTGGCATTAATTACGGGAATTGTCGGCGGCGGTCTGGTTCAATTGGCGGATAAGGATAATCCATCCAATCCGGATGTTGAAGTTCAGGAAACGGATGATGATTGCGACTGTGACAGCTGCGCCGATGCCGATAATCCCAGCAAGATTTCCCGGATCATGAAATACGGATTCATTAACCTGCCTAAGGATATTGGTTCGGCCCTGTTCATCGGAATAATGATCGCCGGTGCCATGGCGGCCCTGGTGCCACCTGATTACCTGGGTGGACTCATTGGCGGTGGAATTATTTCCATCCTGATTCTGATGGCGGCCGGTGTCCCGGTCTATGTCTGTGCCACCGCCTCGGTACCAATTGCCGCCGGCTTCATTCACATGGGTGCTTCACCCGGTGCTGCCCTGGCCTTTCTGATCGCCGGTCCCGCCACTAATGCTGCAACATTCACAACAATACTGAAGGTACTGGGGAAAAAAACCGCTACGATCTACCTGACCACCGTAGCCGTGACTGCTGTTATTAGTGGCCTTATCCTGAACTGGCTTGTCCCGGTCATGGAGAATATTGTACCACAGATAAGTGGGCATGTCCATGATTCGGAAAGCATTACCTGGTGGTCACATTTGTCAGCCGTCGTTCTACTTGCAGTAGTAGCTTACTCCTATTATTACAAACCTAAACCGGTCATAACTCCGATCAACGTACTTAGTACAGAGATTGAACAGCTAGAATTCAGTGTTACCGGAATGACCTGCAGTCACTGTGCTGCAAATGTCCACCAAGCAGTAGCTGAATCGTCCGGGGTTGAATCGGTCACCGTTGATCTGGACAGTGGTCGTGTGAAGGTGTCGGGTACAGCGGTTGATGAAGAAGAAGTAATATCAGCAATCCATTCCCGGGGTTACTCAGCCACCTTACTTTAGCATTAAAAGGGCCCTTGCCCTTCCGCCCATCGCTCTGTAATATTGTTTTCAGACTTGGGCTTTGAGAGGAGGGCTAATGCAGATTCCATATTTCCAGATTGATGCCTTTACGTCACAGGTATTCAAGGGTAATCCAGCGGGCGTCTGTCCGCTTGAAAAGTGGCTTCCTGATGATATACTCTTAGCAATAGCCGCCGAGAACAACCTGTCGGAAACCGCCTTTTTCATTCCCACCGATGAAGGCTACCAACTGCGCTGGTTTACACCCCTGGTTGAAGTTGACCTTTGCGGTCATGCTACTCTGGCAACTTCATTTGTTCTATTTAACGAGCCGGGGTATAACAACGACACCATTAGATTTACATCCATAAGCGGTAAGCTCACCGTACGCCGGCATGAACAGCTGATCTCTATGGATTTTCCAGCCCGGCCGCCAGGGCCATGCACACCACCAGCCGATCTGCTGATTGGATTAGGTTCACCCCCGGTTGAGACACTAATGGCAGAGGATTATCTGGTAATCTTCAATACGGCAGATCAGATTCTCAACCTGCAACCACAAATGGAATATCTGTCTCGTTTCCCACGGGGTGTTATTGCATCAGCACCCGGGAAAGATTGTGATTTTGTATCACGATTCTTCGCACCGTCCCTGGGTGTACCGGAAGATCCCGTTACCGGATCAGCCCATTGTGTGCTGGTGCCCTATTGGTCACAGCGCCTGGGTAAATCAGAATTAAAAGCTCATCAGATTTCAGCCCGGGGTGGTGAATTATTCTGTACTGCTGCCGGGGAGCGAACAATCATTGCTGGCCAGGCTGTAAAATACCTGGCTGGTACGATCACAATATAACCAGGGAGGAACCAATGCAGGTAATACCTGATCGTAAATTATTGACTAAGCAATGGCTGATATTGCTGACTGTATCGGCTTTTGAATTAATTACCGCGGGAATCATCCACCTGGCAATATTATTAATTACCGGAATAGTAACCAAGCAAACGGCGGTGATCCTTTGGCTGATCACCTGTGGAGTAGTCCTGCTCCAGGGGATAATTGCTGTTCCACTGATTTACCTGTGGATAAAAAATCTCTCCTACCGGATCGAGGATGAACGAGTGACAATTTTCAAAGGTATCCTCACCAAGGTGCAGCAGAATATTCCCTACCGGGCTGTGACCGATTTCATGCTGCAGCGGACCATTTATGATCGGTTACTCGGTATTGGATCGATCTGTATCCAGACTGCCGGGCAGTCACTAAGCGCTACTGGTTATGAAGGACAATTGAGCGGACTGGTCAACTTCGATAATCTACATCGAAACCTTCGGTCCAAGCTGAAAACCCTACACCCCCAATCGGAATCAGCCGCAGTCGCCGAACCTGATGCTTCCGATGCCGATACGGTGAATGCGATTTTGCAGGAAATTAAGGCGATCCGTTCCCTGCTGGAAAAAAAATAAGGACCGGATGTCTAATCACGATTATAATCACATTAGGATGCAGTCCGGCAATGGAGATTGATCGGGCCATAAATGAACTTCTAGCTGTTGACCGGGAATTTTCAAAAATATCAGAGACCAAAGGAGTACCGACAGCCTTTAACCGCTTCATGACCGACGATGCGATCATCTACCGTGACCGGCAGGAACCTGTCGTTGGACGGGCCGCGATTCAGGACCTGTTCTCTGATTTTCCCGATGCCAGACTGACCTGGGAACCATTCAAGGCTGAGATCGGCAGTGGAGGAGACTTGGGTTACACCCTTGGTAAATGGGAGTTAATTTCCACCAGCGAAGATGATCATAAACAGGTTGGATATGGTTTTTATGTAACAATCTGGAAACGACAATCTGATGGCAATTGGAAATATGTTTTTGATACCGGAATCAACGCCCCGCCGGATTATAAACCCCATTAATATCAATATAAAATACCATTTGCTGTTACTGCAGATTTTATTTGACTCGTATTCAATTTAGTCGTAATAACCGGCGTTAAAATTAGGCTTTGTTTAAGTACTTACTGCCCTGCAGCATCCGTGTTTATGCATCTCGCTAACCCGTATGGCCTATAAAATGAAAATGAAAACCGTTCCGGTAAATGGAATGGGTTAATTCAGGAGTTTAATTAGTCAATGAAGAAACTATATGTCGGTAATCTGCCTTTCACATCCACCGAGGATGATATCAAGGAATTATTCGCTGAACATGGTGATGTCAGTTCCGTTAAGCTGATCACCGACCGCGACACGGGTCGCTCCCGTGGGTACGCCTTCATCGAGTTAGATGATGATGCGGCCGATAAAGCAATCGATGCCTTAAATGGTGCCGATGTTGGTGGACGGAATATTAAAGTTAATACCGCCCGCGAACGTCAAGACCGTGGTGGATTTCGTCGCTAGATTAGCCGAGATACCTATTAAGAAGGGACAATTTATTGTCCCTTTTTTTTATTCCGGATCTTTGGCCTCAATGCACTAGTCCGTAAGTTTATTTATTAAAATAAATCAAATAAATGGAAGTAAAATGAAATTCTGTACTACGATTAATTGCATGGACGGGCGTGTTCAGGAACCAGTGATAAATTTCCTTAAGACCAGATTTGAAGCCACCTATGTTGACTCAATCACCGAACCTGGCCCAATTGCCATTCTGGCCGCCGGTAGTGATAAGCCAATATTGGATAATCTCATCAAGCGTATTGATATATCGGTTAATAAGCACGGTTCACAGGGAATTGCCGTTGCCGGTCATTATGATTGTGCCGGGAATCCGGTCCCAAAAAACGAGCAGCTGAAACAACTGAAAACATCCTGTGAATTTCTGATAGTAAAATATCCGGCTGTTGAAATCATAGGACTGTGGGTGGATGACAACTGGGCTGTTACCGAAATAAATTTTAATGACTGACACGCGGATTCTTCCGGAAAAATTCCCGGTACTGGAAACAGATCGGCTGATCCTTAAAGCGCTGGAATTCGAGGATGCCGGTCAGATTCAGGTTCTGGCGGGCGACCGCAACATCGCCGCGACAACATTATTGATACCCCACCCCTATGAGGATGGTTTGGGCGAGGAATGGATTGCAAAATGTCGAGATCAGTTTGAATCCGATAAAGCCATCACCTGGGGTATTTTCCAGAATGACGAAAAAACCCTGATTGGCGCCAACGGATTAGCATTTTTTCATCAGCATGAGCGAGCCGAAATGGGCTACTGGATCGGCAAACCATACTGGAGACAAGGCTACTGCACCGAAGCAGCCCAGGCTGTACTTGACTTTGCCTTTCAAACAATCAATCTGCATCGCATAACCGCATCTCATTTTGGATCAAATCCGGCTTCCGGCAGCGTTATGCAGAAACTGGGTATGAATTATGAAGGCCTGATGCACGACCATGTGAAAAAATGGGATCGTTTTGAGGATTTTGTAGTATACGGAGTCTTAAACCCCAAACATCAGGACAAATGATACCTTGCAGAAATCAGTAAGTGTAATATCAATCTTCTGCCTGTTAATTCTGTCTGCCTGTCAAAGATCGGAACATGAAATGTCAACAGATAATAAAAATTTGAAACCAGCACAGGAGAAGCTGGCCCGTCAGTATTTCAATCAAACCTGGAATCTCCTGGAAAAACCTGACCGCAGCCCCGAGGAAGAGATTGCCATGATTCATGCTGCACACACCTCATGCTATTTATGGATGCAGGTTGGTACAGCGGTGAATCACCAGCGTGGTGAATGGCAGGTTTCTCGCGTCTATGCCGTTATTGGTGATGCAAGCCAGGCATTGCGCCATGCGGGTTATTGCCTGGAACTGACAGAAAACAACCTGGATGAAATGGCCGACTTTGATATTGCTTTTGCCTACGAAGCAATAGCACGCGCAAACGCCCTGGCCGATCATTCCGATACGGCCCGGAAATACATCGGTCTGGCACAACAGGCCGGTGATAAAATTAAGGATGCTGATGACCGGAAAGTCTTCATCGATGATTTTAATGGCGGTGAATGGAACGGATACCGCTAGTTAAAGAAGTTTAATTCATCAATTTTCCTTGTCGTGTATTTGTTTGTAGTTTTTTAAAATTATACCAGTGAAAGTCCTTCAATATCAGCCATTACTTCCTGTGATTGCCCTGATCCTGGCATTATCCACCAGTGCCGGATTTGGCCAGCAACCGGCTATTGAGGATGCCGACCTGTATTATACCGGATTAAAAACAATAAAAAAAATCTGCTATACTTACCAATTGACAATGGATGGTTACCAACAGCAACTCTCGGATATACTACAGGTTGATTTTAATCACACCGGCAACATCACAGACAGTACCAAACTGGATTCCACCGGCAATCTTCAGGGACACGTTTTTTATTTATACAACCCGGGTGGATATTTAATAGAAAAAAAACGCTTTAACTCTGATAATGAGTTAACTGCAATTCAATATTTTCACTACGATTCCACCTGGACCTGTGTTGAAAAAACATGGCAGGATACCGTTAGCAAAATCCTGAAAACCATAACGTATAAATACTCCACGACCGGACTATTCAAACAAATTATCACCAGTACCGATTCAATCTATGAAAAAATCAATTTTCACTATGATGATAATGACCGATTAGTAGAAAAACGCTGGTACGATAGAAATAATAATCTGCGGCGGAAAGCGGAGTTTACCGACACTGGCAAACATAGCGGAATTCTATTATATAAACCGGATGGAAGCCTGCACTGGGAATATATTTACACTTTACCGACAAAAACCGGTCAGAGAGAAATTCATATTACTAACGACCAGGTCAATGAGATTAGATCAGAGTTTATTCATGACTCCCAGGCTCAGACCACAGAATTTTTCCAATACGATGAATCTGGACAACTGGTATACAAAATTATCTATAAATACAATCCGAGCGGTAATTTCGAAGATATTGAGGAATATAATATATTCGAAAAATTAATTTCAAAAATCGAATATGAATATGATTCCCAGGAACGATTGCTTTCCATAAAATATCTTGATATGGATTATTCCACTGGTGATTTAGCAGAAATACCCCGCCAAGTGGAATTTTATGAATACGAGGATTATTAATCGTAAATATCAGGCTAATAAATCTTCCGCCAACTGATAAAATATAGAAGCACCAACCTGTAAAGCACGCTCATCAATATCAAAATGCGAGCAATGATGCGGTACACTGCCTGGCTCTGATTTCTCCGGCATCGATCCAATATAAAAATAACTGCCTGGTATTTGCTCCAGATAATAGCTGAAATCTTCGCCCCCCATAGTCATAAATGGGTCAATAACACCTTTTCCGGCAATTTTTTCCGCTGCGACTCTGGCTTTCTCAGTCGCCGCCGCTGTGTTAACAGTCGGCGGATAGCCATCCTCGTAGTAAAAATCAATATCGACATTATACGCAGTTCTGAATCCATCAATAATGGTCTTCATCCGATCCTTTATCATTTGCCGGTTTTCCCGGGTATATGAACGGGCTGTTCCATACAGGTAGGCTTCATTGGCGATTATATTAAAGCCGCTGCCGGCCTGAAACTGTCCCACAGTTATCACCGTACTTTCCAGTGGATTGGTATTGCGGCTCACAATTGTTTGCAGGGCAATCACCAGTTGGGCTCCAATCACTACCGTATCATCGGTACCCTGCGGTGCCGCACCATGCCCGCCAATTCCCTTAACAGTAATTTTAAACTGGTCGGCGGCGGCCATCACCGGCCCGGCTTTAACTCCTACCGTTCCGAACGGCTGGTAATTCCAGAGATGGGCACCGTAGATTTCATCGACTCCTTCCAAGGCACCATCCCTGATCATATAGCGTGCACCACCTGCCCCCTCCTCGGCTGGTTGAAAAATGAAACGAATTGATCCTTTCAATCCATCTCTTATTTCGGCTAAAGATTTCGCTGCTCCCAACAGCATGGCCACATGGCCATCGTGACCACAGGCATGCATCACCCCTTTATTGACTGACTTGAATGGCAGCGTTCCGGTTTCCTCCATTGGCAAGGCATCCATATCCGCCCGAAAGGCAATTCTCGGCCCGGGTTGACTGCCGGCCAGTTCACCGGTAACACCGGTATTCCCCACCCCGGTCCTGACATCCAGGCCATATTCCCTGAGCTGGTCAGCCACCAGTTTGGCGGTACGGGTCTCCTGAAATCCTAACTCCGGGTGCTGATGAATATCCCGGCGGACAGCAATCATTTCATCTTTCAAGGCTGTAATTTCCGGTCTGATTTTCATACCACTGCCTTCTCCAGTTCCGATCCAATTTTAGTAATTATTTCCAGTACCAACCGCGTAAACTGATCCTTGACCGCCTCCGCTGTCTCAATAACTTCATCGTGGGTCAGTGGCTGATTGGTAATTCCGGCCGCATAATTTGTCAGGCAGGAAATACCCAAAGCCGGTAAATCAAACCTGGCAGCGGCCTGCAATTCAGGGACGGTACTCATCCCAACGGCATCCCCACCGAATGATTTAATATAATTTATTTCAGCCGGTGTTTCATAGGCCGGGCCCAGCGTCCAGCAGTAAGTCCCCTGTTTCAGCTCAATATCTTCATCGATCCCGGCCTGCGAGGCCAGATCAATCAGTTTCTGATCATGGTAGGGTTCACCGGCAACGATCACCGGATCTCCCCGGTCGAGCCGAAAAGTACAATCGCTGTGGCCGGTTAATACCATCAGTGTCCCGGGGGGGTGATCTTTTCTGGTCGAACCGGCAGCATTGGTGATTATCAGTGCATCAACACCCAGTTTTGAAAACAGGGCTACTGGTAAGGTTACTGTTTCAAAACCATGACCTTCATAAAAATGGAATCTTCCCTTGGCTGCCAGAACCGACCGCCCCATCAATTTACCGAATACAAATTCTCCCGCGTGTCCTTCAACCGTTGGCTGGGGGTAATCGGGAATATCGTTATAGGGCACTACTGTCTTTTCGGTCAAATGATCGGCAAAATCCCCCAAACCGGATCCCAGTACGATTGCCACCCCGCCCTTAAAACCAGTCCGGTCATAGATGTATTCAACCATGTCGTTGATATTAAAACTCATCTTACTTATCCTTTGCTACGGCCAACTGGCCACAGCCTGCGTTAATTCCGGTTCCTTTGCTCCAACGCACTGTTACGGTAAAGGGTGCGTTGTACAGTAACTCAATAAAATTTTCGATTATCTCATCAGCTGGCCTGTTATAACGACCGCCAATCTCATTATACGGAATCAGATTGACTTTACAGGGCAGCGCTCCAATCAGATCCACCAGCCGCAGAGCATCATCAGGGGTATCATTTATGCCGGCTAACAGCACATATTCAAATGTTGGCCTGTTGCGGGTCTGACGGTAATAATCTGTGACAGCCTGCATAAGGTCAGTCAGGGGAAACTGTTGGGCAACAGGCATAATTTCCTGGCGTGTTTTCTGATCCGTGGCGTTTAAACTGACCGCCAGTTTATAGCGCTGCCTTTCCTGTCCGAAACGTTGTATTTGTGGCACAACACCAGCCGTTGAAATTGTAATTTTACGCGCACCCAGGCTGATACCATCCTGGGCATTCAGCAGATCTGCAACCGTAATTACCCGGGGATAATTCAGAAATGGCTCCCCCATACCCATGAAAACCACATTGGTGATCCGCCTGGAGAACAGCTGCTGCATCATCAGGAACTGATCCAGAATTTCACCAACCGTCAGATTTCGTCTGAATCCCATACCGGCAGTAGCGCAAAACCGGCAATCAAGATTACATCCGATCTGAGTGGACAGGCAGACCGTTACCCGGCCGGCTTCATCCATGTAAACCGCTTCCACGAATTGTTGGTCTGGTGTTTCGAATAATACTTTGTGGGTCGTTCCTGTTTCGGAACTGGAAATATTCGCTACCTTTAATACATGGATCGACACCGATTCACTCAATTGCTGGCGTAGTGACTTGGGGATATTAGTCATTTCCGAAAAGGCTGAAACCTGTTTGACATATAACCAGTAAAACAGCTGAACCGCCCGGTATCGTGGCTCATTTATGTCGTTGGTAAATTCGGTCAATTCCGGCAGTGTTTTGCCGATCAGATAATCATCCATATTGTTTTGGGCGTCAGACATGAACGGAAATTGGGCATATTGGCAGTGCCGGGGCAAGACAATAAGAATTGTTTGAGCGGTTCTTAAAAATGTAAGTTCAGGACAATCATTTTCAATTTTCAACAGGATTGGGGAAAAATGACCAAAGATAAAGACATTCAGCTCTTAGCCCAACTTACTGAGGCTCGGAACACATTTTTAGCCGAAATCGGAAAGTCGATAATCGGACAGACGAAAATTTTAGATCATATCCTGATAGCGCTGGTCTGTAAGGGACATACCCTGCTGGTAGGAGTTCCCGGACTGGCCAAAACGTTGATGATCAAATCAATGGCGGATTTGTTGGACCTGAAATTCAGCCGAATCCAGTTTACACCTGATCTGATGCCCAGTGACATTACCGGCACCGAAGTTATCGAAGAAGATTCCAAAACCGGTAAACGGGAATTCCGTTTTTTCAAGGGCCCGGTATTCGGCAACATCATTCTGGCTGATGAGATCAACCGGACACCACCGAAAACCCAGGCGGCCTTACTGGAAGCAATGCAGGAGCATAAAGTAACCGCTGCCGGTACCTCCTACGTACTGGAAGAGCCCTTTTTTGTTCTCGCTACACAGAATCCGATTGAGCAGGAAGGTACCTATCCCCTTCCGGAGGCTCAATTGGACCGCTTTATGTTCAACATTAAAATTGAGTATCCCTCCCGTGACGAAGAAGTTGATATAGTTAAATCAACAACTATCGGGAAAGAACCGGTTTTAAATAAGGTAATAAAACAGGCTGATTTGATTGCTTTTCAGGAACTGGTCCGCCGGGTTCCTGTAGCAGACAATGTAATTGAATTCGCCGTTGACCTGGTCGATTCCACCCGTCCCGGCTCCGATGCATCACCATCCTATATTAAGGAATGGATCGAATGGGGTGCCGGACCCCGCGCTTCGCAATATCTAATCCTGGGTGCTAAAGCAAAAGCCATTCTGGAAGGACGCCCAACACCGGATATTTCCGATGTCAAGGAATTAACACTGCCCGTGCTGCGGCACCGGATTATTACCAATTTCAATGCCGAAGCAGAAGGTCTTTCCACCGATGATATCCTTTTGAAATTACTGGAGGACAAAAATAAATGATCCGGATTCAGAAAACCGGGCACCGGATGTATAAATCATTGAAGGAATTATTTTCAACCTAGAAACTGCCCGGTATTGATCAATGACAATTGATAAAAGAAAATATCTCCAACCTGAAATGGTAGCCCGCCTCAACAACATGTCCTTGCGGGCCAGAATGGTGGTGGAGGGTTATATCCTGGGATTGCATAAAAGTCCCTACCATGGTTTCTCGGTGGAATTTGCCGAGCATCGCGCCTACGGCCCCGGTGATGAAATCCGGCATATCGACTGGAAGCTATACGGAAAAACCGATCGATATTACATCAAGCAGTTCGAAGAAGAGACCAATCTGCGGACACATTTATTGCTGGATACCAGCCGGTCGATGACCTACACCAGCGGGAAAGTATCCAAGTTGGAATACGCCAGTTATTTAGCGGCAGCCCTGACCTATTTGATGCTCAGTCAGCAGGATGCGGTCGGTTTAGTCACTTTTGATGCCCATATCGGGAAATTCATTCCACCCCGCTCCAGACCCGGTTACATGAATACAATTTTATCCCAACTGGAACAAATCGAATCAGGATCGGATACTCAAATCGGACCGGTTCTCCATGAAATGGCTGACCGGCTGAAAAAGCGTGGCCTGGTAATCCTGATATCGGATTTACTTGACCAGCCGGAGTCGGTCATGGAGGGCTTGAAACATTTCCGGCATAATAAACAGGAAGTGGTAGTATTCCATATTCTTGACCGGCGGGAACTGACCTTTGATTTTAACCGCCGTACACGATTCAAGGATTTGGAAACTGCTGAGATAATTACTACCGAACCGTGGCAGATCCAGGAAAAATATACTCAGCTGATTAATCGGTTCCAGGATTTTTACCGCCGCCATTGCCGGGAACGCAAAATCGACTATGTGCCATTTTATACCGATCAGAATCTCGATCTGGCCCTGAACAGTTATTTGCAGAAGCGTCAGCGTCTGGGATAAAAAAATCCCCCGGTCACCCGGGGGATTTAAAGCAACAAAAATCAGTTATTGTCAATAACCGACATTTTTAGACATCTCATAATACTGTTGGGCTTCTTCCTGTTTACCCTGGCGCAGTAAAACCCGGGCAATCCCTTTATAATGATTCGGTTCATCCGGATCAATTTCGATCAGCTGGCGATAAAACCGTTCTGCCTGGCGCCATTTTTCAGCATTCTCAAAAGTCTGGGCAATACCAACAATCGCTTCAACATCATCCGGACACAGATCCATCACGATCATAAAATTGTCCTCGGCCATAGCAAAATCATCAGCCTGGTTATAGAGTACACCCAGGTTGAAATACAGGTCGCATTTCAATTTGGCATCGGTTTCCTTGCTGATAGCGGATTCGTAGGTTACAATTGCACCGTCCAGATCACCACAATCATAGTAAGTCGAGGCCAGGGCCCGAATCGCCTTGCTGTTATTGGGATCATGGGTAACGGCCTGTTTGAAATATTTGATTGCTTTATCGCAATCGCCATTGTTGGCAAAAATCTGTCCGGCTGCTGTAAGCACTTTGGGATTCTCAGGATCAAGCTCGGCTGCTTTATCAATTGTTGCCAAAGCATCTTCAGTCTGCCCCAGATCAAAATACAGGGTAGCCATACTGGCGTAAGTCTGTGATTCCTCGGGACTGATCATAGCGGCTGTTTTGAATTTTTCCAAGGCAGCTTCCAGGAATTCCTTGCGTTCGGTATCATCGATGGCGGTATTGGCTTTTTTAAATGCGTTCACGGCATCGTTATAGGCCGGGACCCAGTGTTGCTCGCGGGAATTTTTAATATATTCTGAAACTGTATGACCGGCAAGAATTACACGATCAGGATCAATAGCCAGGGCTTTTTTGAAAGCTTCATCCATTTCAGCCCATTTTTTATCGCGGGCATAAATCTGTTGACCTAGCTGGAAAGGAATTTCCGGGTTGTCCGGTTCAACGACCATGGCTTTGATCAGAAATTCTTCGGCCCGATCCCATTCCTGCTGTTGAATGGCCAATTTAGCAGTAGTGTATTCTTCACTCGAACAGCCAAAGAATGCCAGTCCTAATAGAGCAATTGTAAATACTGCAAAAAATAATTTTCTTAACATCAGTTCTTTCCTTATTCCTTTGTTGTATAGAATACCTGCATTTTCGCCGTGGAAATTAGAATTGACCTGTTTCCTTTTCAAGGTCTAAGCGTCTGGCGGAGATATTCTTTCCTGGACTTAACGTCGTCGGCCATGGCCGAAGCCAGTTTATCAACACCGAAATCTTCCACACAGAATGATGCCAGCGCAGATCCGTTAACAAGTGCTTCCCGGTATCCCTGTCCGCAGGCCAGAGATGATGCGAATCCACCGCCAAAAGTGTCACCGGCACCAGTGGGATCCAGAACCCGTTGGACCGGATAAACACCAATCGCTAGCTGCTCATCCGGGCTGAACAACAGGGCTCCTTTACTGCCCAGTTTTATTACTACTGTCTGAGGTCCGAATCCGGCCAGCACAGTCGCTGCTGCTTCCACTGAATCGGTACCGGCCAGTGATTGAGCTTCGGTTTCATTGATCAACAGGATGTCCGTCTGCTCCAAGACCTGCATCAGCTGCGGTCTGGTGGTATCGATCCACAGGTTCATGGTATCGGTAATAATGGTAGCATCATCCTTGGATTGATCGATCACGGCCAGTTGAAGGGCCGGATGGATATTGGCCAGAAATATAACCGGTGCCTTGGTATTGTGTTCCGATAATTGCGGGTTGAAATCGGCAAAAACGCCCAGTTCGGTAAATAGTGTATCGCGATCATCCCCATTGGCGTGGTAGCGCCCACCCCAGCGGAAAGTCAGGCCGTCAACAACCTGGAAATCCGTCAGGTCTGACGACCAGTGTTTGTAAAACCGATGGCCTTCCTCCGGGAAATCATTTCCAACCACCCCCACTACACTGACTTCGGCCAGCCGGCCGGCAGCTGTCAGGGCATAGGTTGTTGATCCGCCTAAAATATTCTCCCGTCGTCCGGCGGAAGTTTCTATTGTATCAAGCGCAATTGAACCGACGATTAAAAGTGAGTTTGTTTCCATATTGAAAATTATTCCGGTCCGCCGATTATTACAACCGTCCTGATCGTTAAAGCCTCAAGCAATATTTTATCCAGGGAAATAATATGATCTAAATCACATCCAATATATACATATCGCTCTAACTCGAACCAGACTGTATTATTGTTTTTATATAATCAATACTGTTATTAACTTAACTTAATCCAGCGATTGTCAGATTGGGAGAAGTAATCATTGTCAGAACAATATTTATAGTTATATTTCGGTCCGCATGAAGTCCAAAACATTTGCCATAATAACAGATATCCACGCTAATTCCGAATCACTTAAAACGGCACTCGATATAATCGATCAGAATGATAAAGTCGATCGGGTTGTCTGTCTGGGAGATTGCTTTACCCTTGGTCCGGAGCCGGAAAAAGTGCTCGAATTGCTTTCCTCAATCAAGGATTGCCTGTTCATTCGCGGCAACCATGACCGTTATATAGTTGAAAAATTATGGACCCATGAACGCCCATCGCTGGAAGGGATGGATCCGGACGATCCGCTGTGCCAGGAAATCGTAGCCAATAATAAGTGGGCGGCAGACCTGATTGGTCAGCCGGGAATCGATTTAATTTCCCAGATGCATATCGCCCACCGGGAAGTAATCAACAACGTTCTGGTGGAGTTCACACATGCCTGGTACGAACGGGATGACCAGCCACCAACGATCCAGGAATCACTGAACTGGCGCAACCATGTCAAAAAGATTAATCCCGGCCTGAAAAAACTGGTCTTTGTCCATGGTCACACCCATTTGCCACGGATCGAAACCAAGGATGATCTGACCATCCTGTGTCAAGGAGCCATCGGACTGCCTTTCGATGAGGATCAGCGCGGAGCGGTAGCTTTCCTGACGGTAGGTGATGAATTCTCATGGGATGTAGTGCGTTACAAATACGATGTTTCCGTACCGATTAAAGCCCTGGTTGAGCGCAAACCACCCTTTTATCGTAATTTGACTAATACACTTAAATTCGCCTCTATTCGGAACGATATCTGATTCCAATCGTTTTTGTTTATTATTTAAATCTTTTAATTTTCTTCCGAGGTTAAGCTTCCATGCCATACTTTGACCATAGTGCCACTACGCCAATTGACAGTCGTGTTCTTGATCTAATCAGCCAGATCAACAGTGAATATTATGGTAATCCTTCCAGCATTCACCGATACGGACAGAAAGCTCGTGCCCTGGTGGAGACTTCCCGTCGGCAGGTGGCTCAACTGATCAATTGTAATCCTGGTGAGATAATTTTCACTGGCAGTGGTTCTGAAGCCAATAATCTGGTTCTGTGGAACCAGTTGAATAACGACCGACCCCACGTTATTGCCTCTGCAATTGAGCATCCGGCCGTTTTACAACCCCTCCAGCGCTTATCCAAGCTGGGCATACCCAGCACAATTATTAAGCCTGACCGCACCGGCCGGATCGATCCTGCTGCTATTATTTCAGCCATCCGACCTGATACGGGACTGGTTTCTGTAATGCTGGCCAATAATGAAGTGGGTACCATTGAACCGGTAAAAGAAATATCTACCTGCCTGGCTGGTCAAAATATTTTATTGCATACCGACGCCGTCCAGGCCGCCGGTAAAATACCACTCGATACAACTGCCCTGGGAGTTGACTTTCTGACCTTGTCGGCTCATAAATTTTACGGACCGAAAGGTGTCGGAGCATTATTCAGGAAGCAGGGGGTTCCGCTGAAACCATTGATAACCGGAGGTGGCCAGGAACAGAACCTGCGCTCCGGTACAGAAAATGTGGCTGGGATAGCCGGAATGGGACTGGCAGCAAAGCTGGCAAAGGAAAACCTGGAGAATGCCAATCGGCATCTATCCGATTTGGAGTCATATTTCATTGAATCGATTAAAAGCACCATTCCGGAAGCAAGGATAAATGGCAATGCCGATTTCCACATCCCAGGCCTGGTAAACCTCACGATTCCTGGTATTACCAACGATATCCTGACTGTCAGCCTCGATATGGCCGGTATGGCAATCTCCAACGGATCGGCTTGTTCCTCCGGTACGGTTGCGGCTTCACCGGTTCTAAAAGCCCTTGGATTCAGTGATAGTGAAAACCGATCCACCATTCGAATCAGTTTCGGCTTGGCAAATACCATAAAAGAAGTGGATCAATTGGTCACTGAACTAGTTAAAGTGGTTTCCCGGTAACTGAAAAATGACTGATAAAAAGAAAACCGTACTGGTGGCAATGAGTGGTGGCGTAGACAGCTCAACTGCCCTGCACCGGATCCTGGAGGCGGGGTACGATGCTATCGGTGTAACAATGAAATTATGGGAATTCGGGGACAGTAGCAGCAATCTTAACAATGACTCCAATTGCTGTTCGATTGATTCGATCAATAATGCCAAACTGGTCTGCGAGCAGTTGAACGTCCCCCACTATACCCTGGACCACCAGCTGGCGTTCCGTAAATCAGTGGTGGATAATTTCGTATCGGAGTACCTGGCAGGACGAACCCCCAATCCCTGTGTACGGTGCAATATCTTTCTGAAATGGGGCTCTTTGCTGGAACAGGCCCGCCAGATGGGTGCCGAACTGATCGCCACCGGCCATTATGCCCGCATCACCCGCGATGGACAGCAGGTCCGGTTGCGGAAGGGGCTGGATCCACGCAAGGATCAAACATATTTTCTGTGGGGAATTGACCAGAAAACCCTTAATAACACCCTTTTTCCATTGGGCGATTTAACCAAAACAGAGGTGCGTTCTATCGCCGGGAAAATGGAGTTGCCTAACGCCCAGGCACCGGAAAGCCAGGAAATCTGCTTCATTCCTGATAACGACTACCGCCGGTTCCTGGAAAGCTATGCTCCCCGCGAACTTGAAAAACTGAAATCCGGTGATTTTATTGCTCCCAATGGCCGTCGCATCGGGCCACATAAAGGTATTGTCAATTACACAATCGGCCAGCGCCGGGGATTACAAGTGCCGGGTCCTGAGCCATACTATGTCCAGGCCATCGATACCGCCAACGGTGATATTCAGTTAAGTAACCGGACCGGGATGTATTTCTCGGGATGTATAGTTGGCGATCTGAATTGGCTGACGAAGGAATCAATCACAAACCTGGATTGTCCAACTGTACAGATACGCTATAATCATCCCGGTGTGAAGGCCGGATTTGAGGTTGAAGCAAATGGTAGGATCAGAGTTAATTTCAGGGAGCCGCAATTTGCTGTTTCACCGGGACAGAGTGCGGTATTCTACCAGGATGATATTGTTCTGGGAGGCGGAATAATTCAGGAAGGAATTCATGATTAACAGAACACGACCGCTGGCGGTGGCGATACTGGCTGCCGGAAAAGGCAAACGGATGAAATCTCCCCTGCCTAAAGTACTCCATGAAGTTGGTGGCAAACCAATGCTGCTGCATGTTACCGATCTGTCAAAGGCCATCAAGGCTGACCGGATAATCGCTATTATTGGTCATGGGCGGGAACTGGTGGAAAAAACACTTGCCGGCCGGAATGTGGATACAGTAGTGCAGGAAGAACAGCTTGGCACCGGTCATGCGATTCTGCAGACCGAACCGCTGTTGAAAGATTTTGACGGTGACCTGATGGTCCTTTCCGGGGATGTCCCCCTGCTGCAGAAAGACAGCCTCGAAAAACTGCTGGATACCCATTATTCAACCGGGGCCGGGGCAACCCTGATGACAGCCCGCTTCGATGATCCGTCCGGCTATGGACGAATCGTACGCGACAAAGAAGGCTTCCTGGATAAAATCGTGGAACACAAGGATTGTAACCCGGAAGAACTGGCGATTGATGAGATCAATGCCGGGATATACATCTTTGATGCCCAAACCTTATTTCGCAGCCTGAAATTGATTGACAATGATAACAGTCAGGGTGAATATTACCTACCGGATGCACTGAATCATTTTCCGGATTTTGACCTGTCGATAGCGCTGGAGTTGCTGGATGATCCGGTAGAGATAACAGGAATAAATACCAAGGAACAACTTATTGAAATAAATCGTATTTTCAGCACACGCTATGAATAATAAAATCAAGCTTTCAATATTATTAGTTTTAATTGTCGGTCTCTGCTTCGGACAGTTCAAGACCGATGTTCCACGAATCGATTTCCCACAGGAACTGGAAAAGATGAGCGCTCTGGAGTCCCGGTCGCTGTTTGATCCGTCACGCTTCATGATGAATCATTCCTTTTCCATGTCGATGATCAGTTCCAGTGGATTATCTATGGGCGTTGGCGCCTATACCAATAACATGACCTTCCTGCTGAAAGATAATTTGCGCCTGTCAACCAGCTTCAGTCTGGTTCAGACCAGCATGCCCGGCAGTCCGGAATCCAGTGGTATGCTTGATGGACAGGTGTACTATGGCGCCACACTTGAATATCGCCCCACCGAAAATACAGTCCTGCAACTGGGCTTCCAGAAGTCGCCTTCCTACTATTATTATAATCGTCCGCTATATCTGGACCCGGGGATCAGGTAACAGCGGTGACTCCTGCCAAAAGGAAAAAAAACAAACTGCTATCTTTCCTCTCCGGCACTGGTTCCAAGAAAAAGCGCCGTAACCTGCAGGATATATTACTGAATGGCTCAATCGCCATTTTATCGCTGATCCTGATTGCTTTTATCATTTCATTTACCGGTCGTTACACCCGCGGAGGCCTGGAAATTGATACCGCCAGCCTGGATCAGGTATCCGAACCAATGCTGGCTACCGAATATTACGAAATGAATCCGATCCTGGACATCGAGGTGGAAATATTAAATGGGTGTGGTGAGGCCGGTCTGGCAGCTACAATATCAGACTTTTTGCGACAGAACCAAATCGATGTGGTCCGATCTGAAAATGCCGATCATTTCAACTATGCCACCACCCTGTTGATCCAGAGGAATGAAAAGGTCGACAATTTCCGAAAAGTCGCTAATGCCCTGGCAATTGATATTACCGACGAAACCCGGGTAATGGTTTTGCCCGAAGCTGACCTCGACGTTGACGTTACCCTGATCGTGGGGAAAGACTATAAGACAATTAAACCTGTCGCCGATTTTCTAAAATCCCGCTTTTAACCGGAAGTAAAATTGAATCAAACCACAACCGCCAGTTCCTCATTGGTGGAAACCATCGGTCAACTGGCACTCTCCAAAAAAGCTGAAAACACCCTGATCCTGGATGTCAGGGAAATCACAAGTATGACCGATTATTTTGTAATCTGTTCCGCCGATACGGATATTCAGGTAAAAGCCATCGCCGATACCATCCGGCGGGGAACAGAGACCAAACCCTGGCATGCTGAAGGATTTGAACAGCTGACCTGGGTATTACTCGATTATGTGGACGTGGTGGTTCATATATTTCAGACTTCGGTTCGGGACTTTTATCAACTGGAACGGCTGTGGGCCGATGCTCCAAAAATTGAATTAACCGATGAGCCCGAAGAACCACTTAATCCAACAACTGACTGACGCTTTAACAAAGGCCGGCTTTCCCGAGAGCCATCCGCAAGTAACACCGGCCAGGGAAGCCCGCTTTGGCGACCTGAGTACCAACCTGCCGCTCACACTCACCAAGGCCCTGAAACGGAAGCCACTGGATATTGCCGAATTAATTGTAGAAAAACTGGAATATGATGATTCCATTATCGATTCAGTCAGTATAACACCCCCCGGATTTATCAATTTTTTCATCAGTCCAAAATACTATCAAAACCAGATCGCCGAAGTGCTGGAAAAAGCCGGTAATTACGGGCGCGGTTCGACTGGTTCCGGAAAAGCGGCTAATGTGGAATTCGTGTCCGCTAATCCCACCGGTCCCCTTACAGTGGGCCATGGAAGACAGGCCGTTCTGGGCGATACGGTCGCCAACATCCTGGAGTGGCAGGACTATACCGTAACCCGTGAATATTATTATAATGACGCCGGGCGCCAGATGCGCATATTGGGTCAATCGGTGGAAGCCCGTTACTACCAGGAATTGGGACAAAATATAGAATTGCCCGAAGATGGCTACCAGGGCGAGTACATCCGGGAAATCGCACAGGAATTACGGGCCAGGCATGGCGATATCCTGGAGTCAGGTGACCCTGTTTTCAGGAAAACTGCCGAAGATATAATATTCGAGGATATTAAAAACACTCTCCGGAATCTCAGAATTATCCACCAGGTTTTCTCCAATGAAAAAAATTTCTACGAATCCGGTGCCGTTCAGCAGGTAGTGGATGATCTGAAAGCCAAAGAGCTGGTCTACGAAGCCGATAACGCCACCTGGTTTAAAACCACTGCCCTGGGCAAGGAGCAAGACCGGGTACTGATAAAGAGCAGCGGTGAGCCAACCTACCGCCTGCCCGACATGGCCTACCACCGCAATAAATTGGAACGGGAATTCGATCTGGTAGTTGATCTGTTCGGCGCCGACCATATGGACACCTACCCTGATGTCCTGGCGGCTTTGAAGGTTCTTGGATATGATACAACCGGCATAAAAGTGCTCATTCACCAGTTCGTCACCCTGGTTCGCAGCGGTGAAAAAGTCAAGATGTCCACCCGCAAGGCTAATTTTGTAACCTTGGAAGACCTGGTGGATAAGGTCGGGGCCGATGTAGTCCGCTATTTCTTTATCATGCGCGGGATGAATACCCATTTAAACTTCGACCTTGACCTGGCCGAGGATGAATCGGATAAGAATCCTGTCTACTATCTGCAATATGCCCATGCCCGTATCTGCAATATTATCAAGCGGGGCGAAAGTGTGGATATTCGCTTTGGACAGGAATATGATTCCGAACTGTTGAATCATCCGGCGGAGATCCAGCTGATCAAAACAATGACTGAGTTTGGACCAACACTGGAAGCTGTCCTGAAAACATTGGAACCACAAATGGTGGCCAACTACCTGCAAAACCTGGCAACGGCCTTCCATAAGTTTTATACCGAGTGCCGGGTAATTACGGAAGACAAGTCCCTGACCCAGGCCCGTCTGGCACTGATCGGTTCGGTGAAGATCGTACTGGCCAATGGGCTGCAGGTACTTGGAATAACAGCACCGGAAAAAATGTAACCGTGGAAGTTTCTTACCTGCATTTCTTCGTTCTCTGCCTGTCCACCCTGTTCTCACTGATGAATCCGATCGGGATAACACCGATCTATGTAATTCTGACTGAACGATTCAATGCCATCGACCGGATCCGGATCGCCCGGCGCGCCATGCTGACCGCTACAATTACGTTGATAGTATTCAGTCTGGTTGGCCAATTCATTTTCAAGATGTATTCGATAACCATCGAGGCCTTCCAGATCATGGGCGGGATCATCTTCTTCCGCAGCGGGTTACGCATGCTGGAAGCCCGTGTCGGGCGCACCCGAACCACACCCAAGGAACAGGAAGAATCCATGGAACGGGATGATATTGCCATCAGTCCACTGGGTATTCCAATGATCGTTGGTCCCGGAGCCATAACCGCCACCATGTTATTATCCGGCCAGGCCCATGGATTGATCGGCTACGGCACTTTCTTCATCGCCCTGTTTACCGTGCTGGCTGCCGCCTATCTGATCCTGCGCGGTGGCGACCGGATGTCCAAACGGCTGGGCCATACCGGTATGCGGATCATCCAACGGATCATGGGTATCATTTTAATGGTCATCGCCGTCCAGTTCATCATCAATGGCTCCACCACCGTACTGAAATCGATCCTATGAATAAATTAATCATACTGACAATATTGTCTTCAGCACTGTGGGGGCAGTTCAATATCCAGCAGCATTACGATCTGGGGCGCCGGATTCAAACTACAACGACTGAATTTTTCACCGCCGATGAACAGGATGTATTCTTTACATTCATCGATATCAATTATGATTCAAAACATTTCGATAAAGCCGGTGCTACCGATATCTGGTACGAAGCCGCTTACTATCGTCCCACACCGCTTTTGGATGGTAAATTAAATGCCACTGTTCAGTATAATGATGGTATCTATTTCTACCCCCTTGATTCGACCACCCTCGGAAATGCCCTGGAGCCGGTCTGGCTGGGGGGGCTCAGCTATCCCTTCCGGATCGGGCAGTTCGTCCTGCCGGTCGATTTGCTGGTTGGTAAACAATCCGGGAGCGATCAGCTGACTTTCCAGGCCACTGCGGTCTGGTATCTGCCACTGTCGGCACGCTTCACATTGGCCGGTTTCATTGATATCTGGACCAATTCGGACGGGCCGGATATTTCCATAATGGCCGAACCGCAGGCCCTGGTCAATTTCGGGCAGTTCAGCACCGGGCTGGAGGTGGAAATATCCCGGGGCTTCAGTGGCGCCTGGACCGACGATAAGGAATACTTCACTTCCACCGGCAGTCAGCGCGATGAGGACTGGTGGTTCATCCCCACTCTATTTCTGAAATACACTTTTTAAATATTTACAGGGGGCCCGATGTCCAATAAAAAAGAATATGAATATCCCGGACTGGGAGAAGAAATCGCCAACAGTATCACCCACGGCATCGGCGCAGCCTTAAGCGTTGCTGCCCTGGTCCTGCTGGTGGTATTCGCCGCCCTGCAGGGCGATGCCTGGCGGGTAGTAGGCTTCAGTATTTTCGGCGCCTCGCTGATTATCCTCTACCTCACTTCCACCCTCTACCACAGCTTTACCAACCGGAAGGTCAAGCGGCTGTTCCGGGTACTGGATCACACCATGATCTTTATCCTGATTGCCGGTAGTTACACTCCGATCACCCTTACCATTCTGCGTGGCCCCTGGGGCTGGACATTGTTCGGGTTGATCTGGGGCCTGGCTATTTTCGGTATCGTAATGAAAATTGCCTTTTTCGACCGTTTCAATGCCCTGTCGGTGGTACTCTATATTGCCATGGGCTGGCTGGTGGTCATCGCCATCAAACCGCTGCTGGCAGCAGCTCCCCCCGGCCTGATGATCTGGATGGGAATCGGGGGATTGAGCTATACCCTGGGTGTGGTCTTCTATGCCTGGGATCGATTACCGTTCAACCACGCTATCTGGCATCTGTTCGTCCTGGGCGGCAGCATCTCCCATTTCTTCGGGATGCTGTTGCATTTGCTGTAGACTGGCATTCTCCCGATTATATTATTTCAATAGATGAAGAAATTTAACATCTGATATATTCTCATTATCTAAAGATCGTATGGTGCACAGATATATTCCTGATGGTAAAAGAACATTATACGTACCATATCCATCCCAACTGAAAAAGTTTATTTCCGATTTTTGACTATAAGTAACATCAGTGTAAACCTTCCTACCAAGCAAATCATATATAGTTAATATCATTCTATCTCTTGAACCTGAATAATATGGTATGATAGTCATGGAATTAAAAGGGTTAGGATAATTTTGGTATAATTTAAATCTCTGAGGATATAATATTTCATAATCGGCATCATCTAAAAAAACACTATCTATTTGTGAGTAAATACCATATTTTGTTGCAATATATATTTCATGCAAATTATGAGGATTAACTACGATTCTGTTACATGATCCTTTGAATATATTTTTCCATGCTTTTCCATCATTATATGTAAAATATACTCCTCCTGGTGAAAATGTAGGAGTATTGATTTGACCATTTTCTACAAGGCTAATCAAAATTAACTTATTATCAAGGGGGGAAATACAAATATCGCTTAATGAAATGTTACAATCGATTATATTGAGAGTACTATCAATTGCCACCCAATTATTGCCTAAATCATCGCTTCTTCTAAGCCCATCTTTTTGTGCTATGTAAATAACATTTCCTTGATTATTAATTGCTACAGATTTTAGTTGAGATACCAATGGATAATCTGTTATTATCAACCCATTATTAGCTTGAGTCCATGTCTCTCCACTATTATTTGATATATAGAAACCTACTTCAGAAGCACAAATAAAAATGATTTCAGAAGATTTTGGACTAAACTTAATATCTTCAATACTCGCTGTATTATCTGTTAATAAAAGATTTGTCCATGTATTTCCTCCATCAATGCTCCTGAATAGATCCTTCCCTAAATATCCTGCTTTACCACAATATATTGTATCCGGGTTTTCTGGGTGTACTGCAATTGACCAAGCAAATGAATCAAACGAACCAACAAAGTTTGTTTGGTACCAATTTATTCCTCCGTCAGTGCTTTTTAATACTCCATATGGACCAGCAGTTACATATGCAATATTGGGATTAATTGTGTTGAATACAATATTTCTGCAAAAAGATTGGATTGTTGTATTTATGCCTAACGATAGTAAAGACCATTGTTCTCCACCATCAGTTGATAAAAATATGCCTTCATCGGGGGTCCCTGTATAAATGTAATCTGGCTCATATGGGTGGAATGATATATTCAGGATATGACTTTTTACTAAATTAGTCCATTCCCACGCGTTAGCACCATGTTTTTTATATACGCCATAACCATAAGTGCCTATATACAATTCATCGCACGATGTTTGGACTGTTTCTATATTATAGATATAACGGTTATTTTCTTCTGGTAAACCATCATTTATAGATTCCCAAGTTTTTCCACCATTATTAGTCTTATATACATTTCCCACAGTACCTGAATAATAATCACCTGTTACTAAATATATAATATTAGTATCTTGCCAACATACTGAGAAATCGTTCAGTGCAAATTCATTAGATAAGATATTCCAATTATATCCTCCATCAGTTGTCTTATACAATCCATAAAGTGATCCAACATAAACACATTGTGAATTTTCTGGGTGAATTAATATTTTATTGATATTACTTGCAGCACAATTTGTTCTTTCCCACTCTCTTCCAGAGTTATTAGATCGATACAGCCCATATATTGAATCATTTCCAACTGCATATAGTGTATTTGTATCACTCTGTGAAATGTCTATTTCATCTACAAATGATCTGAAACTATACAACAAATCCCAATTTTCACCTTTGTCCACTGATCTATATATATTCTTACCATATACTATTGTATACAGCTCATTAGTGTTTTGATGATTAATTGCAAGTGATGAACCAATATTTTCATTCTTCTGCCAGTTTATGCCACCATCTTTACTATAACATCCCGAAGCATACATCATGTCTGAATTATTTGGATCAAATGTAATATATGATGATTGGAAATTTAGATAGCCAGAAGTGTCAAATATTGCTATTGAACAATTCCCTGAGTCCGTGGATCGAAATAATATTCCATCTTCTACACTAGCAAAAATAGTACTGGGAGTGTTAGGATTAATCGCAAGACTTCTAACCCTTCCACCTGGTGGCCCAAAATAATTCCACCCTTGTTGAGCATCTAAAAAAGTTGAAATACACAATAATAATTGACAAAGTCTAATTGTGTACAATTGAATACCCAATACTATGACAGTCCATAATACTCCGAGTTCAATTTAACAATAATTATTATACACTATTATTTCGGCATTGTCAATCTATTTTTTTTATCAATATTTTACCATTTTCTGCTTAGAATAAAATCTCTCAACTTTCCACTATACACCTTACTGAACTTCAACCTGCTCCCCATAAAATGTGGCAATGTAATCTCTTTGGTCCGGAATACCTCAACCTTCTCATCAGGGCTTAAGCCATATTCTTTACCAGAATCTTTCTTTCATCTTTACCTTGGTATGACCAATCATTGGTCTATCATTACAGTCAGCTTCTTCCTTGCTCAGACACTTTGATCCGGGCATTACCCAAACATCTTACTCTATCTAAATAGCCGTTCACTAAGTAATTCTTCCAAATCCCTTCGTTCATCAAGTACGCAATGGATAAATACATCCGCATCGTGAATCTGATAAATTATACGATAGGGCTTAAAATGTATTTCAAGATATTCAAGGACTCCAATCCGCTCCAGTTCCAGTGGAATATGACCTCGTTTTGCCAGTAACTCCAAACCAAGTATTTTCGATTCCAGTTTTTCAAGCAGCACATTCGCCTTGTTAATTGAATCATTGCGGGCCACATAATCATAAATATTTAAAATATCCTCCTCAGCGTCTGATATAATGAAGACGTTGTAATGCATCAAGCTTCGTCTGGTTCAATTCGTTCGCGAATAGCACTAAACGATTCAGACGCCGGCTTATAATCACCTGCTTTCAAACTTTTACTGCTTAAAGCCAGGATTTTTAGTAGTGCCAGACTATCCTGAGTCTGCTCATATTTTTTAATATCTTGCAGAATCGCCTTTGCCTCGCCATTCTGGGTGATTACCAGTGTTTTATCACTGGCGACAATATCCCTGATAATTTCCGAGGCATGGGTTTTCAGGTAACTGATCGGTTTTACCGCTTCACTGGTTTTCATTTAATAGCTCCTACGAATAAGACTTAATATGGTCTATATTATAGTCTACTACAATATAATACAATTTATTTCTTTGTGTTAGCACCAGCCTGCCGGCCTGATAGTAAATTCAGGTATGGCAAACTCCCCCGGATTGAATCAGCGCATCTATCAACTGGTCCGGCAGATTCCTGCCGGCAAGGTTGCCACCTACGGACAGATCGCCGCCCTGGCGGGCACCGGACCCCGGCAGGTGGGCTTTGCCATGGCCGCCCTGCCCGATCCCGATGTTCCCTGGCACCGGGTGATCAACAGCCAGGGAAAAGTCAGTACGCGGAAAAGCGGTGACGGGGAGAACGTCCAGCGGGCCTTACTGGAGGCCGAAGGGATCGTCTTCAGCCTGAAAGGGCGGATAAACCTGAAGCAGGTTCTCTGGGAACCGGATTTTACTTTACTTGTTTGACGTTTCCCGGGCCTGGTATTCTCTAATAATAAAAATATACAGCCCCACACCTACTGCGTAAAGAACAGCCGTAATCAGGAAAATCTGGTAGTAGGGTAATTCCATCCCCCGCAGGAATTGGAAGATCCGGGCGCTCACATACCAGGCCGCACTCCACATGCTGGAATTCATGGCGCTGATCAGTTCCTGGTTACGTTCCCCGACGAAATGCATATTCAATTCATTGGTGCTGGGTCCGGACATATTCATCAATGGCTGGCGCAACAGGTAGCAGGCGATGGCAACATAGAGCGCTCCAGGTAATGTGGCATAGATTTCAGTCAGGGCCAGGATTATAAGAAACACAATCGCCATTCCCTGGACCCCGATTATAGCCACATAATAGCCGAATTTCCGGCGGATGAACGGCACCAGCAGGGCGGCAAAAAACACCAGGAAAGCGGTGGCGCCGCCCAGCAGGCTGAACTGGTCCGAATCCAGGGCAAAGACCGAATTGAAGAACAGGTTGACGAACGGGATTGTCAGTCCGGCCCCGATGGCGATAATAAAATTGGGTGCCAGGACCTTACCGATTACAAACCAGTCATAGTCGGCCACCAGGCGCTGAAAATAATTGCCGAATTGAGTTACCTGTGAACGGGGCGGGCCTTCTTCCAGTCGCCAGAAAAGGATAATAGCGGGAATACTGACCAGGATAATCAGCATGAATATATGGTACTCATCCCAGGGAATCTGCCAGCCGCCCAGTGTCAGACTACCCAGTTTTCCCAGCAGCCCGATCAATCCACCGGAAATAATGAAGGCCAGTGACCAGGTGGCGAAACTAAGAGAAATCGCTTCCGGAAGCATCGCTTTGGGAGCGGTACGCATGATAAACGGCAAGGCACAGACCTGCAGTAAAACAAACCCGATTCCAACAGTAAAAAAACCGACCTTTGTTAGCCAGATATTCCCCACAGCCACGGACTGGATGGCCACAAATGAAGACAAGGGAACAATCACTGCCGCTGCCAGGAAATAGGGCCGCAACGGCTTACCTTTGATCAGCAACCCCACCGGAAAGGCCAGGGACAGCACCCCGAGAAAACGATAGGAGGTAAAGACGGCAATCAGATCATCAGAATATCCCAGCTTCCTCAGGTAGAGGTTACCGATCAGCATGAAAACCGCATTGACCAGATATAGGATCAGCTGGGCACTGATCAACTGAAGTACCGGCCCTGGAAGCGATAGATAGCGTGCCAGAAGTTTTCTCATCTGCAATTAATGCCAGACCGTGGGAAATTTATAATATTTAACATTCCAGGTTATTTAAAATTAAATCCATTCCGATCATTGTTTGTAGATTATTGCCACATTATTCATGGAACAGGATTAAAAATGAAATACCCTGAAGGACAGTTAATAATCAAGATCAGCGGTCATACGGAAACGGCCGGCTCCCTGGGTCTGGAGCCCACCACAGCGGTGGAACAGGTCGATGCCCAGCAGCATTTGAATCAGCTTTGCGCACTTTTCGAGGATCTGGGTCTCAGCTTTGACGATCTGCACACTTTTTACGATGATGTTTCAGCCGGGTTGAATGAAGAATATAATCGTCTTCCCAAAGAAGGGGAGTATCCGGCCATGAGCCTGTCGGGTTACGATCGCTGGTTCCGGGATATCCTGGAAGCGACCCACATCGCCCACACCCATTTCCACGAGCAACAGCTCCAGCGTCTCCAGGCCCTGGAAACCAGCTCGACCGCATTCATCAAAAAGATAATTCCAAATGAAACCTAACGGGTGAACCGATGGATAACCTGACTCAGCTCTCCCGGGAAGAACTGATCGGAATGCTTGATGATTTCGCCAGGAACTGGCTGGCCCATGACGGGCTGTGGTTCCAGGCAGTGGAAAAAACCCATGGCATGGAAGCGGCCATCGATGCCGACCGGGAAGCCTGGCGGATTTTCACTACCATCGAAGCAAGACGGATAATGAAACGGCATAGCATTGCCGCTGGCAGCGGTCTGGATGGTTTGAAAAGGGCTCTGGGATTCCGATTGTACGCTCGCCTCAATAAACAGAGCATTGTGGAAGAAACCGGGAACTCATTTGTATTTCAGATGAATACCTGCCGGGTCCAGGCTGCCCGGGAACGGAAGAACCTGGATGACTTCCCCTGCAAAAGTGTCGGTATTGTTGAATACAGTGAGTTCGCCCGCACCATCGATCCACGGATCAAAACCGAATGCGTGGCCTGCCCCCCGGACAACCACCCACCCGAATTCCACTGTGCCTGGAAATTCACAATGGAGAAGGAATAGCACTAATTGCCTTCCCGTATCCTGACAACGGTCATCTTTAGCCTGCTTACCGTATCACAGGCCGGCAGCACCACGGATTATTATTTCTATCACCCTGAAATTGCCCAAGGCTCAGAAGCCTGGTTCAACCCTGTTACCCTGGCCCTGAACGGCAGCTTCGATATCCTGCGCAACGGCTCCCGTACCCGCGATATAACCGAACTGGAATACGGACTTGGCTGGGATAATGTCTGGTACAATATCTCCCGGCCGGTAAAACGTATCGAACAATTCGGCTGGTCGGAATTCCTGGCCCATGAGGTTCTGCCGCTGAAAGGCCTGGATAAAAACTATTCCCAGTACTGGCCCAACTACGCCACCCATATTGTGGGTAATGGGATGCAATATATAAAAGTGGCCGAGTGGTTCGACTGGCACGGTTACCATTACCCGCGCCTGCTGGCCTTCCTCAACACCAGTCTGTATCAGATCATGAATGAGGTCGTGGAGCATTCCTCCCGTCCCGGCGTCAACGTTGATCCCATCGCCGACATTCTGATCTTCAATCCACTGGGATTCCTCCTGTTCAGTTTCGAAGGTCCCAGACGATTTTTCTCCGAAACGACCCAGCTCTGCGACTGGTCCCTCCAACCGCTCCTGCTGCCGGTCTCGACCGAGCTGGTCAACGCCGGACAGCAGTACGCCTTCAAGTATCCCCTCCCAAAACTGGACCGGATAAAAGGGTTCATGTTTTGGGGAATTCAGGGCATGACCGGCCTCAGTTTTGTACGCAGCGGCGGTTTTACCAACTCGGTTGCCATCGGAGTAGTAGCCAACAACCTGGTGGAAAAACGGCTGGGGGTGCTGGAATTCATGACCGCCAATCTGGACGGGGCCATCGGTTACTTCCGCGATTACCGGAATTCACTGCTGTATTCGTTAATCCTTACCGGGCCACAACTCCCCAATTGCCGGATAAATATCTTCCCCGGTGTACTGCAGTATAAAACAATTACGCCTGGAATCTACCTGGGCTTTGGTGAATGGGATGGGCTGGTGTTCGGGCTGACCATTGCCAGCATACCGGTTGGTTTGGGCACAGCAATAATCAATAATGGAACACAATAATGGAACAGGTCTACACAACCGAAAAAACATTTGATAAAACCGATTTTAATAAAAAACCATTCAAAACCGGTGAATATGAATTCTGCACTTTTCAGAATTGCGATTTTTCCGGTACCGATCTGTCGGATTGCACATTCATCGAGTGCCAGTTCATTCAATGCAACTTGAGCCTGGTAAAATTACCGAAAACATCCTTTCGGGATGTTGAATTCATGGGATGCAAACTGCTGGGCCTGCATTTCGAAGACTGCAATGAATTCGGATTATCATTTACCTTTGATAACTGTAACCTAGATCACTCGGTATTCTATAATACAAATATCAGAGACACCACTTTCAAAGGTGTCCGGTTACATGAGGTCGACTTTTCTGATTGCGATTTAACCGGTTCATTATTTGATGACTGTGATTTAGCAAAAGCATTATTTGATCGTACCAACCTGGAGGAAGTCGACTTCAGGACTTCCTATAATTATTCAATTGACCTGGATAGAAACAGGGTAAAACAGACCAGATTTTCATCGGAAGGTCTTTCCGGGCTACTGGATAAATACGATATCGAAATCGATTAATCCATATCCGCAGTGACAATTCATGAATTACCCCTGCACACCACTAACTATTATTACACCGCAGGTACATGCACTGCCAACAGGTATGCTTACTGCTCACACATTGCTATTCACACATTCTTATCAGATACTGTGATTTAAGTATAACCTAGCGTAATATATTGCACTATCACCCGCATTCCATAACGAATAAGCACTATTACATGTTAATAGTGCGCTATACCGCTCTTTTATTTGCAATTTGTTGAACAGTCGGCTCTATATCGATGACGATTATTTTGCGCTGGATGACGGATTACTGCCCCCCGACATCGCACAAGGTTCAGTTAAACAGCAATTTTTTATCCTGGCACAACAGGCCGGACTGGTAAAAAGCCGGACTCACAAAATATATCAATCGATGTTGGTGGCTTCCGAAAAAGTCATGGCTCTGGTACAGGCGTCATTTCTCTCGGACAGCATAAAGTATGACTATTGGCAAAATTATAAAACACGTTTGATAGACCTGTCCGAACAATAATTAACACAGAGCTGGTCGTGATAATACCCGGAAAGGGACTACGGCAGGAAAACCCCAGCGCAGGCAGGTTCACCTCCCACTCTTCTCACTTTTCTCTCCTTACTTCTTACTCATCATTACTCACCGCGCTTCGCGGCCTGTCCATCGTAACGAAGCGTAGATGGAAAAAACTTCTTTTAAAATCAACCGTCATCACCGTAAAATTTGGTAAACAACAAATTGTACTACGATGGGGAAACAAATGGGTCCGCAGTACAAATTAAATCCAGTTAGTATTCTATGAAGATTAAACACATCTTAATTATCAGTCTGCTTTTAACCGTAAATCAACTATTATTTGCGCAGAATTTGATCGAATGGTCGGAGGATTATCAATTACAGGCGGAGGATTTCCTTGCAACAGCACCAAACAGCGGAATCGCACAGACAATATGCGGCAGTTTTTATTTGGGCTATGAAATATCGAATTACGAAATGTTAATAAGTAGGAATCTTAACCATACTATTTCATGTTATTTCCAGAAAGATGCCTCCTATATTGACAAAGGTGATCCTGATGCAACAGCAGGATTGCTTAAATACCAGCAACTTCAATTCAATTTAAATGAACTCGAAGCCAGAATCCTGAGAAAGAAATTAGTTGATGAAAAAAGCCGGCTGAGGAAAGAGGGCATTGAACAATTACACCAAGAAGCCTCGGCCGAAACTGTACAAATCTTTTCTATTATAGAAAAAGAAACCAATCATGGCTCCCGGTGGGATGAATTAGATCGCTGGCAAATAATTATTGCGCAAAAACTGGATAGTTTGTCCACCTTTTGTAAAACATGCACACCTTATGAACAAGTGATTAAAATGACTTGTTTACCAGCCGATACACAAGCTAATACAGCAACTCGAAAAACCAAAATCCGCAGATCCAGGCCCGACTTTTGGGGTATTCATTCATATTATGTTAGTTCAGGTGAAATAATTCCTGTCAGGACAAATGTATTTAAAAAGTTACTGGCTGACGAAGGTGTTCCAACCGTTGCTCTCAATCCCGGATATACACTTGCCAATCTTATTTATATGAGAAACTGGTTGTTCACCAGCCTGAGTTATTCCTACACTTATGGCAACTGGGAATACACCAATACATTGACTTCAAAATTATCCCAGTACAGTATTGCGGCCAGATTCGGGTATAATCTTATCAAGGAACAGAATTTTGCAGTATCCCCCTACATAGGATTCAGGTATACCAGGTTCAGACATTTGACAAGACTAAGTGACAAAAAAATATCCCTTGATGATTATCTGACATTCAAAGATATCGATTTGAGGGTATCGCAATTTTCCGGAGCCATTGGAATCAATTCATCATTTTTATTATATCAGTCCTTGAGTGTGGGATTTTATGCCGCCTATTTAATTGATTTAAGTAAAAAACCGATCGTGAGATCGGAGGATAACAGAATATCAGTAAATATTCAGAATCCACTTAATCATCTGGTGATTGGCCTAGGGCTCGGATTCGGAAGCCACAACTGATCTTATTAATACCAAATAATAACTGCCTACCATTCTCTTCACTTACTTTTTTCATTAATTACTCCTCACTACACGAAGTGCAAAAATTTCTTTCAAAATCAACTGGTTCCAACGTAAAATTCATTTAGATAATTTACTATGTCGAAGATTTCTATTTTTATCAGCAGCGTACAATCAGAATTTTCTTCCGAAAGGCAGATGCTCTATGAATACCTCCTGTCTGATCCATTATTAGGTCGGTTTTTTGATCCTTTCATTTTTGAAAACCTTCCTGCTGTTGACCAACGTTCGGATGATATATACCTGAATGAAGTCGAGCGATGCCAAGTATATCTGGCTATTTTGGGTAAAAACTATGGCTCTGAAGATAAAGAAGGTATCTGTCCCACTGAAAGGGAATTTGACCACGCCACAGGCCTTCATAAGACTCGCCTTGTTTTCCTTACCGCGCATTCCAGCAAAAACCGCCAAGAAAAACAGAATGAATTCATTGCCAAAGTCCAGGAAGTATTAGTCAGGAAAAGGTTTTCCACTATTGATGAACTTAAATCTGCTGTTTATGCTTCGCTGGTTCGCTATCTGATTGAAAGAGAAATCATCAGAACCGGTCCCTTTGATGCCAGCATTAACCAACCGGCAAATATCAATGATATCGATGATCAAAAAGTTATTGATTTCGTGCGTGTTTCCCAGGCAAAACGCGGTTTCCCATTGTCGGAAACGACTCCTAAAGATGTAATACTGGAACATCTTAATTTGATAGTTGAAGACAGAGTTACCAATGCCGCTATACTGCTGTTTGGCAAAAAACCTCAACAGTATTTCATCAGTTCAGAAGTTCGCTGTACTCATTTCCATGGAACGATCGTTGAAAAGCCAATTCCTTCTTATAAAGTGTTTAAAGGAAATGTCTTCGCAATCGTTGATCAGGCTGTTGATTTTGTTTTATCAAAGCTGGATTACACTGTGGGCACTCGATCAAAGGATACTTCCATCCCCGGTAAATATGAGATCCCGCGGGAGATTGTAACCGAAGCAATTGTTAATGCTGTTGCCCATCGTGATTATACCAGTAACCGGCAGTATTCAGGTCATGCTTTTCCGGGATCGACTTGAAATCCATAATCCGGGTTCTCTTCCAATGGGTTGGACTATTGCCAAACTGAAAGAAATACATACCTCAATTCCCGCCAATCCATTGTTAGCTCAACCTATGTATCTAAAGGGTTATATTGAAAGAATAGGTACCGGTACACTCGATATGATCCGCATTGCAAAAAGTTCTGGCCTTAAAGAACCGGTATTCGAGCAGGATGACATATTTAAAACGACAATTTTCAGACCTGCTACCGGACAAGCTACCGGACAAGCTACCGGACAAGCTGCCGGACAAGCTACTGCGGCAGTGGAAAGATTGATAATGATCTTGGAAGGTGAAATGTCGCGCTCACAATTAATGGATTTTTTAAACCTCAAGCACCGGGAAACATTCAATGAAAACTATTTGAATCCCGCGCTGAAAGAAGGATATATCACACCTGTTTTTCCCGATAAACCAACTCATCCACTTCAGAAATATATGCTCACGGAAAAGGGGGAATTCCTTAAAACACAATTATCTTAATAGACCAGAATCCGGTTTCTTAGATACAGTTGCCCGGCCCATGCCAGCAACCTATTCGTATTTTCCATATTGCCGTTTCCATGTATCAGCGATGTCTAGAAAACTTTCGTAACCATTGGTGCGGATGAACTCCAGCACCTGCCGATATTTCTTGTATTTGTAGCTGTCCTTCCCCAGAAAGCAGTTTAATACTTCGCAGGATTTATATTCAGTGCAGTCGGCACAGGTGGTATGTCCCTTTCCGATGCAGCAGACTTTCATTTTGCAGCGTGCCCGCGACAGATCACGGCTGCCGTCGGCATAGCCCAGCTTGCAGCCTTTGCAGCGGCCATCCCGTAGCTCGGGACAGGTTCCACAGTAGGCGCCGCAGCAACCAATGGCTTCAATACTCATCGGCTGTTCCCAGCTTCTCCCGCCAGATTTCCGCCAATTCTTTTAAATCATCGCGGAATTGCCGCTGATTCTGGTCGTCTTTCATTTCCAGTTCCTCCAGGACTTCAAAACTGAAAGCCTGGGCACCATGCCCTGACCAGTCCCGGCGCAGCAGGTGGTACATGCAGGTATTGGTTTCCACGGAAAAGTCGAACCGGTTGCGGATCGCCGCCAGGTCAATGCCGCTTTCCAACAGGAATCGTCCATTATCGGCGTTTGTTATTTTATACACGCCACCGGATATTTTCCGCTGCTTGTACTTGTTGATCAGTTCTCTTCTACGATCCATTATATTAGGGATGCCATCCCTGGGAGGGATGGTATCCATCGATTATTTTAGGTACAAAAGTTTGGTTCCGGCCTGGTGCACAATACTGCCATCCAGCCCGATTAACTCCGTGCGTACCAACAACACACCGGAGGCAATCGGACGGCCCAGGTCATCAGCGGGACGCCAATCCACGAAATATACACCCGGTTCGGCCCAGCCGGGTTTGATGGTGGCCACCTGCCGGCCCCGGATATCGAAGACCGTCATCCGCAGCTTCCCGGTCTCGGGAATGTCAATCTGAAACCGTACCTGGGCGTTAAATGGATTGGGAAAGGCTGCCAGATTCCATTGCTTCGGCGCGTAAAACTCATCAATGCCAACCCCGGCATTGGCCGCCGCAAGCGTCGGGGACAAGAAATCCCAGTTGGTACTGCCGTCCGGTATCCGGCCGTAGGAAATATCCGATGACTGGACACCAAAACTGAGTGAATCGATGACCGTCACGCTGTCCGGCCGGGTCAGGGCCAGGAATTCACCACTGGCGGATAATTTGAAATTGGCATGCAGATCGCCCTGGCTGCCATCCTCGTCGCACCACACCACCAGATAGCCACCGGGATTGATCGGCGTGCTGGTTTCAGGAAACTGCCATTTGTTCAGCCACCGGAGATTGTCAGTGAGCCAGCAATTGGCCAGATCGATAACCTCATCGGTGGGATTGTACAGCTCGACCCAATCATCCAACTCACCAGCAGGATCGGTGCAGCAGGCATCATTCTTGGCCAGAAATTCATTGATAACCACCTGATCGGACAGGGCGCCGGGGGCCTGGAGAGTGATGAAACTTGTACGGGGATAAAGCTGGTTCTGACCGTTATTATCGATTGCGACCACCTGAAACCGCCCATGCCCACCTTCCCCCAATGGCGGCAGGGTAACGGTCCAACGATCTGATTCTTCAACAATTTTGCTAGCCGTTACCGGTGAATAATCCATGGGATATTCTTCAATCACCGTCAGATAGCCGGGATGGTATTGAACAACCACACCTCTCAAACCAATGGCACTGAAAGCAGCCACGGTGACCCGGATACTATCGGTAGCACCGGGATTACGGGGCTGCCAGTCCATGGAATAAACGATCGGGCGGGCAGTCAGCCAGGTCAACTGGGAAGGCAGACTGGCGCTGCGCTGGTTGATGAATTCCTTGATTCCCTGTTTCACATGACGGTCGGAGTAGCCGTAAGCGGTATAGGAATTATTGAAATCATTCATGGTGAAACCGTAATCGAAGGTACGATATGAATCATCTTCCGCTGCCGAATAGATCATATTTTTCAATGAATCGATACGCTCTTCCCAGATACTGAGTTCAAATACGTTATCATTATAGAATTGCAGGAAATGGGCAAAGAGATTGTGGTACTGGTCGTTATCCAGTATCCTGGTTGACAGGGGCCGGGGATCGGAATCGTTCCGGGGATATTCAAAGGGGTCCACCGTAGCCCAATCGATACCAAACCAATCAATGCTGAAGGTATTATCATAATCATATGGAATCAGGTGCAGTTTATCATCCACCGGTTCGTGATAGAGATAATAATTGTTTTTCAAATAGCGGTAGTCGTCCCAACTACCGGTAAGAATATTCATTGCCAGGTATTTTAAAACGCCGGCCACATCAAGGACGGCCTCCAGGGAATCAGGTAAATCACCATCAGAAGTTTTTTCCAGAATTCCAATCAGGCGGGCCAGGGCGCTGTAATCGTAGATATCCTCATTGGTCTTGAGCTCGTAGGGGCGTTCATCCCCGTAGTAGGGATGGTAATTCGCGGGATCGTCCCCCCGGTATGTCAGATCGGCCGGCCAGATACATTTCCACAGATTACCGGAATCATCGGTGAAATTCTTATCCAGAAATTCGTCATCGACGTGTTCAACCGAGATGTACAGGCCATAATAATTGCCATTTATATACACGCGCACATGATTAGCCCGGCTGGCGGCCATCCCGATATCCTGATACAGGTCCCAACACAACTTGGACCGGATTATGGATGGATCGTTGTGCTCCCCGTTCAGGTTCAGTTTATCGACACCATAGAATTCCCCGCCGGGCTGGTAGGCATTGAAGGCTATTTTAAACGATTTTTTAGCTGAATGCCGGGAGGTATTACCGCGGATGCGGAAGCCTACTGAATCGACAGTTTCATCGATCCAGTGATTAACATACCGGATGCTGGCAGGGTGCAGTGAATCACTTTCAACATGGGCATATATCCAGTCCAGGTCATTCTGGTCAACCGTAATATATACATTGGCCACTTGTGAATCATCGAACAGTTTCCAGCTTTCATCCACCTGAGCCAGTAGTCCCCCGACCACGGCTAACAAAAACACCAGTGTTTTATTGTGCATTGATGGAAAGTGAAATTTAATGGTCACAAACCAATTTTAATCAATCGGTGGCCGTAAGGCAACACATCAAATGTGATTTCACCCGGTTTGCTTTCAACCGCTGTGCCTGTAGCCAAATCCATCAGTCCCGCGGATGAAGTTACCTGTGAAAGTTTGATCTGCCTGGTTTCGGAACTCTGGTTGAATGCTACCAGAATCTCCTCATCGAAATAGGTCTTCCTGAAGACCAGTAACGGTCCCTCTACCAGAACGGGAGTATAATCACCGATTGACAGGGCGGGATGAGCGTGGCGCAGTTTCACCAGATGCGCGATACGATCAAAGGTCTGTTTTTCATCTTCAGTCCATTGATCCGCAAAATACATCGGGCGGCGGTTACCGGGGTCGGCAGCCCCCATGAGACCCATTTCCTCACCGTAGTAGATCACCGGCACACCCGGGAGGGACATGTTGAAGGCCGTGAAACTCACCAGCTTGTCATAACTGGTAGTATTTATCACCGGTCCCGGTGGATCGTTGAAGGCTCGTTCGGTGCCATTATCACTGAAACTGACCTGACCATCGGCAAAACCCATGAAACGGCCCTGGTCGTGGCTGGAAGTAATATTACCCATCAGGTTAACCGGCCCGAATACTTCAGCATTTTCATTGAGGATATTTCCCAGGTATGAGAAATCAGCCTCATCTGAGCTGAATGGAACACGGGCATTGAAATAGATCGAGAAATTGAACTGGGAGTTTAACTCGCCGGGATTAACATAACTTTTAATCAGATCATCGGAACCGAAGGATTCGCCGATCTGGTAAATATCCTTTTCCGGGAACCGGCTTTTCATTTCCGCGGTCAGCTGCTTCCAGAATTTATGGGGCACGTGCTTGACCGCATCCTGGCGGAAACCATCCAGGTCAAAGGTTTCCATCCACCAGATCGCATCGGCCACGACTTGATCAATCGCCTCCGGAGCGGCAGGGAAATCAAAAGAGGGGATAAAATCATCGAACCAGGTCGTCAGATTGGTTTCCAGGCTCCAGTTGCGGATATTGGTGGTACCATCCGGCAGGTACATGGTGCCGTACCACTCCGGATTGGCCTGGAAATAATCATGGTTTTCATGGGTGTGGTTGGACACAAAATCCAATATTACCTTCATTCCCTGCTGGTGAGCCAGATCTACCAGCTCCCTGAATTCAGCCTCCGTTCCGAACCGGTCATCGATTTCCCGTCCCCGGACCGGCCAGTAACCGTGATAGCCGGTAAATTTCCGGTTGGGCGGTATCGATTCCACGAATGCCCCTTCCGGCTGACGATTCAGAGGGAAAACCCACAGGGTATTAACACCCAATTCGGAGAAATAACCCTCACGCAGCTTCTGAATTATTCCTGCCAGATCGCCACCATGGAAATCGGCCAGGGGATGGAGATCGGAATCATTGACCTTGCGGGTATTATCAGGATTTCCATCCAGGAAGCGGTCGGTCATGGCGCTGTAGATGACAGCAAAATGCCAATCCTCAGGATCATTACTCGGGTTCAGGGGCCGCCCGTTTTTCAAGATAGTGTGGTTTTCCGGCAGGGGACGTCCCAGGGCATCAATACCTGTTATTCGTAACAAACCATCGGGATAATTGGCGGTATTGACTGTCAGATCACCATTCGGCAGTTGATCCACTTCCTGGTCGGTCAGTAAAATATTATCAATAAAGGCATGGACCAACGCTGGCAGAGCACCATCCTTGGGATGGACAAAGGAAAAATGGAGCCGTTTGCCACTGGTGGATTTTTTCACATACCGTCCGGCGGGCCGGGGCTGTTGATCACTTAAATCAAGGATGGAATTCCAGCCCCCGATATTATTGGAAATGAAAACCGGATTCTCCGGATCGATCACCTCCTGCCAGTTAACCACAAATTTATATTCATGGCGTTCCGGTCGCAGGTATACTGTTCTTTCCAGCCATCCGTCACCGTCGTCATCCGACATAGGTAAGGCAGTACGGGACCAGTCATTGAAACCACCCATCACCACCACCAGGGTATCACCGGAATTAACGGGATATTTAAAGGTATGCTTTACCATCGGTTTGACCTTTACCATTAAATCATAGCGAATCCCATCGGCCAGAATCGGAAGCTGAATGATAGAACCGGCGTCGTCCCTGGGCTGGAGATACAAACTGTCAACTCCCGGAACATATTTAATGACCAGATTCGGATGGGCTGGGATACTGAATTTTGTTTCAGTGCATTTCTTATAAACCAATAAATCGAATCCCGTATCGATCCCCTGGCGCACGATTAAAGTGGGAACCGGATAAAGATTCTGCGAATGCTTTCCGGTACAACCGAAAGCAATTAAAATGATAAATGTAATCAGATAAAGTTTTTTCATGATCTCCCCTGCAGTGGTTAATACATGCTCATTTTTTGGGCGGTTGTGAAACCAGCTGTTTTTGATTAATCTGAAACACTGTAATTTAGTAACTCACACATGAGTTACACATGCCAAAAACAGTAAGCGAGCAGGTTTATGAAGTTCAAACTTATCTCTTTCAGTACAGTTTTAATGGCATCATTATTGATGTTCAACTGCCAACAGGTTAACGAGGAAAATATGTTATCGTATGGTGCTTTTGAAGAAAAAGACGGAACCAGGTTCCGGTTACTGGCCCCTAAAGCGGAGCGGGTTTATGTTGTAATTTTTATAAACCACCAGGATGATACCGGGCAGGAATATGCCATGGAAAAAACTCCGGCCGGTGACTGGGAAGTGTTCATAAAAAATATTGAATATGGCACCATTTACGGCTACAGACTGGAAGGTCCGGCTCCCATCGACCCGAAACTGATCCTGGCTGACCCCTATACAACCGCAGCCATAACACAGAACACCTATCAGCACACAGCCAAATCCTTGCTGGTAAAAGATGATTTTGACTGGGAGGGCGACCAGCCATTGAACCTTGATTTGCGTGATGCTGTAATCTACGAGATGCATGTCCGTGACCTGACCGCTCACTCCACTTCGCAGGCTGACAAGCCCGGAACCTACCTGGGGCTGGTCGATCCTGATCAGAAGGGCGGGATTGCCCATATCAAAAACATGGGGTACAATGCGGTGGAATTATTGCCATCCCAGGATTTCGCCAACGTGGAAATTCCTTACATGGTCGAAACACCGGCCGGTCACAACACCTGGAACCCCTATGCCCGCAATCACTGGGGTTATATGACCACCTTTTTCTTTGCACCGGAAACTTATTACGCCAGCGATGGCACGGCCGAACCGGGTGCCTGGAACGGAACCGATGGACGGGTGGTTAACGAATTCAAAACGATGGTCAAAGAATTCCATAAAGCCGGAATCGCAGTGCTAATGGATGTGGTCTATAACCACGTATCCAATTATGATTATCATCCCTTTAAATATATTGACAAGGAGAAATATTTCCGCCTGGATGAGAATGGCGATTATGTTTCCATCAGTGGCTGCGGTAACGATACCCGGACCGAAGACCCGGATGTACGAAGGTTGATTGTGGAAAGTGTCAAATACTGGATGACCGAATACCATATCGATGGTTTTCGGTTCGATCTGGCCTATCTGATCGATAAGGAAACCTGTGCCATGATCCTGGCAGAAGCCCGGAAGATCAATCCCAATGTGATCATCATCGCCGAGCCCTGGGGTGGCGGGTATGATCCCAGCGGATTCTCAGACCTTGGCTGGGCGGCCTGGAATGACCAGTTCCGGAATGGTGTGAAGGGCGAGAATCCCAATGACGGGAAAGGTTTTATCTGGGGTGAATGGCAGGGTGAGAATGATCTGTCAAGTCTTCAACGCTACGCCATGGGTTCACCGCGGGAATTCGGCGGCCAGTATGTGGATATTGCCCATTCAATTAATTATCTGGAATCACATGATGACCATACTATGGGCGATTTTATTCGGATTGGTAATGGAGACGTTGCTCCCCATGCTGAAATTATTGATCGCAAACAGAACGCACTGGTTACCGAAGACCAGTTGGCTTACAATAAACTGGCTGCTCTGTACCTGTTGACCAGTCAGGGCGCGGTGATGATTCACGAGGGACAGGAGTGGGCCCGCAGTAAAGTGATCGCTGATACCGATGTTCCCGACGACCATGTGGGACAGATAGATCATAATTCATATAATAAAGATAATGATACCAACTACCTGAACTGGGCGGAGCTGGACTTGAATCAGGAACTGGCGAATCATTACCGGGAACTAATCGCCTTACGGAAAGCCAATCCTGAATTCAGGCACAGTTCCCCTGAGGATTTCAAGTTCATTGATCTGGGTGATAAAGTTGCACTGGCCTACGTACTGAAAGAAAAATTCCTGGTGGCATTGAATGGCGAAAAGAAAACCATTGAAGTTGCTATTCCGTCCGGTGACTGGCAATATGTACATGGTGGCGGTGGTACAGTTTCCGGGAAATTGAGCCTGGCCGGTACCAGTGGAATAATTCTTAGTAAAGAATGAACCAAGTAGGGCACTACGAACTGTGCCCCAATTTTTATTTCAATAAAACCAGTTTCTTAGTCTGAACCTGACGATCGGTTCTAATGCTGTAAAGATACATCCCGGCAGCTACCTGGTTACCGCTACTGTTCCGGCCATCCCAGGTGACCGAATGCCAGCCATTGGTATGAAACCCTCGCACCAGTTGATTCACTTCCCGGCCAGTGATATCATAAATGGTCAGAACCACATCCCCGGCTTCCGGAAGCGAATAATCTATCCGCGTGGTGGGATTGAAGGGATTGGGGTAATTCTGCGCCAGATACAATTCGGTGGGTATCATCTCCTGCTCTGGTAAAATATCCAGAAGCCCTTCTTCAGCCGGTTCCACATACGCATCGGTATAGATACGCAACTCTCCCGGCCCCAGATCAATATTGTCGGTGGGATTCCCAACAAACAATGTATCACCACTGAAAAATTCGTACCAGTCACCACTGGTATAGAAATTGGGATTTATACTGGCGGAAGTAACACCGAAATTGCCAACGATAACAACCTTCATCGAAGCATGGGAAAGGCGGATGCGTTTTAAACCCGACGAAAGATAAGATACATCGGCGACGGTCTCCGCGCTGCGGAATACCTCATTCCCGGCCCGCAAGTTCAACAGAGCCTGGATAGTCTTGTACAAACGGCGACGATCAGGATCAGCGTAGTAACTCCATTTGATCGGTTTGTTGCAAACCCGGCATTCATGGTCGATGGAATAATCATAACCCACTTCGCCAAACTGCCAGATCATTTTCGGTCCCGGCAGGGTCAAAAAGAAACCATTCACCAGCTTCATCCGGTCCAGGGCCGTAGACAATTCCTGGATATCGTAGCTGCCACTACTGTTGCCATAGGCCAGGTTCTTGAACATCAGACGTTCTTCATCATGGCTTTCCATATAAGTTACCAGGTGAGGATCATTCCAACCACGATCAGTGTAATAACCCCAGGAGAAGTCAGACTTGCCATAACTGTCGTGCCAGCCCATGGCAGCTTCACTGTAATTATAATTGGTGTTGCCCCACAGCATAATTCCATAATCAGACAGTACTTTCTCTTCGGAATTATCGGCCAGGTGCTCAAGGATCACATAGGCTTCACTGTTCACGTTCCAGATCTGATCAGCCATCCGTTTCAGGATATTGACCCGGCTGCCATCATAACTCCACCCATCACCGCTTTTGTTAGTAAATCCTTTAGTGAAATCAAACCGGAAACCATCTACCTTATATTCAGTCAGCCAGTACCGGTTTACCCGGTCCATGAAATAACGCGTATGGTCGCTCTCATGATCGAAATCGGCGCCCCAGTAATATGATCGGTTAGGCGATTTGATATTATACCAGGGATTCTCCGGGAGACAGATAATCTCATCGGTGGCATAATAATCAAAATACATTTGGACCAGCGGGCTTTGTCCGTAGGAATGATTCAGAACCATATCGATTATTACCGCAATCCCTCTCCGGTGGCACTCATCGATGAATTCCTTCAGCACCGATTCCCGACCATAGTACTTGTCGGCAGCAAAATAGAATGATGGGTTATACCCCCAGCTTTCGTTGCCCTCAAACTCATTGATCGGCATTAATTCGATGGCATTTATACCCAGATTCTCCAGGTAGTCCAGGGTATCGATCAGGGTGGTATAGGAATGGGTATGGATAAAATCTCTCACCAGCATTTCAAAGATGATCAATTCCTCCTGCGGTGGGGCCACAAAACTGTCGCTGTACTGCCAGTTGTATGATGACTGCGCCGGCTGCAGCACGGCCGTGATGCCATCGGTTTTCCCAGCCGGATATTCCTTCAGGTTGGGGTAGACCGAATCACCAATATACCCATCATTCCAGGGATCGAGTACCTTGGCGGTGTAAGGATCGGCTATCCGCAAATCGCCGTCGATCAGGTATTGAAAAGCGTATTCGGTGCCTGGTGACAGGTTGTCAATCGTCACCCACCATAAGGTACTGTCAGCCTGATCCGAATGACGGTGCATGGAATAGGTAGTGTCCACCTTCCAGTCATTGAAATCACCAATGACATAAACATTATCCTTGTAGGGAGCGAATAAAGCCAGGATGACTGTATTGTAGTCGATATAATTGATCCCCGGTTCAATCCCGGCAGGTGGTACTAACACCTGCGGGATAGGATTAACAAACAAAACAATTGTGGATGAATCGACAACCCCGATACTATCCTGGGCCTTAATGGTGAATTCGAAAGGGCCTGAACCATGATCTGCTGCGATAAACCGGTAATTGAGGGTATCGGTTTTCCCGGCTGAAACCACAAGATTATTCATCGTTAAGGTTAAAGAATCCACTGGGTAGGATTGAGTAACAGCTGTAGCAACCACTTCCACAGTATCGTCAGCATCCACGAACAGCGGTGAGCGCAACGGATCACCAAATGTGACGTTCACCTGAGGACTGACAAACACAGCATTCAGGTCAGTATCGTAGATCGTATGAAATATGTCAGGGCTGGTTTGAGAACTGCCATCAGCCGCTCTAAATACAAAAGCCAATTCAGATATATGTTCCGATGAACTGGTTATATTGTAAAATGACCGGGGTTTACCGATTACCAACTGATATAGATCGGTGGCGATCCTGGTTAATTTTGGTTGGGTGGAATTATTGCCCCAACTTCCTATTACATGCTGCCAGTCACCATTATTTGTATTTACTCCAGTATGGGTATATACATCGCCCGTGTATCCCATCAGACCCTGGTTGCCCAGTGTTGCATCAAAATAAACGACAATGGAATCCCACTCGGTTGGAAAAGCAGGCTCGGAATATACCGGGCTCTGCCCTGATCCGATGGCCGTCAGGGTAATTAACAGGAATATGCTACGGCTGATATTCAACTCATTCCTCCATTTTTACTTTGGTAGACAGATGCCGGAACCAGGTATAGTATAAACCAACCGACAGGGCTATCAACATGATACCCAGCACAGATACGTTCAGCCAGGTCTTGAAAACGATGCTAAGCATGAACAGGAAGAAAATGATCTGCCAGGGAACAGCCATAATAACTGAGATTATATCGCGGCGGTTCTCTGCATCCACACCTTTACGCTGATCCGGGGATAGTTGATCTTTGAACCGCTTCCAGGCCCCGAACGGACGGGTTATCTGGTAGAAATTAAGCAGTGTTTTTTCGTCGGTTGGACTGGTCAGCAGTGTACCCAGGATCGTGCCCAACAGCGAGGCCGAACTGGCCACCATGAACATGGTGTATTCAGTTACACCCTCAGGAGCCAGGGCTTTGAAAATGATTGCCACGATCATCCCCGATCCGGTTCCAATCGCGAATCCATAGCCATTCATCCGCCACCAGTACCAGCGCAGCAGCATGGGAATCAGCATGCCGGAACCAATACTCATCGTAATCCAGCCCCAGACTTCGTTAATATTTTTGAACACCAGCATCAGTCCCAGGCCAACTACAACTATCAGGATGGAAGCCAGGTAGCTCTGAGCCATCAACTGCCTGCGGGAAGCCTTCTTATTGATATACAACTGGTAAATATCCTTCACCCAGTAAGCCGCTCCGGCATTCACAGTTGAGTCAAAGGTTGACATACCCGCGGCCATGAGTCCGGCAATCAGGAAGCCTTTTATACCAACGGGGATAGTTTCAATCACTGTTGGCAACACCAGTTCGGGGTCAGTAACAGAGGCTCCCAGCGATATGCCTATGACGGCAATGGACCCGATGAATATCCAACGGAAAGACAATAAAAATACCCAGAAAGCACTCAGCAATCCAGCTTCGCGGTCATTCTTAACAGCAAAGAAACGCTGCAACATATAATTGCCTGTCCCGCCAGCGCCTTCCAGCACAACCTTGAAAAGGTAGAACGAAATGGCAATTCCAAACAGGTTATAGATCGAATACTGGGAAGCATTATCGATCCCCAGTGAAAACCTGGGAATCACGCTTGACCATTCCTTGAAAGTGGTGGTAAAGCGGTGGAAAGTTCCATCAAACATAGGCAGGGAAATCGTGAACTCTTCCGGCAGATCGATTCCGAATGCCCGTACTGCCATATACATGATAGCCGAAAAAATCAGGACACCCTGAAATACATCGGTCCAGACAACACCATACAGACCGGAGGCCACCGTGTAAATCATGGCTATGGTGATTAATACGGTCGCAGCCCAGAATTCAGATGGAAGACCCAGATAACCTTCGATTCCGAGGAATTTGTCCAGGAATTTTCCGCCACCCAGGGCAAAATAGGTCACCATGGCAATCGTCATGATTATCGAACTGATAGCTGAGATTAACCGGGCGGTCCGGCCCTGTGTATCTTTGCCAAACCTCAATTCCATCCACTCCGCCAGGGTCATTACCTTAGAGCGGGCATTCCATTTACCCATATAAATCATCAGGAAGGCCATGATCAGGGTAACACCGCCACGGATTTCAATATAGAATCCCTTGGCACCGAGGGCATAGATCAAAGCGGCAATTATCATCGTTCCGCTGATATCAAGATTGGACGACATCCCCGAGGCTGCCAGGGCCCACCAGGGCAGATTCCGGTTGCCCAGAAAATAGGAATCGATCCCCTCGGATGCCTTGCGCTGTAAATACAATCCAACCGCAACAATCGCTGTAAGATATACAGCTATAATTCCATAATCAATTGCCTGCATTATTATCTCCTTACCCTATCGATATTATTAGAGGATACCCCAAGCTGGATACCACAACTATCTATATGACTACCCCATCGGGAATAACTGTGTTTTTCGGTACAACGATGATACCATCCCGGATACTGCAGTATTCATTATCTGACCGATCAAGCTTATCCCTGTTTTCCAGGATTACATTCTTACCTATCCGTACATTTTTATCCAGAATCACCCGTCTCATACTGGAACCAATTCCAATTCCCAATGGGATATCGGCTTCATCGTGGGAACGGTTATCGTATAAATCCGCACCCATCATATATACCCGGTCCAGCTTTACATTATCACTGACAACACTGCGGATACCAAGGATGGAACGGTTGATCGTCGCCTTCCCAACCATGCAACCTTCATTTATAATTGAACGATTTATTTCCGCTCCCTCCACCCGGCTGCCCGGGAGGAAGCGGGGCCGTGTAAAGATCGGATTGATAATATCAAAAAAACTGAAAGCCGGTTCATCATCGGTCAATGCGATGCTGGAATCAAAAAAGGAACCGATCGTACCGATATCTTCCCAGTAATCGTTGAAACGGTAAACAGTGGTCTTATATTTTTCCAGACAGGCCGGAATGATATTTTTACCAAAATCATTTCCATCCAATGACAGCGCTTCCCGTAAAATATCCTTTCTGAAAATATAGATCCCCATTGAACCCAGGACACACTCCCCCGCATCACAGGTCTCGGTCAGTTCCCGGATCAGGGTTTCATCTTTCGGTTTCTCAACGAAGCGCTGAACTACATCATTTTTATCACATTGGAGGATGCCAAAACGGGAGGCATCAGCCGACGGAATGGGCCGGACTGCGATCGTAACCTCAGCACCACTTTCGATATGCGACTTAAAGAAATCAGCATAATCCATCGAATAGAGATGATCGCCGGCCAGAATCAGAAAATGGCTGGCCGATAATTTATCAAACCGATCCCAGTAGGACCTGACTGCATCGGCGGTGCCCTGGAACCAGTTGGCGGCTTTCAGAGTCTGCTGGGCCGCCAGTATCTCAATATTGCCCTCGGTAAACATATCGAATTTGTAGGTCTGGAAAATATGCCGGTGGAGGGAGGCCGTATTGACCTGGGTTAAAATGTGGATATGCTTGATCCCCGAATTGATACAGTTACTTACCGGAATATCGATCAGACGATACTTGCCGCCAATCGCTACCGCCGGCTTGGCCCTGTTACTGGTCAACGGATACAGCCTTTCGCCACGGCCGCCACCCATGATTATCGCGTCCAGACGCCTGTCAGTCATTTTCCTCTCCCTCAATTAAAATTGTCTGATAGATATCCCGATATTTCTCAGCGGATTTCCGCCAGGAATAATCGGCTGCCATCCCATTTTGAACCAGTCTTGACCATTGCCCGGGACTTTGCCGGTATACATCCACTGCCCGCTTGATGGTCTTTAACAATTCCTGGCTGGAGTACCGGCTGAAACTGAACCCGTTGCCGTTTTTCCCATCCCAGTCATCAACCGTATCAGCCAGGCCGCCGGTCTTATGCACAATAGGCGGTGTACCGTATTTCAGACTGTAAATCTGGTTTAAACCACAAGGTTCGAATCGCGAAGGCATTAAGAACATATCGGCTCCCGCTTCGATCTGATGCGCTAATGTTTCATCGAAAGCCGCACTGTAAAAAATTCGGTTTGGGTATTTTTCGGCCCATTCGGACAGAGAATTCTGGAATTCGATAAACCCGGTTCCCAGAACTACCAGTTGCACCGGTAATTTCATCAATTGATCCAGAATATCAATAATCAGATCAAAACCCTTTGTCTGAACAAGCCGGGATACCATTCCTATTACCGGTGTTGCATCATCAAAGGGCAGATCACATCTTTCAAGTAAGGCCCGCTTATTTTCGATTTTTAATCCGATTGTTTCCGGGCCATAATTAGTTGTGATGAATTGATCCTGTTCAGGATTCCAGTAGGAATAGTCGGCACCATTCAGTATACCATGCAGGGGACGCCGGAGGTTGGTCAGAACCGGTCGCAGTCCATGGGCCAGTTTATCATCACTCAACAGCTCCCGGGCATAGCTGGGGCTGACGGTATTAACCTGATTAACGGTCTTTAACCCGATTTCCATGGCATTAAAACTATTCGCTTCTGGAGGATATTCGTTTTGGAGTGCTTCCTGGTTTTCCCGATTGAACAATTCCAGTTCCGAAACAGAAAAATGTCCCTGGTATTCGAAATTGTGAATCGTCATCAAAGAGGGTAAATCTATATTCTGACTGCCCAAAAGAAACGGGATCAGGGCTGTATGATGATCATTGATATGTACCAAATCCGGTTTAAGAATACCGCGACCGATCAGATCCACCACCACTTTCTGGAAAAATATGAAACGGGCATTGTTATCCAGATAGCCTTCCCCGGTCGAATCGGTATAGACACCCTCCCGGTCAAAGAAAAACGAATTGTCAACGAAAAGGCATTCCAAGTGGGGATCTGACTGGCTGGTGCATTTGGTCAATTCATAGGGATGGGAGGTATAACCCAGCCTGACAGAGCCCGATATACCGGTGGATTGAATTCCATACCCGCCTGCATCGACCTCCCGGTAAAGGGGTGATATTATCTGAATACTGAATCCGGCTGTAACCAGCTCACGGGGAAGGCTGCCCGCCACATCGGCTAAACCACCAACTTTGGAAAAGGGGGTGACTTCGGCGGCGGCGAACAGAATTTTCATGAAGGGAAGTTACACGTTGTGAAACGTGACCGCCAAAATTTTTAAAGCTCCTAACCAAAAACTAAATCTCAAGCTCACGTTCCTCAAATCAATCCAGGTGATAAATTTTCTGCCGGTAATCCCCGATCATCCGGTGAGCAGTAAAATCTACCCCTGTCTTAATCGCTTCCTTCATCATGGCTACCCAGACTCGCCGATCATCATAATAGGCCGGTATTACTTTATTTTCCAGGGTTTTATAGAGATAGTCGGCATCGTTCTGATCATTGGAATTTTCCGTAGAACCGATCGCCCACCCGTTCTCGTTGTCACGGCATCCCTCGGCCCACCAGCCATCAAGAATGGACAGGTTGGGAATTCCGTTCAGGGTAGCTTTCATGCCGCTGGTACCGGACGCTTCATGGGGCCGTAAAGGCGTATTTAACCACACATCCACCCCGGAGGTGATTATCCGTCCCAGCCACATATTATAGTTTTCCAGGAAGACTACCTTCACCTGGCCAAATAATTGATTGGCCTGCCCGACAATCGATTTGATAATATCCTTACCATGTCCATCCATCGGGTGGGCTTTTCCAGCGAAAACAATCTGGATTTTCTTATTACCGATTTCCACCAAGCGCTCCAGGTCACTGAAAATCAGGTGCGCCCGTTTATAGGCCGCTGCCCGCCGGGCAAAACCCAGGGTAAGCACGTCCATTGCCAGAGCTTTCTGAGTCTGGGAATTGGCATATCCCAACAGGAAATTTTTCTGGGATTTATGCGTATTCCAGATCAGTTCATCGGAGATTTTGTCTACTTTCAGCAATTCTTCCGGAAATTTCCGCCAGCCGGGCAGTTCCTGGTCAAAAAGCCGCCGGAATGATTTTCCGATCCAGTAATTATGGTAAACACCATTGGTGACATGATTGATCTTGAAATCGGGAAACTGTTGCCGGGCCACTGAGCCATGCAGATCGGAAACGGCATTGGCCGTCCGGCTGAAATAAAGACCCAGTTCGGTCATGTGCAACCGGCTGTTCTGGACCAGGGTTGGCAGATTCAAGTCATCGGGGATCAGGCCATCCAGCAGGTTTTTGCACCGTTCCATGGCAAAATGATCGTGCCCGGCCGGTACCGGAGTATGGGTTGTAAACACACACCGTTTCCGGACCTCCTCTTCGTTTCCGTTGAATTTGCGTAATAGTTCCAATGTCAGGTATGAGCAGTGGCCTTCGTTCATATGGTAGGTTTCAAGTTCGCTGATACCCATCTTCTCCAGCAGGCGGATCCCTCCGAAACCAAGGATTGCTTCCTGCAGAATACGATGATTCTTATCACCGGAATACAGACGCAGCGTAATTATCCGGTCCTCGGGATGATTGTCCTCGATATCCGTATCCAGAAGAAATATTGGAATGACATGACCGGTAATACCGGTGTAATTATACTGCCAGGCCTGCACCCAAACCTGCCTGCCCCGTAAGGGCAACTGAAATTTATCGGATACTTTTTTCATCACCGGGTCGGGATCAAAACGAGGATAAGTCTCGGTCTGGACACCATCCTCATCGACACGCTGCTTGAAATAACCCTCTTTATAGAGCAGGGTTACGGCACAAAGCGGGATTTTTGCATCGGCAGCTGCCTTGATATGATCGCCGGCCAGCACGCCTAATCCTCCACTGTAGGTCGGTAAACCGGATGAAATTCCGATCTCCGCACTGAAATATGCTATTTTATACATAGGTACCTGATGTGAGTTAGTTCGTTAATGTGTCAATCGTAAGTGTAATTCGTGTAGCAAATTTTGTGCCTGGGGCAAGCTCCAGCTTCCAATGTGGCAGGACGGCGGAACTCTGGTAGACCCGTTCAAATCCCGATTCGGACATGGAGACCGTCTCCACCGGAAAACACCAGGCCCCGGAAGTATCCCTCAGACCTAAAGTGGCTTTAAAACGATCCCATTCATTCACAATCGCCAGTTGGTTGACCGAATTTAAATCATGATCCGAATCCAGGTCTGCGGCCACCGGTTTTCGACCATCAAACTCGTAGTAACGGTCAGGGCTATGGCCCCCCAGCAGGGAAAAATTAAATTCGCAGGCATAAACGCCTTTTAAATGATCCGGACTCTGATTGGTGATCTCTATGGTTGCTATTAATTTATTTCCGGCTAACTTCAATTGCTTGCTGATTTCCACGTCCTGATCGAATGCTTTCCCTTTACAGGTCAATTTCAGGGCTCCATTAAATTCAGCGCCAAAACTGTTGTCTATGAAATTTCCCTGTTCGGGAATCCGGTTCTTAATATCGCTAACATCCAAATTTTCCGGAAGGAAATGATCCTGAAGCATGCGTCGCGGCCAGGTATCGACCAGCAGATATTTTTCAAGACCACTTTCCTTGGCCGTAACCTGATCGTGGATTGAGCCCGACCCGCCGCCCGGTTCAGTGGCCATAGTTACTTTTGCATGATAACTCTCACGGTAACGGCGCATGGTGTTGAGCAGGTTGAAACGCTGTGGTCTCAGATCGAATTCCTTCAGTGATCCACCGGCAGTACTGGCAATAATTTTCAACTCATCGGTTTGCAGACAGTATTCGGTGGCACCATCACGATCGATATCCACCGGTTGATTATCGATGCCAACGACAGAATCCAGTAATGTTTCGGCAGCATTCAGGTAAACATAGATGGCATGCCTGAGGTGAGGTAAATACAACCCGCCAAAGACGCCGTGCCAATAGGCACAATTACACTGGGCCCGCCATAAATCATCCTGCACATTATGCAGGTCAGACCCGCTGATTATCCCTGTTTCCACTGCCCGCTGCAAACGATAGGAAACCTGGGTCATTCGTTTCTGCATCCAGTTCGACTCATCATACAGGGACTGGAAATTCCTCCAGGTACCACCGCGCAGGAAAGGCCGCACCCGATCCATGGTACCATTATCACCAAACCGATGAACCAGGCTGTCAAATATTTCACCCTGTTCCGCCGGGAGCGTCCATTCACTCATTTCAAAATAACTGACGGTTGGCAGAAACACCAGCCCCCGGGGCGGATTCTGCTGATAATAATCACTGAAAGTTGTTGTTGTTATCCAATCCTGGTTTTCCTCCAGGGCGGTAAAGAAACGCTCCAGCCACTGGCCTTTGCCGTAACAGGATTCATTGGTACCAGGCCACAGCCCGAATTTTTCCCCGTCATCCGCCATTACAATTACGTTATTACCCTCTTCGGTGGCGTAATCCCGCAATATATCGATAGTGGCCTGAGGATCCTTGAAGGGCATGGCATAGCGCAGACGCTGGCTGATAGGAAATACGCCGATCGTATGTCCCTGTTCATCGGTGTTGAAATACCCGTTCAGGTCTTTCAATTCCTTACCACTGGCCAGAAAATGAAAATCATCAACAGTAATATAATTGATGCCGGTTTCCTGAATTGGTTTAGCCAGGTGCGGCTCCCAGACCCGTTCTGTCAGCCAGGCACCCCGTGATTCGTAATTGAATCTGTTTTTGATATATTCCCGCAGCTTATTGATCTGACCGATTTTATCATGGTCGGGGATGATCGCCAGGATTGGTTCATAAAAACCAGCGGCCATGATTTCTATATTGCCCCGCCGGACCAGCTCGGCCACTTTATCCAGATACTCCGGGTGATGCTCTTCCAGCCATTCGATCAGGCAGCCGCTGAAATGCAGGGCCATCGCAATGCTCGGATGTCTTTCAAGTACATCGATGAAAGGTTTGTAACTCTTTTGAAAAGCTTCTTCAAAAACATAATCAAAATTGCCCACCGGCTGGTGGTTGTGGATGCCAAATATGAATTGAACTTTTTTCATCTATCTCAGTTGTTCTTTTAATATCGCCACTAATTCGGCTTCGTTTAATTCTTCTATCCGGCTGCTGCCATCAATACCTTCGCGGTATAGAATGATTTTATTGTCATCTACCTCGGCAATTCGCCACTCGTGGTGGTCGATCACCAGCACATCACCAATTTCTAATTCATATTTCTTGAGAATCTGGTCGGAGGATGAGTTTGAATTCATAATATATCCAATCAACTGGTTTCTGATTCCAGTAATTTATCCAAATGGATATCACCACGGCGCATCATCTGCTGGGTAATCGGATTAACATCGATCTCCAGGCGCTGCCCGGCCAGGGTAACATCCAGGACGATATGATTTGTGGCAATCTCGGTTATGGCAATATTCTTGGACCAGATGGCCTTGCTGTCATCAATCTCCAGGGTACTGCCCATTATCGAAATCATCTGATCAACCACCAGAATCACCTTGGGATTCCAGATTTTTAATAATTCTTTCTCGTCCAGTCCGTACGAAACAACTGTTCCGACTGGATCGGACAAATCACAGAAACTGAACAGAAAAACTTCAATTCCACGTTCTTCAGCGGCAACAATCTCATTCTTCAGCTGGGTATAATCCTTGGCCCAGACACTCAAAAATATTTTATTTTCCGCTTTAGCGATATTTTCACGCAATTTCATTATCAGGTTAGTATAACCATGTAAATGCCAGAAATCGAAGGCTTCTTCATCCGTGTCAAGTTTATCCAGAGCCTGTTGTAATTCCCCCATGTTATTATCATGTGTCTGATTGAGTGTCTCAATCAAGGCACTGGGAGCAATGGGAATATACCGCTTGGGCTCCTGGCCATCAGTGCTGATCAATCCACGGGAGCGCAGGCGGTTCAGGACCGAATAAACTGCTGACCGGGGAATCCCGGACCGGGTACTGATCTCGTATCCGGTAGCCGGGTAATTTTTCAATAAAGATAAATACGCACGTGAAGCATTGGTTGATAGCCCAAACTTCTGTAGTAATTCAACGATAATATCTTCTGGCTTACTCATTTTCTATCCAATTTCTATCCGATTTCAATTGTTTTCCACAAACTTGCAGGCATGGAAAAATTGTTGCCGTATCGTACAATTCGCCATAATATTGCATGCGTAACTCATATGTGAGTTACCAAATTTAATACAAAATTTGGGTAGATAAATACCGGATTATTTCATGCGAGTAATATTGATCAGTTTATTGGTCCTTCCTTTGTTTATCTTGGGACAGGATGAACCCGACTGGGCCGTCGATGCAATTTGGTACCAGATTTTTCCCGAACGGTTTTCGAATGGCGATCCCGCAAACGATCCTACTTTGGAGTCCCTGGTAGGAACCTGGCCATGGGATCGCCAGATCGAATGGGAAATATCACCCTGGGAATCGGACTGGTATGAGTTCCAACCCTGGGAAATTGCCAACCAGCAACCTTTCAATTATCAGTTCCAGATTCGCCGATACGGCGGCGACATCCAGGGTATTATCGATAAACTGGATTATTTACAGGATTTGGGCATCAACGCAATCTACCTGAATCCTGTCTTCCAGTCCCCTTCATCACATAAATACGGGGCGGAATCTTACCGTCATATCGACCGCTTCTTCGGCCCCGACCCGGAGGGTGACCTGATGATTACCAAACAGGAGGATCCCCTCGATCCTGCCACCTGGCAATGGACGGCTGCCGACCGGTTATTCCTCAAACTGATCGATGAGGTCCACCAGCGTAATATGCACATCATTATCGACGGTGTTTTCAATCACATTGGACTGACACACTGGGCCTTTCAGGATGTAATTGCCAATGGTGAAGATAGTCCCTACTATCTGTGGTTCAACATCAAAGACTCCGGTGGAGAGGATTATTCCCATTTCAACGAATTCCAGACCCTGCCGGCCTTTTTCGTACCAGAAGGCCAAGAGGCCATCGAATACACCGGTTATGTCGCCGATCTGCCTGCCTTCCGCCAGGACCAGTACGGCCCGGTTGAACCGGTGCGCGAACATTTAAAGAACATCGTTGAGCGCTGGGGTGACCCCAATAGTGACGGCGATCCTTCAGACGGCCTTGATGGCTGGCGCCTGGATGTGGCCGATCGAATCTCGCTGGATTTCTGGCGTCTGTTCAGCGGCTGGGTTAAAGCGATCAACCCTGAAGCTTATTTGACCGGTGAAGTGTGGTGGGACGACTACTGGAATAACATTCATTACAATGCTGCCCCCTGGCTGGAAGGCGATGCCTTTGATGCTGTCATGAATTATCGCTTCGGTGATGCCATGCTGAAATTCTTCGTGGATCAGGAACAGCAGATCAGCGCCGACCAACTGGACAGCCTGCTGGGTGCCATCCGCAATGACTACCGGCCGGAATCGAATCTGATCCTGCAAAACCTGCTCGACAGCCATGATACCGAACGGCTGGGATCATCATTGGTAAATCCCGATCGCTGGATCGACCATGCCAACAACCTGCAGTACAACCGCGACTTCGATATCCGAAAGCCAATGGCAGCGGAATGGCAAATTGCCAAAGCCATCGCCGCGGTACAATTCACTTATGTTGGCGCTCCTTATATATATTATGGAGGGGAAGCCGGAATGTGGGGTGCCGATGATCCCGACTGCCGTAAACCGATGATCTGGGACGAATACAATTATGCTGACGAAGTGACCCATCCCTGCGACCGCCTTGCTGACTGTGATTTTACCCGACCAGTGGATACGGTCGAGTTCAATCAGGAAATATTTGATACTTATAAGACTCTGGCAGAGATTCGCCAGCGTTACCAGGCGCCGCGGCGTGGCGATTATGAAACAATTTACACTAATTCCAAACTGGGAATATTTGTCTATCAACGATCATTTGAAGATGAAAAAATCCTGGTCGTTGCCAATGGATCCAAGAAATCTGTAAAACTCAATAAAGCTGTTTTCCCGGGTGGTAAACGAAACTGGAAACTGATTTGGGGACCAAAGGGCTATAAATCAATTAATGAAAAATCAGTTAAGATATTCGTTAATAAATAGCATAATAATCCCACTGCTAATTGGTTTATCCGGTTGCGAACGATCGGATGAACCTGTGGTGGCACGGATCGATGATATCAATATCGGCCGACAGGAATTCATACGTAAATATTCAACTTTCCTGTCAACAACACAGGTGCCGGACAACCTCCACTTCCGATATTTGCTGGTTGAATCGCTGGTTGATGAAAAAATATTCCTGAAACATGCCCGGGATTCCGGTGTCATGAACACCGCCGGTTATATTGACGAAGTTTCGGCGATTGAAAAACAATTGCTGCTTAATGCTTTCTATGAACAGGAATTGAAAATAAAGCTGGAGCCAACCGAGGCCGAGGTCCGGCAGCTCTATCAATGGTCCAAACAGAATCTCCATGTCAGGCATCTTTTTGCCCGCGATCGTGAAACGATTGATCAGATCCACCAGCAGCTGGAAGCCGGTGCCGATTGGGATTCACTGGCAAAACGTTACTTCAACGATCCGGTACTGTCATCCAATGGCGGTGACCTGGGATTTTTCAAACTGGGCGAATTTGATCCGTCCTTTGAAGCCGCCGCCTTCGTGCTCGCCGATCAGGTTATATCCCTTCCGGTCCAGACCGATTACGGTTTCAGTATCATTCAGGTAATTGAGCGGGAATACGATCCCTTTTTAACCGAGGAAGATTTTCAGATAAACAAAAAATGGCTGGCAACCCTGGGACGTAATTACCGCAAAAAGGCAGTAGTGAAAAAATTTACCGATGAACTGGCCGGTCAACTGGATATTAGTTTCAACCAGGATGCCCTGGAGCAGATTTATACCGAACTGGAAGCAGTATTCAATGGCAATGCCGAGTTCGGATTGATTGACAATAAAGCGGTAGTGGCTGAAACAGGCAATGGACAAACCTGGGATACAGGCCAGTTGATCATGCAACTGCAGTCCTTGTCTGAACGCCAGCAGCTGATGATCCAGTCACCGGCGGAACTTGAAGTGGTCATTCAGGGCCTCATAATCCGGAATAATCTATTTGGTACAGCCCGGAGTATGCGATTGGATCAAACCAGGCAATTCCAAAATGATTTCACTGATTTAACGGATCAGCTGGCCCTGAAGATAACGTTGAAACCGGTCTATGACATCGGAAACGATGAAGATATGGAAAACCGTTCGGAAATTCAACGCCAGGCCTATTTTTCCTTACGTGACAGCCTGCGGGGACTGGTCGATGTTTTTATCGACAGTGCCCAGATAAAACTGATTGGGGTAATCAACCCTGTATAAAAATAAATATTCAAATAAGCCATAACTTGAAAAAAGGTCGATTATGAAAAAGTACCTGCTAACGATCATAATCCTGGTTTCGGCTCTGTTCGGAACAACCACTGGTAAAATAACCGGTTTTATCACCGACAATGCCACTGGTGACCCGCTGATCGGGTGTAATATTATTGTCCTGGGAACCGACCTTGGTGCCGCCACTGACATCAATGGACAATATTTCATCCTGAATGTTCCACCGGGAATATATGATGTTAAAGCCCTGATGATAGGATATACGCCCGTTATCAGCAAAAATGTTGAAGTAAACGTCGATTTAACAACGACCATCGATTTTCAGTTGAATATCGAGGTTATTGGTGGTGAAGAAGTAACGGTTATCGCCCAGCGTCCTACGGTGAAAATGGACCTGACCAGTTCCGAGTCGCGCGTATCCTCAGACCAACTGGAAATCATGCCTGTCAAGGAAATCTGGGATGTATTGGCGGTCCAGAGTGGTATCACCAAAGATGCCGGTGGCGGTATCCATATCCGGGGTGGCCGCAGTCGTGAAGTCGCCTACTGGGTCGATGGCGTTTCCGTGACCGATGCCTATGATGGTGGAATATCGGTCTCGGTGGACAACAACTCAATCCAGGAACTGCAGGTAATCAGCGGTACTTTCAATGCTGAATACGGCCAGTCGATGTCAGGTATCATCAACCTGGTTACTAAAGATGGTGGCCAGAAGTTCTCCGGCCGTTTCTCAACATATGGATCAGGATTTCTCACTGATGAGAGCTATCTCAAAGGCCTGGACACCTATGATCCATTGAATGAAACCAATGTGGAATTCAACCTGAGCGGCCCGGTTCCCCTGTTGGATGACCGGCTGACCTTCTATGCCTATGTCCGCAAGAATTATAACCGGGGCTGGCTGAACGCCTACGAAATATTCGATCAGAACGGTGACCTGATTCCACCGGAGGATGAAGTGATTGACTGGTATTTCAATGGCAATGACAAGTATGAGCCGGATATCTACAACCTGAACACCCGTGACCGTTTCAATACCAATCTCAAGTTAACGTTAAAAGTAACACCAAAAATCAAACTGCGCCTGAGCTCCATGACCAGCGATGAAGAATACCAGGATTATCGTCACGAAGCCCAGTGGTGCCCGGAGGGTGAACTACGGCGATTCAACAGCGGCCGTAATTACAAAGCCAGTATAAATCACCAGCTGTCGTCACGAACTTTCTATACTTTTGACGTGACCAGGTTCATGAAAAACTACCACCACTTTGCTTATGAATCGGCCACCGACTCGAATTATATCGATCCGTATTATTTCCTGCATCAGGAATACGCCGTGGCGATAAACAGTTTCAAGATGTGGGGCCGGGATATGAGCCGCTTCGAACGGGAAACACAGACCAATGTGGCCAAGTTTGATTTCACCACCCAGCTTGATCCGGTTAACCAGGTCAAGTTCGGGGCCGAGTATCGTAGCCACCAACTGACCCTGGATGACTATTCGATCCAGGATGGCGATCTGACCGACACGGAATTCACCATTGCCATTCCGGGCGACCACGATTATGTTGAAGATGCCTCCACAGGTGAATGGTCGGTTTTAAATGTTTCTGACCAGGAAGTTATCCAGACCGGTTTCAGCAGTAAATCCGCCGCCAAAGATTTCACTACCTATTATCGTAAGTTCGTGGAATACAACCGCGATTACTATGACGAATCGCCCTATGAATTCTCAGCCTATGTCCAGGACAAAATCGAATTCAAGAGTGTGATCATTAATGTCGGGTTGCGCTATGACTATTTCAACGCCAATTCCCGGATTCCAACTAACCCGGCAGAACCCTACCTGGGGAATCCCCGCAACGCCTTCATCGACACCTTGAATTTCGAAGAACGGGATAACATCAACTGGTCTGATTATGCCAGTTATTATGAAGGCGTCCTGCCGGATTCAGGAAAGGAATTGATCGGCAAGAAAGGCTGGTGGACCGACGTGGAGGCCAAACAGCAGGTCAGCCCCCGCCTGGGTATCGCTTATCCGATCACCGACAAAGGTGTGATCCATTTCTCGTTCGGTCATTTTTTCCAGGTACCTTCCTTTGAGCGCCTGTTCACCCAACCCGGTTACAAAATGCCCGAAGGCAGCGGCAGCTACGGGGTATTCGGCAATCCTGACCTGGCTCCACAGAAAACGGTAATGTACGAACTGGGACTGAAACAGGAAATTGCCGCGGGAGTCAGCATCGATGTTACCGGTTACTATCGTGATGTCCGTGACTGGGTCTCAACCGGTGTACCAGTTGAACTGCTGGGTGCCGCTTCCTATTACCAGTACGTTAACAAGGATTATTCCAATATCCGCGGCCTGACCGTGAATTTGGATCGCCAGTATCGCAATAATTACGGTTTTAATGTCAATTACACCTTCCAGATTGCGGAAGGTTCTAATTCCGATCCTAGTGAGGAATTCTCCGCCCTCCAGAATAACGAGGAGCCGACCCGGGCGATCGTTGCCCTGGACTGGGACCAGCGGCATACGGTCAACGGCAGTTTCTTTACTGGCGGGAAATCCTGGAATTTTAGTCTGCTTGGACAGTTCGGAAGTGGTTACCCCTATACACCCAGTACCGGCGTAGCCTCGCTTTCTGGTATCAGTACCTCAACCGATCTTAAAACCAACAGCCGCCGGAAACCGATAACTTACAACCTGGATGTGAATTTCCTGTACCGCCTCCCGATCAGTCAGTACCAGGCCCAGTTCACAGTAAAAATCCTGAATCTTCTTGACCGTCGCAACGAATTGACCGTCTACGGCGATACCGGTACGGCCAACTCTACCCTTGACATGAGCGGATCGCCCGATGATGACCGTCCCAATACCCTGTCGGATTTCTATGCCCGGCCGGACTGGTACAGCGCACCGCGCCAGATTCAACTTGGTCTTGAAATCAGCTTTTAAGGATGAATGATATGTTAAATCACAAATTAATACCCGGATTCATCAGTTTAGCGGTCCTGACCGGAATCCTGATCGGGCAACATGTTCCGACTACCGAACGGGGGGATCCGAATTTTCGCCGCCAGACCGATATCGACGGCAATAAAGTCCGCACAACAATTTTTAATTTTGGTGTCACCGGCCGCACAGGAGCATTACCAGGGATGATTCCCTACGAATGGCCGATCAATACGGGACGGCATTACGTCGCCATGACCCAGTTATTCGTAGGTGGTGAAATCACTACCGAAGAAGGTGAGGTCAAACATCTGGTGGACATCCCCAATGGCCGCGAGGACACCCGGGGAAATTCAATGAATTTCGAACCGGTGCCGGAATACCTTAATCCTAATTCCGACATTATCGCCAAAAGCGATGAAGGGGACAGCTGGCCGGAATACTGGCCCGATAAACTGGAAGACGAGAATGATCCCGGCTGGGAAGGTGCCTGGAACGGTTATTTCGGTAAAAACCAGTTTAATGCTGACCAGGAGATTTATTTTAAAATTTCTGATGATCATAATTTCCTGAAGGGATCCACCTATTATCCTGACACCACCGATTACACCCGTAAGGGAATGGCTATTTTGGCCGGCGTCCGGGTGCTGGCCTGGTCCCAGGTACTGGTGGAGGACGTCATCTTCGTCCTGAATGAGATCAAGAATGACGGCACCAAGGATATCGACAAGGTTGCCTTCACCCTCTGGCTGGCCGATCTGGTTGGCGGTGACGGCGACAACAGTGATGACACGCCTGATTTTGACCTGATCTACGATATTGCCTGGAGCATGGATGCCGATGGAATCGGTAATTCAGCTTTCGGCAGCGATGAGGTCGGTGTGGCCGCCACGGCTTACCTGGAAACCCCTGGTAATAATGTGGACCGGATCGATAACGATGGTGATGGTGAAGCCCTGGCTCCCAAGATGACCGAATACATGCTCACCGGCGAGGATCAAACCAATTCAATTGATGACAACTTCAATGGCCTGATCGACGAAAACCAGGGCCATATTCCGTTTAACGGCCAGGAAGGCGTCACTTATGCCAACGGTATCGATGACAATTTCAACGCCGAAGCAAACAGCCCGGTAATCACCAGTGAAATGATATCCGACGCCAGCGCTGATGTTGTAAATGTTCCATCAATCGGTCCATTATTGTGGCATCGCTGGCCTCCCCAGCCGGAAGGTGACGCATTACAGGACAGTGTTGTTCACCTGTTGATGGTGGAAAGCGACGACCTGGGCAAGGCCTTTGCCGATAATATCGATAATGACGAAAGCCAGGAATATCCCCTGGGATTGGGCGCCGACACAGCCGCCCCGCGGATCACCTGGGACATTATTGCCCAGGCTGCTGCCGATCCCTATCGCCGCTATAAGGTGCCGGGAACCGATATTATCCTTTATGATGTTGATTCCACTGATTACAATAAACGCTATGCCGATGGAATCGATAATGACGGCGACGGCGCCATCGATGAGGGAATCGACGAAGGCATCGATGAGATGATCGATGAATCCCGCGATGATTATATCGACAACGACGGCGACTGGAACGTTTTTAATGACGATGTTGGTGTGGATGGTGACCTTAATACCATCGACCGCGGCCAGGCCGACCAGCGGCCTTCCAGTGGCGCCGGAAGCAACCTGCCCGGTGAACCGAATATCGACAAAACCGATGTTTCCGAATCGGACCAGATGGGTCTGACGTCAGTTTCATACGATGCGGCCGGATCGATTCCCACATCCCAGGACCAGAATCTGTGGATATTCTACATGATTCCCGGTGATTTCTGGCAACCACCGCCAACCGGACAACCTCCGGGTGATTATGACCTGTTCGTTTCGTCCGGTTTCTTCCCTATCCCCGCCGGTGAAACCCAGCGTATCGCCATGGCGGTCTGCCTGGGATACGATACACTCGATGCCCGCAGCAATAAGGACGTGGCCCAGAAAACCTACAACGAGGATTACCAGTTTGCCAAGGCACCGCTGCCGCCGGTACTGAAGGCTATTCCCGGTGATGGCAAGGTAACCCTGCTCTGGGATGATGTGGCCGAGCAGTCTTTCGACACCTATATGTCAAGCCTCGGCGAACCGGGATATGACTTTGAAGGATACAAGATATATAAATCAACCGACGCCGGTTTCCGGGATAATTATTCGATTACCGATGCTTCCGGAAACCTGATCTATAACAAGCCCATTGCCCAGTACGATCTGATCGATGGCAAGGAAGGCTGGCATGAGGTCGCCATTAACGGCACCCATTACAACCTGGGTAGTGAAACCGGTCTTTCACACAGTTATATTGATTATGATGTGACTAATGGCCAGACTTACTACTATGCCGTAGTATCCTATGATTTCGGCGGGCATTTAGGGAACGAAATCCCACCCACCGAATCCACTAAACGGATCACCATCAACAGCCTGACCGGCGAAGTAAACAAGGGTACCAATGTGGCCGTGGTAATTCCAAACCCGCCGGCAGCCGGTTACCTGGAAGCTGACATCGACTCGGTTGAACTGGTGCAGGGAACCTCAACGGCTTATATCACTTATGAAATAGTCGATCCACTGATGGTGCTGGAAAACCACAAATACCGAATCACATTCAACGACACCCTGAAACCGAAGATTCTCGAAACCGACGAGGATACTTTGACCACCAGGGATTACTCAATGTTTGATATAACCGATACAACTGCCATCGATACGTTACTGTGGGAATACCCCTACGTGACGGCCGATGACGAACAGCCAATTGTTGATGGTTATCAGCTTACGTTCCATAATGAGGATTTTGTTCAGGTTGATCAGTCCGGTTCCTACTGGTCCACAGACAGCCTCTGGTCCTTCGTTCTGGAACAATACGCTGCCTATACAACCAAAGGTAAAAAAATACCGGCTGATTACCGGGTAGAAATCGGAGAGGCCGGTTTTGGGAATTCCATATTCTTCCAGCAAAAATATGGAATATTCATTACCATAGATTATCCGGCCGTGGCTACCAATTTCAGGGTTAAAAAGAAAGTCCAGCTGACCGGAATCGATTCACTTGACTGGAAGGAAATTCCATATGCTTTCGGTGATAACGCTCCCTATGGCACTCCTAACGGTTTTCTGGATGCCGACAGTTTTGAAACCGACTGGATCATCTTCATGGACGACACTTCTGATACCGGTGATCGACAGCCAACCTGGGTATTCAAATTGAATTATCCCCGGCCGTTTGAATTGATGAATATCTACCAACCCGCCAGTGGTGATACCGCCCTGTTACGGATGCGTAAACCGTTCCTGTCGACAGATGTCTTTGAGTATACCTCGCTGCCATCCCGAATTGATAAAAAGCAGGCCCAGAAGGATCTGGATAAGATCATGGTAATTCCGAACCCGTATGTAGCGGCTGCGTCGTGGGAAACACCGAATCTGTTTACCTCCGGACGAGGTCCACGGGCAATCCATTTCAATAATCTGCCCAATGAATGTACTATCCGAATCTTCAGTGTATCCTGGGGAACTGGTTGATATAATACACCACAGCTCGGCCATCAATAACGGCACGGCTGAATGGGATTTGCTGACCAAGGAGAATCTGTCGACAGCTTACGGGGTTTATGTCTACCATGTTGACGCTCCGGGGATTGGTGAACACATCGGCAAATTTGCGGTGATTAAGTAGGAGGCTATAATGAAAAAAATAACAATAATCCTGATGGTCGCCGTTTTCACAATCTCTATTGCATCGGCCCAGAATATCAATAAAGCTGGCACAACAGCGGCCAGTTTCCTGAAAATTGGTGCCGGCTCCCGAGCCGTCGGTATGGGTGGTGCCTTTGTTTCCATAGCAGATGACGCCTCCAGCATGTACTGGAATCCTGGCGGGCTGGCCCTGCTGACCCAGTCGGAACTGCTGGTCAACCACACCAAATGGATCGCCGATATCGGCTACACCTATTTTGGTTTTGCCATGCCCATTCCCCGGGCCGGGACGATCGGTATTAACCTGGCCGCCATGACAATGGATGACATGCGGGTTACTACCGTGGAAGCCGGCGGTTATACGGGACAGACCTTCAAGGCCGGCAGTTATGCCGTTGGTTTGTCATTCGCACGCCGCCTGACCGATCGTTTCAGTATCGGGGCCAATGTCAAGTTCATCAACGAATTCATTGCCCAGACTTCGGCCAGCAGCATGGCCGTCGACATCGGAACCCTGTTTGCTACACCCTTCAAGGGCATCCGTTTTGGGGCCAGCATCAGCAACTTCGGTCAGAAAATGCAGATGATTGGCGATGACTTGCTGGTTACCAAGGATGTCAACGAATCGATCTATGGTAACAATGAAGCCGTTAACGCCTACCTGTCCACCGATCAGTTCGACCTGCCGCTTCTGCTGCGGGTCGGGTTATCCGGCGAGGCCATCGATAACGAGCTGATGCGCCTGACCTGGTCAGTTGACGGGAATCACCCCAATGATAACACCGAATATGTTAATCTTGGGGTGGAACTGGGCCTGTTGAATGAAATGGTTCAACTGCGGTCAGGAATGAAATCAATGTACATGGAAGATGGCGAAGAGGAATTCACGATCGGAGCCGGTGTCAACCTGCCGGTTCAGGCCGGTATGCGCTTCCAGGCCGATTACGCCTTTGAATCCTTTGTCCACCTGAAAGAGATTCATAAGTTCACGATCAGGCTCAATTTCTAAAGGAAAAATGCATATTGCTAAAATAGATTTAGTCCATTAAATTCATTCAAATGGAGCGTAACTCTGATATGAGTTACGCCCCTGTTTACGGCAAGACTTAGTTTACCTTAACATAAGGGGATACATAATGAGAAAACTGATAACAGCAATTGTGCTGGTTGGGATGTCCCAATTTTTGCTGGGTGTAAATGTTACATTCCAAGCAAATCTGGCCACCTTCTCAGGTGGAGCTACGGACTCGACCAGTACTGTTCATATCCGAGGTGACATGAATAGCTGGGGTGATACCAATCCTCTGACACACGTGTCAGGTGATATCTGGTCAGTTACCCTTGACCTGGCTGCTGGCACTTATGGATACAAGCTTACTCACACCGATGCCCTGGGTGCTTTAACCTGGGAAGACAATATTGGTGGGAACCGCAGCATTACAGTTGAATCGACTGAGATGACGGTCGAGCATTATTTTGATGCCCTGTCAGCTCCCTACACGGCTACCGACAGTGTTGATGTCTGGTTCCGAGTCAACATGGCTGGTGTAGTTGCCTATGATGGTACCAGTCCCGTCGGTGTTCGTGGTTCGCTGCCCATCGATCCCACCTGGGAAACAGCCGAAGGGCTCACCCAGGAAGGTGACACCGATTTCTATTCCGGTGTTATCCGGTTCCCGTCTGAAGACGTGGGTGATACAATCACTTACAAATTCGTCTGGGGTCCGCTATCCGGTTGGGATGGTGTCAACTGGGAATCTCCCAAGAAAGATACCTGGGAAACGTCCGGCAATCGTTATTTCTTCGTAGGTAACGATACCACCCTGGCCTGGCAGTACTTCAGTGATGAAGCACCGGTCGCTGCTTTGGATACTTTTGCAGTAACCTTCGTACTGAATACTTCCACATTGGACAATTTCACCGATTCGACTGCCATCGGTTTCTCCACCGGTAATTATGACAGCTGGAATCATTACAATGATACTTTGACCACGGTTGGTGACTACAGTTCAATTACACTTGATTTTGTTGGACCAGCGGACGGTTACGATTTTGACTATAAATTCCTGTATCAAATTCCAGCAACCGAAGAAACTGTTTGGGAAGGTGTAGCTGATCGTTCCGCTACGGTTACCGGTGATACAACCATCTTCCATTACTGGGATGATAATGCGCCGTTCGTAGCTACCGACAGTGTTGATGTCTGGTTCCGCGTTAATATGGCTGGTGTCGCTGCTTATGATGGTGAACCAGTGGCTGTCCGCGGTTCCATTCCGCACGATCCGACCTGGGAAACCGGCTATGAACTGACACAGGAAGGTGATTCCGATTACTATTCCGGCCTGATGAAATTCCCGACCACAGATATTGGTGATACCATCACCTATAAATTTGTCTGGGGTACTGGTGCCGCTCTGACAACCTGGGATAACGTGAATTGGGAACAACCCACGATCGATACCTGGGAAACTTCCGGTAATCGTTACTTCTTCGTTGGCAGTGATACTACCCTGGCCTTCAAATACTTCAGTGATGAACCACCCACCGGACAGGAAGCAGTTACAGCTTATGTCTACTTCACCGTTGATATGGCCGCCTACGAGGAAATGGGCCTATTCAGTGTAGTGAAAAAAGACTCCGTTCAGGTGCGCGGTGGTTTCAACGGCTGGGCCGGCACAGCTGCCCCCGATGGATCAGACCTGAAAGCACTGCGAATTCCCAACACTACCTACTATGAGCTGAATGCTCCGGTAACCAAGTTTGTGGATACTGACGATTATTATAAGTATTACATCAAGCTCAGTGCCGAATCGCTGGATGATTTCATGGATGCCAATGACTCTCTGTTCTACGAAGACATTGGTTATGAAAATCCACCGCTCCAGGGTGCCGGAAACCGCTCCTACACCTTTGAAGGTGATGTCAACAATCCGCAGATCATCGGCCTGGAATACTACAACGGCCTCCCGGCCGCCGGTATTGTCCCCGATGGTCATACGGTCACATTGACCCACAGTGTGGATATGAGCGGAATCATTTCCCAGACCCTGTTTGACCCGGCCACCGATACGGTCCGGATCATTTTCCAGGATCACTGGTCACTGTACCTCCAGGGAATGTGGATTGCCGATAATTACTATCATCCCGACCTGGTGCTGAATGATGCCGGAACCGATGGCGATGCCACAGCCGGCGACCAGATTTACACGGTTACTTATGATATTACCGGTATGACGCCGCTGTACATCATGTATGTTTATGAAATTCATGGTGTCAATGCCCTTTCAGAGGGCGGCGGTTACGACTTCGGACGTTATCGTATCCGATACATCGTTCCGGAAGGTACCAATGCCAGTAACCTGACCTGGCCCACCACGTGGACTTTCCCACAGGATACCTGGACTACTGATCCACCGCTGGTCGTAGAAGACCCACCGGCAGCGATTTTCACGGTTGGTGTTGGCGATGAACCGGTTGTTCCACAGGAATTCACCGTGTTCCAGAACTATCCCAACCCGTTCAATCCGGAAACAGAAATCAAATTCTATCTCTCGGAAGCCGGTCTGGTAAAGATGAACATCTACAATATTCTGGGACAGAAAGTACTCTCCTATGAGAATGAATTCATTAGTAAGGGTACCTATGGTCTGCGCTGGAACGGAACTGACAATCATGGTCAGGCCGTCTCAAGTGGTGTCTATTTCTACGAAATCGTGACAGCGAATCATCGCATCACCAAGAAAATGACATTACTCAAGTAAGTACTTCATTACTTTATTATCTCTTACAAAACGGGCTTCTTTTGAAGCCCGTTTTGTTTATATAATCATTAATTTTAATCAACAATAATTTCTGATTTGGCAAAAGTGAATAGTAAAAAGATCTGGCTGTTCCGGGTGATCTTATTTTCCATCCCGGTGTTAATTCTGCTGCTGGCGGAACTGGCGCTGCGCATCGGCAGTTATCAAAAGGAATACGGCCAGGCAATTGTCCCTTACAAATACCACAGTGATTACCTCACCAGCAATCGATCTGTCGGTCAATTATATTTCGGGAAATCCAGTTACGGGGCCTTTGGCACCCAGGATACATTTTTAAAGAATAAACCAGCCGACCGGATCAGAATCTTTGCCCTGGGAGGATCATCCACTGCCGGGTATCCCTATATGTACTCCGGTACTTTCCCGGCCCTGCTGGAACAACGTCTGCAGGCCCTTTATCCCGATCACCCGGTTGAAGTAATCAACCTGGGGATGACCGCCGTGAACAGCTATACCGTCCGTGATCTCGCCCGTGCCTGTCTGGACTACAATCCAGACCTGTTGATTATCTATGCCGGCCATAATGAATTCTATGGCACCCTGGGATCGGGGTCGGCCCGCTCGGCCATCGGAACCAGAAGGAACCTGACTCTGGCCTACCTCAATCTCAGAAGGATCAAGCTTTTTCAGTTGATCAGTAATCTGGCCGGGCGAATCATCAAATCCGATAAACAGAACACTGATACATCCGGAACCCTGATGGCCACCATGGCTGAAAACCAGTCGATTGCATTGGACAGCAAACTTTACCGGAAAACCGGCGAAATCTTCCGGGCCAATGTAACTGATATCATCAGGTGGTACCAGCCGGAGGGAGTACCGGTATTACTGTCCACCTTAGTCAGTAACCTGAAGGATCAGCCCCCCTTCGTATCACTTCCCGGGGACAGCAGCGCCCAAGATCATTACCAGGCCGGCCGGCAGGCTGAACAGCAGGGGCAATTCAAGCTGGCTGATTACCATTACCGCCAGGCCAAAGACAGGGATGGTTTGCGTTTCCGGGCCAGTGAAGACCTAAACAAGATCATTCGCTCCTTCAATAATGAAACTGGCGTTTTCATCTGTGATACCGATAACTGGTTCCGGTCAATTTCACCTGATGGTCTAATCGGAAATAATTTGATTCTTGAGCATTTGCATCCCAACCTGGAGGGTTATTTCCAGATTGCCAAGGCCCTGTCCCACACCATAGTGGGAATGAATCTACTGCGGATTACCCATCCTGACCTGCCACCTCCGGTTACTCAGCCTGATGATGGTTTTTTCCGCCAACGGATGCCGGTGACCGAACTGGATCACCAGATAGCGAATTACCGGATACAAATCCTCACCTCCGGCTGGCCGTTCAATAATTCCGATCGTTATATCGGAACCGCTGACCTGCAACCAACAACCAGAATCGAATCACTGGCCAAAGCGGTATTGACCCGCGACAGCAATTTTGAAAAAGCCCATGTGGAACTGGCCGAATATTTTCGACAGAATGGTAATATCGAACGGGCTATCGCGGAATACCGGGTACTGTCCACCACCTTTCCGGCCAATGAATCGCCATATCAAGCCCTGGGGAAGCTTTATATCGAAGCAGGCGATTATACAGCCGCCAAACCGGTTCTGAGGCATACGATAGAATTAATCAACGACAGCTACAGCTATAAATGGCTGGGGGCGATCCTGGTCAATGAAAGTGATTCGCGATCGGCAATTCCCTACCTGAAAAAGGCCGTGCAATTAAATCCGGTCGACTACCAGGCCAGTTATAATCTAAGTGGGGCTTATTTCCTGAATGGGGATACAACACTGGCTCTGCGGCAATTGGATCTGTTGCTGGGGAAAAACCCCCGTTTCCCCGGTGCACAACAGTTTTATAATGATCTGACTAAAGCCCGACAGAAAAAGAAATGATAAACTCCCGATTGAGAAAATTTATCTTCCCTCTGATCCTGGCACTACTGCCGATCCTATTGATCGGTATCATAGAAATCGGACTGCGGATATTTGATTACGGCCCAAACCTGGATTTATTCGAACCATATCCGGAACTCAACGGGTACCTGATCCCTAACCCCGATGTGGCCCTGCGCTATTTTCCACCACCCTCTCCCACCGGATTTCCAACGGATGACATATTCCTTAAAGACAAGCCTGACAACACTAAACGGATCTTTGTGCTGGGGGGATCGAGTACGGCCGGCTTTCCTTATTTCTTCAATGGTTGTTTCTCAATTTCACTGGAAGACCGGTTAATAGCAGCTTACCCCGATTACAATTTCGAAGTGATTAATCTGGGAATGACAGCAGTGGGCAGTTATACCGTACGGGAATTCGCCCGAACATGCCTGGATTATGAACCTGACCTGCTGGTTATCTATGCCGGACATAATGAATTCTACGGCGTCCTGGGTTCAGGCTCTACTCTGTCAGGTGCCCAAGCCAATCGGACATTAACCCTGGCCCTGTTAAAGCTACGCCACCTGAAACTTTACCAACTTATACAGGATGGAGCCCGCCGGATCAAGCGGTCAACGGCAGCAAATGAAACCGGAACCCTCATGGCCCGCATGGCCGGCGATCAGGCAATTCCAATCGACAGTGAAAAATATACCCGGACCGCTGAAATCTTTTGCAGAAACCTCGCTGATATCGTGAACCGGTATCAAAAACAGAACGTGCCGGTGGTCCTTTCAACCCTGGCCAGTAATTTGTGCGACCAGCCACCGTTCGTTTCTCTGCCGGAGGACACAACCGCCGAAGGGCATTTCAACATTGCCCGGTTGGCTGAACACAACGGACAATTCACCCGGGCCGATTATCATTACAGCCGGGCCCGGGATCTGGATGGCCTGCGTTTCCGGGCCAGTTCGGATTTCAATAAAACAATAAAATCATTTGGCAAGCGGTCCGGAGTATACATCTGCGATGTGGAGCATTGGTTCAAATCAATTTCTCCCAATGGACTGACCGGTACCAACCTGATGCTGGAACATCTCCATCCTAATCAGGAGGGCTACTTCCAGATTGGCAAAGCCCTGGCTGGCACTGTCATCGATAATAGAGTGCTGGGATTAAAAGCCCGGCCATTGCCACCGGATGAGTTCTTTTACCGGCTGTCGGCGCTCACGGAGCTGGACCACACAATTGCCGACTACCAGGTCCAGGTACTGCTTAGCGGTTGGCCCTTTCAGCCGGGCAAGCGGCATTTGTACCTGTCGGATATCGAACCGGCCACCACAATCGAGGCACTGGCACTTCAAACATTGAAAAAGGAATTGAATTTCTGGGATGCCCATTACCAGGCGGCGGAATACTATATTGAAAGGCAGGATTTGAAGTCCGCACAACAGGAGGCACGGGCTTTGATCCGCGCTTTTCCCTATCGCTGGCAGGGGTACCTGCTTATTGGTAAAATCAAGGTGCTGGGACGGGACTATTCCGGTGCCCTGCAGGCCTTCCACCGGGTCGAATCGATGGTAACGGAACCCTACAGTCAGAAATGGATCGGCACCATCCTGCTGAATAATCAGCAACCTGAACAAGCCATTCCCTATCTGGAAAAAGCCAACTCCATGTTATCCAATGACTATCAATTGATGTATAATCTCAGTGGTGCTTACATGGTATCGGGCCAGCTCCAAAAAGCTTTTAAGCTGGTCCAGCAGATCAAAACGGAAGCTCCGGACTTCCCCGGCATCGATCAGCTCTATGCCCAGTTGACCGGGTTACTCAAAAAATAGCGTAAATAAACGGGGCCAGGGCCGAACCCTCGGCAAATACCGCAATCACGGCCAGTAACAGTAGAAAGAATATGATCGGTCCCAACCACCATTTTTTACGCACCTTGAGATATTGCCACAATTCAGACCACAGACTGGTTGAAGCCATTAAAACATCCTTTCAAGATTAGCTTGATCATCACTATCCCTGGCGATCCAGTAACTCCCTGAACGGTACTTCCGTTCCAGTGAATCTTTTCCGGCCACCCTCCGGATCAGCCCGATGGGGGTCAGGATAATATAGAATAAAATAATCAGAATCAAATGGGTTATGGTGAATCCGATCAGGTTGGCAATGATCATCCAGGGATAATATATCACTACCAGAAACCGCGGCAATATCGCTGCCAAAGAGCCAACAATGACACCCGCAAATACAAGGTTCCACGGAGTATGACCGGCAACTATAAACCGAGCTGTCCCAACAAAAGCAAGAAAACCAGCCAGTATAAATCCGAACTGTCTGACCTTTTCCCGGCCGGTATCGACCTTGAACAACCCGCTGTATTTAGTCCAGTTCATATTTTTCCCGCCAATCTTCACGTTCAGAATATTCCGATTGTTCTTTTTTATCCAGCAGAAAATCCCCCATGATAAGGTAATCCATTTCGGTACGCATGAAACAGCGGTAGGCATCCTCCGGGCTGGCTACAATTGGTTCACCACGGACATTGAAGCTGGTATTGACAATCACCGGACACCCGGTCAGCCGGTGAAAGGCTGTGAGCAGGTCATAGTAGCGGGGATTGGTCTCCCGGTTGACGCTTTGGATGCGGGCGGAATTGTCAACATGGGTTACGGCGGGAATTGTGGAACGCCTGCGCTTCAACCGGTCCAGTCCCTGCGCATCGGAGCCATTATTTTCCAGCCGGTGATTGGAGTGTACGTCAGCCACCAGCAGCATGTAGGGACTGGACCGGTCAATTTCAAACCAGTTACCGATTTCCCCTTCCAGGATCGAAGGGGCAAAAGGCCGGAACGATTCCCGGTATTTGATTTTCAGGTTCATGGTGGTCTGCATTTCCGGTGAGCGGGCATCGCCAAGGATACTGCGATTTCCCAGGGCCCGGGGACCAAACTCCATCCGGCCCTGGAACCAGCCCAGGACTTTTTCATCGGCGATCAAGGCCGCTCCGGTTTCTGCCGGATTATTAAGTGGTTTAAACGGAATCCGGTTACTTACCAGGTACTGGCGGATATCATCATTACTAAATTCAGGCCCCAGATAGGAGCCCTGCTGACTATCGCGACGCTCGTTTACTTCGCGAGGTTGCTCCAGTTGGAGGTGCCAGGCGGCAAAGGCCGCCCCCAGGGCACCACCGGCATCCCCGGCGGCAGGCTGAATCCAGATATCATCGATCAGCCCACTACGCAGGAGTTTACCGTTGCTGACGCAATTCAGAGCCACCCCGCCGGCCAGGCAAAGATTCCGCTGCCCGGTCACACCGATGGCATGGCGGACCGTCCGGAACATGGCTTCCTCGGTCACCACCTGCACCGAGGCGGCCAAATCCATTTCACGCTGGGTCAATTCGGTTTCAGGTTTCCGAGGACGTCCTCCGAAAAGACGGTCGAAACGTTTGTTGGTCATGGTGAGACCGGCACAGTAATTAAAATATTCCATGTTCAAACGGAAGGAACCATCATCCTTGAGATCAATCAGATTGTCATAAATAGTCTCCACATAACGCGGCTCTCCGTACGGAGCCAGCCCCATGACTTTATATTCCCCGGAGTTGACCCGAAACCCGGTGTAATAGGTGAAGGCGGAATACAGCAATCCCAGGGAATGGGGAAAGTGGAGTTCGTTCTGAATTTCGATCCGGTTGCCCCGCCCCGTACCCCAACTGGTGGTGGTCCATTCGCCTACTCCATCCATGGTAATGAAAGTGGCTTCTTCAAAAGGCGAAGGGTAAAAGGCGGCCGCAGCGTGGGACTGATGATGTTCCGGGAATAAAATCTGCCCAGCGTAACCCAGCTCCTTTTCCAATATCCGATGAAGCCATAGCTTGCGCTTTAGCCAGACCGGCATAGCGGTCAGGAAAGACCTGATACCCAGCGGAGCATTATCCACATAGGTCTCCAGCAGCCGTTCGAATTTCAGCAATGGCTTATCGTAAAAAGCGACAATATCCAGATCAGTGATATTAATTTCAGCATAGTCCAGACAGAAATCAATGGCCTGAACAGGAAAATCAGGATCGTGTTTTTTACGGGAAAATCGTTCCTCCTGAGCGGCAGCAATAATCTCTCCATTCCGCAGCAGGCAGGCAGCGGAATCATGGTAGAAGGCTGATATTCCCAGGGTGTATTGCGGTGCAGACATAATTAATTCTGAGCCCTAAATTCAAGGCGGAGACAGGAAAAATTTAAGGGAATTTGATGAAAATACCGCACTTGAAAACGATCATGCTTCTGATTGTAATGATTGGATTTATCGGCTGCAGCCACAAGCCGCCTGCGGTTCAATTTATTGTTGAAGTTCCATCCGGCACCGATCAGGTGACAATTGTCGGGAACCATCCCAGCCTGGGTGAATGGGACGCCGCCCAGATCCGGCTGGAGCGAATCGATTCTCTGCATTTCAGTTATTTGGCTACTTTGGAGGTCGGTGATACCATAGAATACAAATTCACACAGGGCAGCTGGATTTCCGAAGCACTGGATGATTCCGGGCACATCCCTCCCAACTACAGCCTGACTGTTAAAAACGATACTTTGATCCGGCATACCATACCGGCCTGGCGGGATACCGGATATTCACCGGGCTGTGGGATAACCGGGACTGTGCGCTATCACAGTATTTATTCCCCGCAACTAGCAAACGAACGAAATATAATTGTCTGGCTGCCGCCTTCCTACCGTGAAAATGAAAGTATCAGCTACCCGGTGCTCTATATGCACGACGGACAGAATATAATCGATTCAAATACCGGATACCACGGAATGGAATGGCAGGTTGACGAGATTGCCACGACGCTGATTGATTCGGGCCTGATCAGGGAGATCATTGTGGTTGGAATATATAATAATGCAGATCGTACTGCAGAATACTCCCCTGTCCACCGGGGTGAATTGTACAGTGACTTCCTGGTGAATACTGTCAAACCACTGATTGATTCCACCTACCGCACTCTCACAGGACCGGAAAACACAGCCATCATGGGTTCATCCATGGGTGGTATCATTTCCTTCCACCTGGCCTGGGAATACCCAAAAGTATTCGGGATGGCCGGGTGTCTGTCACCGGCCTTTATCGTTGATGAAGGGGAAATTGTTAAGCGGGTGGCCAACTATACCGGTCCAGCCAAACCGATCAAACTGTACATCGACAACGGTACCGTCGGCCTGGAAGCCCGGCTCCAGCCGGCTATTGATAATATGATGCCCTTGTTGGCGATCCACGGATTCAATGAATCCGGAAATTTAATTTATATGATTGCCGAAGGGGCGGAACATAACGAACCGGCCTGGGCCAAACGGATTCATGTTCCCCTGAAATTCTTCTTTGGGATTAATAATTGAATGGTTCCCTTACTACAAATATTTGATTAATTTCCGTGGCTCAAATTGAACAGTTCATAAACAATTGACTCCGTAGCTCAGTCGGTAGAGCAGTGGCCTTTTAAGCCATTGGCCGTGCGTTCGAGTCGCACCGGAGTCACTCCTCAATAAGCCCTGTTTTCCGTCGTGAAAGCAGGGTTTTCTTTTACTATATCAACTTCGCCAGAATATGACAAAAAACGCATAGATGGACATAAATAGACAAAAAAATAGCACATTTATAGCACACTTTTTTGGAATGATCTTCGATTCCCAGTGATATAGAAAATAGCTCAAATTAAAGCTGAATTGGGATTAGGATTAGTTACTGAGTTTGGTGTAAAAGAAAGGCCCCGTCAGGAGCCTTTGAACATCTCATCTGAGTTTGGATTGGTTACCGAGTTTAGGATAAAATTACTATTTCAGCAATACCATCTTCCTAACTGCTGAATAATTACCTGACTCAATCGTATAGAAATACATTCCAGCACTCACCAACTGCCCGGATGAATTCCTACCATTCCACTGGACTGATTTATATCCAGCTTGCTGGTCTTCATTTACCAGCTGAATAACTTGACGTCCAGTTATATCATGAATTGTCAACTTAACGTGAAAATCTTCTGGGATGTCATAGTTGATTGTAGTGATTGGATTAAAGGGATTGGGATAATTCTGGTACAGGGCGAATTCAGCGGGAATGGCAATTAGCTCAATAACCTGTTTACCCTGGCTTACAACCTCCCAGTCTTTATCCAGGAAGGTATAATGAACCGTTATGCTAGTATTCTCTCTGGATGTGGATTCCGTTGTAAATACTATTGGACTCTGTACTGCTGATTTCAGGTTGGCATATTCAACCAGCAATTCCCCGGCTGTCTGATCGTTATCCGCAAGCTGTATCCGTTCCAGGCTGTTGGGAACCGACTGGCATTCAACCTTTTCAATTTCATTTGTGTGTAGCGTCAAAAACCTATGGACAAATATAGGTTAAATGAAATGAGAGACTTTGGGCTTAATTTAAAAGAAAAAAGGAAGTGCTATGAGCCCCAAG
>CAYPJE010000004.1:0-3458 GCA_964410945.1 uncultured bacterium
GTATAGCGATAATTCTTTAATTCCGCCAGCATGTTATAGTGATATTCAAAGCCGGTTTTAATGAAATGATAATTAGTAAGCTGCCAGTTCAGGCTGCCTACGGCAGACAAATCGCTTTGGATAGTATGTTTATCGTAGATAAAGGAATAGTTAACGAAACCTTCCTCCTCATAACCTTCAAAACCGGTATAATACTGGTAACCCCAGATATCGACAAAGGAGCTCTGGCCGGTCTCCGTGTACTGGCCAGGGGTTTCTAGAAATTCAGAGCGGTAATAACTCAGTTTTATATCATAGAATAGTGCCGTCGACGGGGCATGACTGAAACTGGCAGAGAGTAATGAAGTGTAGGTATCAAGGAGCGATCCAAAGCCCCGGTAGTATTTTGCATTCCAGACATAGTCGCCACCTTCTTGAAGTGTAGCATGCCCTTCATGGTTATACATTCCTTCAATCCGCAGTTTCATCTTTGGATTCACCGGTAAAGACAGATTCAACTGGACATTTTCCAGATCACGGGTATCCCTGGGCATGGGATAGGTGTATGCTTCTCGTTTATACTGTGTTGACAGAAAAAAGGTTGCCTTTCGATCACCCATGCTGAACATGGGGCCACCAAGCGTAAAATAGACTGTTTTATCCGGAATTTGGCGATAATCGTAAATCTGGTTCAGGCGGTAATCAGTCAGCCAGGCGGTGTCCAATGAATTTGTTGAATCGACCCAGTGGATTCCGATTTCATAATCACTGGTATCGTTCAGATCATACAGATAATCACCGAAATGACGCTGGCCCGGGAAACCGTAAATGTATTCCAGAGATCCTTCCAGTTGAGAACCGCCCTCCTTGGTAACTACATTCACGATACCGGACTGGGCATTGCCATATTCCGCATTGAATCCACCGGTTATTACCTGTACTTCCTGGACAGCATTCATATTCACACTGGTAAATGATCCCCCCTGGTCGGCTCGACCCAGGGTCAAGGTGGACGTCCTTACACCATTTATCAACCACATCACCTCATCCTGGCTGCCGCCACGAATCGAATACCGTTTCTCACCTCTTCCGGCCGAACTCAATCCGCCGGCCACTGGTATCTGATCGAAGAATACACCTGATTGCATCATCAGTGCTTCCTTGGTATCGCTGACCGGAAGCTGGTTCAGTTTTTCGATACTGATAAACTGGGTGCTGGAAGTGACATTTTCATCAACCAGTGGCCGCTGGGCTACCACGATCACTTCCCCATCGGCTTCCAGAACCTGTACCAACAACTCAGCATGTATTACTGTAGTATGGTCCGAAGTAATTTCCACATCACTGACCGACATATCACGATACCCGATCATCATAATTCTGATTGTATAGTTACCAGGGGGAATTGCAATTATGTAGTAATCACCATTCACATCGGCGGCGGTACCAATTGACTCACCCTCTACTACTACATTAGCTCCGATCAACGGTTTCCCGGTGGCCTGATCGGTAATCCGGCCCTTTAGTTTTCCCGTAACACCAGCCTGTAATTGCAGATTCAATATTATGAGTGCTGAAATCATCAACCATCCAGACTTACCTCTCCACTTCATGCGCGTCCCCTTATTCGGCCCCAGATTTCAAATTGTAATCCAATTATATCTTCTCAAACCCGGTTTCGTTCAATCTCAATGGAATATGTAAACCGGTCGGCCCGGTAATAGCATAAATTATATTCAACAATCCGTTGACCGGGATCATAAACAAAACGTTTGCGATAAAGTACCGGATCGCCAACGGCAATATCCAGTTTCCCTGCGATCAGGTCAGATGCTTTGATAGCTTTGATTTCCTCCTTGGAAACCATCACTATTGTTGAAAATTTCTGTTCCAGCAAATCATATAATTTCTGTGAAAAATCTTCATCACCGGTCAGCCCAACACGCGGGTGAAAATAGGAGATGAAAAAGACTATCGGCCCTTCATCCATACCGCGTAAGCGTTCCAAGCGCAGTACTTTTTTGCCAACGGGAATTGAAAACAGACCAGCTAGTTTCTCATCGGCGGGTTCCCAAATTATATTTACTTCATAATTCTGGAATGGTATCCCCTTGCTGTTCATTTCCTGGGTAAAAGAATGCCAGCTTTCAAGGGCCGTGCTGACAGCTTTATCCGCGACCCGAGTCCCAACCCCCTTTTTTCTTACTATCAGGCCTTCATAAACCAGTTTATTGGCTGCTTGCCGAACCGTATTTCTCGATATCCCAAGACGCTTCGACAAGGCTTCCTCGTTTGGAAGCAATCTACCTTTCTGGTATTCCGGCTGGGCAATCAGAGAACGTAATATATTCTCGACCTGGATATGAAGAGGAATACCATTGTTATGATCAACAGTTAAATTCATTAGACATCCTTTAAAAAATAATTTGATTCAAATTGGTACAACTCAGATGATATATTTGGATCAATAACCAGAATCTGTTTGGTTTTAGCCGGGATTGGTTGGGTCATGTCCATATGTTCATACATAATGACCTGGTAAGATTACATTGCTATATTTTCCCAAACAAGGATTTTCTTTTAGTTATTGTTATATCAGCGATTAATAATAACCATGTTCATGGGCGGTGTTGAACATGTGTAGAATATTTTCCGGGTCTACATCAATGAAATGATTGCAGGATGAAAGTATATATCCCCCTTTGGAACCTAAAACAGTAATCCGATCTTTTATCTCTTTTGCAAGCTGATCCATTTCCACCTGCCCTTCAATACCCTCAATACCTCCATGAAAGACAAGTCGATCGCCGTAGTTTACTTTTAATCTTCCAGGCTCCATACCAGCTACTGAGGTTTGAACCGGATTCAGCACATTAACACCCACTTCAATTAAATCGGGGATTATATCAAAGATGGCCCCATCACTGTGATGAAATAAGGCAGCCCCGGGAGCCATTTCATGAATCATGGTATATAAACTTTTTTCAGCCGGTTTAATGAATTGGCGGTACATATCCGGTGATATCAGCAGGTTATCATTGGCACCCAGATCATCAGCCGCTTCCACCATCTGAATCCAGGGCCCTACTTCATCGAGAAATATCTCATAAACGCCGCGGTAAATATGCAACATTCGCTTTACCAGATGAGTTACCAGTTCCGGCTGCAGTGCCATAGCCATGAAGAATTTTTCCATTCCCATAAGGAGGCTGCCGCGATCCAGGAAACCCTCGGATAAGGGGTTGCGGGCAACCAGGGCATAATCGGTAGTATTGTATTTCGATTTAGCCACAGTACCAATTCCCCCGGGCCGGTAAAGGTCTTCTGCCATAGGCCAGTCGTAGGCATCAATATCTGCAATCGTATTTGCTTCTGCCAATGGAAACTGCACGGCATTCACGAAAGTACCGATTTTCTGGTAGCGCACACCCCAGACATCCTCGAAGGAGCCATCGGGAAACAGTTTTCTCTTATTTCCA